>NZ_JBMPPI010000005.1:51577-357912 GCF_049340245.1 Undibacterium sp. TC4M20W
ACCTGTTGTAGTTCCGGTAGTCGTACCTGTTGTAGTTCCGGTAGTCGTACCTGTTGTAGTTCCGGTAGTCGTACCTGTTGTAGTTCCGGTAGTCGTACCTGTTGTAGTTCCGGTAGTCGTACCTGTTGTAGTTCCGGTAGTCGTACCTGTTGTGGTTCCGGTAGTCGTACCTGTTGTAGTTCCGGTAGTCGTACCTGTTGTAGTTCCGGCAGTGATACTGGACTGCGGATTTGAACCACCCCCACCGCCACAAGCAGCTAAAGACAATCCCGCTATCAATACTGCAATAACGACTTTCATTCTCAACCCTTACAATTTGTTTGAACACCCAAAAACCCGCCACTTTACCAGAAGATATGCAATTTTAATAATTACCATACCATCTCTCCGTTACACGTTATTTACTTGCAAACTGACGAGACTAAAAATTTGCTTAGAATTGATTTTGCGGAAAACACGGCAGTTACAAAATCTCGATAAAGTTAAAGAAAAATCGCCCTCGCGGGCGATTTTTAGTCTTCGAGCCGTCTGCGCTTGCAAGCGCAGACGAGATGATGCCCGGCGATCTTAAAAATTAGTTTTTGGATTGATCAACCAGTTTGTTTTTAGCGATCCAAGTGCACTTGAAGGCGTAAAAAAAGTCGTCCAAGTGGACGACTTTTAGCCTTCGAGCTGCGTGCGCCTGCAAGCGCACGCTGGATGATGCCCGGCGATCTCAGCAATTAGTTTTTGCTTTGATCAACCAGTTTGTTCTTCGCTATCCAAGGCATCATGGCACGCAATTTCGCGCCCACTTCTTCGATCTGATGCTCAGAAGTCAAACGACGGCGGGAGATCAAAGTCGGCGCGCCGGCTTTGTTTTCCAGGATGAAGCTCTTCGCGTATTCACCAGTCTGAATATCTTTCAGGCATTGGCGCATGGCGTTTTTGGTGTCTTCTGTAACGACTTTAGGGCCAGTCACATATTCACCGTATTCTGCATTGTTGGAGATCGAGTAATTCATGTTGGCGATACCGCCTTCATAGATCAGGTCAACGATCAGTTTCAATTCATGCAGACATTCAAAGTAAGCCATTTCTGGTGCATAACCAGCTTCAACCAGGGTTTCGAAACCAGCCTTAATGAGTTCAACTGCACCACCGCACAGAACCGCTTGCTCACCGAACAAATCAGTTTCTGTTTCTTCACGGAAGTTGGTTTCGATGATGCCGGCACGGCCACCACCGTTAGCCATTGCGTAGGACAAGGCGATGTCACGGGCAGAGCCGGATTTATCCTGATACACAGCGATCAGGTGAGGCACGCCGCCGCCCTGGCTATAAGTACCACGTACAGTGTGGCCAGGTGCCTTAGGAGCGATCATGATGACATCCAGATCGGCGCGTGGCACAACTTGACCGTAGTGGACATTGAAGCCATGGGCAAATGCCAGCACTGCGCCTTGTTTGGCGTGAGGAGCAACGTTTTCAGCATACACCTGGGCGATGTTTTCATCTGGCAGCAAGATCATGATGACGTCAGCTGCTTTGACTGCGTCGTTCACTTCAGCCACGTTCAGACCGGCATTTTTTGCCTTATCCCATGAAGCGCCGCCTTTACGCAGGGCGACAGTCACTTTACAGCCGGAATCATTCAAGTTCTGTGCGTGTGCATGGCCTTGAGAACCGTAGCCGATGATAGCAACGTTTTTGCCTTTGATCAGGGAGAGATCACAATCTTTGTCGTAGAAAACTTTCATTTTGTATCCTAATAATTAAGTATTTTTGTAGGGGATGGCGTATGCCTGAAACTATTTTTTAAACCTTGAGGATGCGTTCGCCGCGTCCTATGCCTGAACCACCGGTACGTACCGTTTCCAGAATTGCCGTGCGGTCGATTGAATCGATGAAAGCATCCAATTTACCTTTATTACCAGTCAATTCTATGGTGTAGGTCTTTTCGGTGACGTCGATGACGCGGCCACGGAAAATATCTGCGGTACGCTTCATTTCTTCGCGCTCCTTGCCGACCGCCCTTACTTTGATCAGCATCAGTTCGCGTTCTATGTGCGCGCCTTCGGTCAGATCAACCACTTTGACTACCTCAATCAGGCGGTTCAAATGTTTGGTGATCTGTTCGATGATGTCGTCAGAACCAGAAGTCACGATCGTCATACGCGACAGGGTCGGGTCTTCAGTCGGTGCAACCGTCAGGGTTTCAATGTTATAGCCGCGCGCAGAAAACAGACCGACCACACGGGACAAGGCACCGGCTTCATTCTCAAGAAGGATGGAAATAATATGTCTCATTACAGATCCTCCGAACCCAGCAACATTTCAGTCAAGCCCTTGCCTGCCTTGACCATAGGCCAGACATTCTCGGTTTGATCAGTAATGAAGTTCATGAATACCAGCCTGTCTTTCATGGCAAAGGCTTCACGCACTGCGCCATCGACGTCTGCCGGGTTTTCTATCTTCATGCCGACGTGGCCATAGGCTTCCACCAGCTTGGTAAAATCGGGCAGAGAGTCCATGTAAGACTCGGAATAACGTGAGCCATAATCAATTTGCTGCCACTGCCTGACCATGCCAAGGAAGCGGTTGTTCAACAAGATAATTTTTGGTGTCAGGTGATACTGCTTGCAGGTTGCCAGCTCTTGTATACACATCTGTATCGAGGCTTCGCCAGTGATACAGGCAACAGTCGCATCCGGGTTAGCCATCTGCACACCCATGGCATACGGCAAACCCACGCCCATGGTCCCCAGGCCACCGGAATTGATCCAGCGACGTGGCTTATCAAAGCGGTAGTATTGCGCAGCCCACATCTGATGCTGGCCAACGTCCGAGGTAACAAAGGCATCGCCCTTGGTCACTTCCCAGACTTTTTCAACCACGGACTGTGGCTTGATGACTTCATTTGAAGTCGGGTATTTCAGGCATTCACGGCCACGCCATTCATTGACCTGCTTCCACCAGGTAGCCAGCGCCTTTGGATCAGGACGTGTCTCAACTGCACTCAGTTGTGACAACATTTCCTGCAAGACGTCTTTGACATTGCCCACAATAGGAATATCAACCTTGACGCGCTTGGAAATCGACGAAGGATCAATATCAATATGAATGATCTTGCGTGGATGCGAAGAGAAATGCTTGGGATTGCCGATCACGCGGTCATCAAAACGTGCGCCAATGGCGATCAGCACGTCACAGTGTTGCATGGCCATATTGGCTTCGTAAGTACCATGCATGCCCGGCATGCCGACGAATTTTTCATCGCTGGCACGGTAGGCGCCCAAACCCATGAGGGTATTGGTACATGGAAAGCCGAGCAGATCGACCAGCTTGTTCAGCTCCGGCGCAGCATGCGCGAGTATCACGCCGCCACCGGTATAAATCATGGGACGTTCAGCCTGCAACAGCAGTTGCACAGCCTTGCGAATTTGACCTGCATGCCCTTTATCGACTGGCTTGTAAGAGCGCATTTCGACTTCTTTAGGGTAGCTATAGGTAGTTTTGTGCATGCTGATATCCTTGGGGATATCCACCAGCACAGGGCCCGGACGACCTGTCGTTGCAATATAGAATGCTTTTTTGACGGTCTCGGCCAGATCCCTGACGTCTTTCACCAAAAAATTATGCTTTACGCAGGGACGGGTAATACCAACGGTGTCACATTCCTGGAAAGCATCCTGGCCGATAACGGCACTGGGCACCTGGCCTGAAATGATCACCATGGGTATCGAATCCATATAAGCAGTTGCCAGCCCGGTTACCGCATTGGTAACACCAGGTCCGGAAGTGACCAGGGCCACGCCTACTTTATTGGAGGAACGGGAATAAGCATCAGCAGCATGTACTGCAGCCTGCTCATGACGCACCAGGATGTGTTGAAACTTGTCCTGATTGAAGATTGCATCATAGATATAGAGTACGGCACCACCCGGATATCCGAATACATGCTCAACACCCTCTTCGGCAAGACACTTGACAAGTATCTCTGCGCCTGTAAATTCTGAACTCATAAATTGTGTCCTTTCAAGGTCCATAGGAGATTGATCGGATGTTCTTTCCTGGCGAAATCGACATGTAAATACCGGAAAGCTGAGATCCCTTTACGTGCGGTCACATTCCCCTTTACACATCCGTTGGATATGGTACCAGGCAAGGCTTAGTGCACTCGTTCAATCAGTATTAAGGCTTTACAACGACAGACTTCTCACGCTTGTGGCATGGGTCAGAACAAACAGCTTCTTAAAGCGAACTTGTCGGCGACGGCATTGTGGGCTGTTCCAGACAAGCATTTTGTGCCCCGAGATTTTGGAGCGGACTCACAAGGTACTGCGTCGCAGCAATTTGGTCAAGGAAAATTCTATAAGAAAAGAAACTTATTTGCCCTTAAAATGTTATCAAATGACAATAAGCCACAAAATTCAGGACATAAGCACGTATTTTTGCTAGCATGTGCGCAATTTTGCATAGCCAGCTTCTTTAGTTTTAACGCCATTGATCGTCATTAATCAAAGCCAATGCGTAACGACAATGAGGAAGCCGCGCCTGCTATAACAACGTAACTCAACGCAAAGCGAACGTAAAGCGCGTAACTGCCAACAATGGCCACAGACAAAGAATTATCCAGCTTTTTGGAAGGTGTAGAACGACGCGCTTTCAAACATGCTGTCTATACGGTAAGAAATGAAGAGTCTGCCCTGGACATTGTCCAGGAGGCAATGATCAAGCTCGCCGAAAAATATGGCGACAAACCTGCGGCAGAATTGCCCATGCTGTTCCAGCGCATACTGCAAAACACTATCCTGGATTTTTTTCGCCGGGAAAAGGTCAGAAACACCTGGGTTAGCCTGTTTTCCAGCATCACGCCGTCCAATAATCAGGACGACGATAATTTTGACTTGCTGGAAAGTTATGCTGAAGAAGGCTCGGAATCATCCGAATCCAGTGCAGACAAGATAGAACGTGAGCAAGTTCTTAACATAATTGACGAAGAAATAAAAAAACTTCCAGCACGTCAACGGGAAGCGTTCCTCATGCGTTATTGGGAAGACATGGATGTAGCGGAAACCGCCGCTGCAATGGGTTGCTCAGAAGGCAGCGTCAAAACACACTGCTCCAGGGCAACACACGCATTGGCCGTCACGCTCAAGGCGAAAGGAATACACCTATGAATTACTCAAAAGAAGCTAAAGACCTTGAGTTTGCTTACAAGGTAAGACGGGCGCTGAACGAGTCAGCAGAAAGCCTGCCTGCCCCTACCCTTGACAGGCTGGCGCTGGCACGCAAAGCGGCTTTGGCCCGCAAGAAGCAGGAAGCACCGGCAGCCGTGAAGGTATTCAAGGGCGTGCTGGCTGGCAACTCTGGCTTTTCTTTCCAGGGACCAGGTTCCTGGATGGGCAAGCTGGGCCTGGCCCTGCCCTTGCTGGTCCTGGTTGTGGGCTTGCTGGGCATTTATGAATACGAGCAACAGCAAAACATTAATGAACTGGCAGATATCGATACTGCCGTCCTGGTGGATGAATTACCGCCAGCCGCCTATGTTGATACCGGGTTCAGTGCTTATTTGAACAAAACAGAGGAGTAGTAGTGACGTTTGCGTTAATACCGAATACTGTTTGTCTCATTATTCTGTCTCTTGCAATACCGCTGGCTTTTGCCGGCGGTATTTCTGTTCCTGCGTCCAATCCACAAAGTACAGTTAATACAGCTAAGGCCAGCACTGGCCTGCTGGGCGGCAGTACCCTGAGCAAACCGCTGTGGACAGAACTCAGCGCTGCACAGAAACAGGCTTTGGCACCATTGAGTCCCGAATGGGACAAGATGTCAGAACTCGGTAAGAAAAAATGGCTGGGGATCGCCGATCGCTACGCAACGATGAAGCCTGACGAACAAGCCAGGTTGCAAGAACGCATGCGTGACTGGGTCAAACTGACCCCTGAGCAGCGTATGGCCGCCCGCGAAAACTACGCAAAATCAACACAACTCAAGCCTGAGCATAAGTCAGCACAATGGCAACAATATCAACAGCTGAGTGAAGAAGAAAAAAAACGCCTCGCAGATGAAAACCAGAAAAAGAAAAGTGTGACCAATCTGCCATCGGAATCTGTCAAGAATCCGAAAATCCTGGCACCTATCAAGGTAGGCCCAACGCCGCCCACTACATCAGCGCCAGCAGTTAAAGTCATTACACCGCCTGCGGCAGTTCTTGTTACACCTGCTGCACCTGTCACACCTGCCGCCTCAGTTGCCGCTACACCACCGGCAGCTACTGCAACCGATACCACCGCCGCCAGCGTGCCCGCGTCCCAAAACAAGTAATCCCGTGAATTCTGATCTGACTGCTCCAGCCATACGCCGCCGCCTGATTTGCATGGTCTATGAGGCCATGCTGCTGTTTGGCATCGTTTTTGTCTCAGGCTTTATCTTTGATGTGATCACGCAGAGCAGGCATGCCCTGACTTTACGTCATACTCGTCAGTTCTGGCTGTTTCTTGTCATTGGTGCATATTTTGTGTTTTGCTGGAGCCGCAGTGGCCAAACCCTGGCAATGCAGACCTGGCGTATCAAGGTGGTTGATCTGGATGGCGGCAAATTGCCTGTGGTGAAGGCTATAGTACGCTATTGCCTTGCATGGATGTGGTTTTTGCCTGCCATGGCTCTGGACCATCAACTGGGCCTCAAAGAGTGGCAAATGGCTGGCGTGGTCATCGCTGGCATGCTGGCCTGGGCATACACCGCCCGTTTCGACAAGCAAGGCCAGTTCTTGCATGACCGTCTGGCCAAGACCCGATTGATCCATATTCCCTCAGAAATTGAGCTGAAAGCGCAGTCAGGAACCTGATACTCTTTTGATGTTGCGCTTTCAATGTTATTCTTATGAAATAAATTATCGAGAAGAATGACATGCAACACAAAGCTCCTCGTCGCACCAGGGAACGTATACTTGAGTTATCCCTGCGCCTTTTCAATGAATTCGGTGAACCCAATATCACCACGACCGTGATTGCTGAGGAAATGAATATTTCCCCGGGCAATCTTTATTATCATTTTCGCAATAAAGACGATATCGTCAATTCCATCTTTGTGCAGTTCGAGGCAGAGATCAACAAGAAGCTGGCTTTCCCCGAAGGGCGCAAAGCCAATATCCAGGATATCTGGACTTACCTGCACCTGACGTTTGAACTGGTCTGGCGTTATCGCTTTTTCTATCGCGACCTGAATGACTTGCTCTCACGAAACCGCAAGCTGGAACTGAACTTCAAAGAGATACTGACGCACAAGATCAAGGTCGCGACCGAACTCTGCAATGGTTTGCGCGCCGACGGTGAGTTTGAAGCTAGTGACATCGATATCGATGCCCTGGCCACCAATATGGTGGTCGTCGCAACTTACTGGCTGTCGTATGAATATGTGCGCAATCCGCGTAAATATACCGAACTGCAAACTATGTCGGAGTCGCTGGCACGTGGATGTTATCAGGTGATTGTGCTGATCAGCCCTTACCTGCGCGGCGAAACCAAGAACGTCTTTGAAAAACTGTCGCAAGACTATTTGCGCAAGATCAATCCAGCATGAAGAATATTTGCGTCTATTGTGGCTCTTCGCCAGGCATTACGGCAGACTATGCCATTGCAGCACGCCAACTGGCTGCTGAACTGGTCAGGCAAGACCTTGGCCTGGTGTATGGCGGCGGCAATGTTGGCCTCATGGGCGTCATTGCGGATGAAGTCATGCGCCTGGGCGGCAAAGTCACGGGTGTCATTCCTAAAGCACTGATGGATAAAGAGGTTGGCCATACCGGCCTGAGCTCCCTGCATGTCGTTGCCAATATGCATGAACGCAAAGCCATGATGGCTGATTTGTCGGACGCCTTCATCGCCATGCCTGGTGGCATAGGCACGCTCGAAGAATTATTTGAAGTGCTGACCTGGTCGCAACTGGGCTTTCATGAGAAACCTGTTGGTTTATACAATATCAATGATTTTTACCGGAAATTGCATGATTTTCTCTTGCACACGGTAGAACAGGGCTTCTTGCGGCCTGGCCATCTGGACTTGCTGTATATGGAAACCAACCCAGCCCTGCTCTTGCAGAAGTTTGCCAACTATCGTCCAGTGCACGTAAAAAAATGGCTGGAAGTCAAAGACCTTTGATTTCTCTGCATGCCTGAAGCTTTACTCAAGGGCCAAAACCGCATGGCAAGGCCAAAAGCAGAGTAAAATGCGGCTTCATCCGACTTTTCGTGTTTATTTCAAATTATGAAATTCTCCAAGCAATTTTCTTTGTACGAATCCGAAGCAACCAACTTCATCAAAGACCTGAAAAAAGCCAATCCTGCACTGGAACAAAGCCAGCGCGATGGCCGTGCCCTGCTGTGGGACAAGCAAGCGATAGACCTGGACACGCAAAAACGCAATCTGGAATCGCGCATCAACCAGCAAGCCTACGTGTATCAAAACAAAGGCTAAGGCTAAGGCTAATACAGCCTGCCTTGATACTCTGATCAATCCGGAAAGCCAGTGAGCGCCACCGCAGCGTTAACCCCAACCGATTTACCCTTGGTTGGCGCAACCGACAGCACGCCTGATGTTGTCGATGGTCTGGCATTTGCCAAGCTGTATGGTGAGCCGCTATTCAAGCTGCCGACTGATCTGTACATCCCCCCTGACGCGCTGGAAATATTCCTGGAGGCATTTGAAGGCCCACTGGATTTGCTGCTATACCTGATACGCAAGCAAAACTTCAATATCCTTGATATTCCGATGGCGCAAGTGACGCTACAGTATCTGCAGTACGTCGATCAGATACGCAAACACAATTTGGAACTGGCCGCCGAATATCTGTTGATGGCAGCCATGCTCATCGAGATCAAATCCCGCATGCTGCTGCCCTCCAACAAGAGCACAGACAGTGAAGAAGCCGATGATCCCCGCGCAGAACTGGTACGCCGTCTGCTCGAATACGAACAGATGAAGCTGGCTGCTTACGATCTCAATGCAGTACCACAACTGGGCCGTGATTTTTTGCACGCCCAGGTGTTCGTCGAACAAAACACCGTGCTGCACTGGCCGCATGTCGATATCGCTGACCTGCAATCTGCCTGGGCAGATGTATTGAAGCGCGCTACTCTCGTCGCCCATCACAAGATCAGCCGTGAAGAACTGTCGGTGCGTGAACACATGACAGGGATTTTGCGCAAGCTGCAGTCATCCAAGTTTGTAGAATTCTCCGATCTGTTTGATGTCAGCCGTGGTGCGCCTGTGCTGGTCGTCAATTTTGTCGCCCTGCTTGAACTGGCTAAAGAAACCCTGATAGAAATCACCCAGGCAGAAGCCTTTGCGCCTATCTATGTGCGCCTCGCCTACTCGCCTGCCTGATGGCAAGAACAATACTATTCCTCACTAAAGAGCCGTAACATGAAAATCATTTCCTCCATTGAAGAATTGCGCGACCAGTTGAGTGGGCAATTGCGTACTGCATTTGTACCTACCATGGGCAATTTGCATGAAGGGCATTTATCCCTGATGCGGCTGGCAAAAAAACATGGTGACCCGGTAGTCGCCTCGATTTTCGTGAACCGCCTGCAGTTTGGCCCGAATGAAGATTTCGACAAATACCCGCGCACTTTCCAGGCTGACGTAGAGAAGCTGGAAAAAGAAGGCGTGTATGTTCTGTTTGCACCGACTGAAAAAGACCTGTATCCAGAACCGCAGGAATACCGCGTGCGCCCACCAGATGATTTGGGCAATATACTCGAAGGTGAATTCCGCCCTGGTTTCTTCACTGGTGTCACTACTGTCGTATTGAAACTGTTTTCTTGCGTACAGCCACGCGTTGCCGTCTTCGGTAAAAAAGATTATCAGCAGCTCATGATCGTACGCAATATGAGCAAGCAATTTGCCTTGCCGACAGAAATCATCGCCGCTGAAACTTTCAGGGCAGAAGACGGTCTGGCCCTATCTTCGCGCAATATGTATCTGTCACCAGAAGAACGCGCCGAGGCACCTGCCCTGTACAAAGTCCTGAATGAAGTCGCAGCAGAAGTACGCGGCGGCCATCTGGATATGTTTGAACTCGAACGCCAAGCCATGGCAAAACTGGCGACACGCAACTGGAAGCCGGATTACATCTCCATACGCAAACGCGCCGACCTGCAACCACCATCTGCTGGAGACCTCGCCCAGCAATTGCCGCTGGTGGTAGTTGCTGCCGCCAAACTGGGTGGCACACGCCTGATCGACAACCTGGAAATTTGATGCGTCGTTTTCAATTGCTAACAGGCAGTCTTGCACTTGCAACCTGCCTGACTGGGAGTCTTGCATCAACTAGTTCGTATGCTGCCATCACTGTACTGGATGATGCGCAACGCACTGTCACGCTAGAAAAACCTGCGCAACGCATCGTCAGCCTGGCACCGCATATTACCGAGATGTTGTTCGAGGCTGGCGCGGCAAATAACATCATCGCAGTAACCGATTACAGCGACTATCCTGAAGCTGCGAAAAAACTGCCATCGATAGGCAATATTTTTGCACTGGACCTGGAGCGCCTGCTATCCCTCAAGCCAGATCTGGTCATTGTCTGGGGAACAGGCAATGCAAAAATCCTGGCCAATAAATTGCGCAGCAACCACATCACTGTCTTTGAAAGTGAGCCCCACAATTTTGAAATGGTGGCAACTTCGATAGAAAGACTGGCGACACTGGCTGGCACTGAAAGTACCGGCAAAGCCAATGCACAAAAGTTCAGGCAGCGTCTCGACAATCTGCGCAAGACTTATCAATTGCCAGCAGGGGCAGCACCGGTCAGCGTATATTATCAAATGATACGCAGGCCATTGATGACCATCAATGACACGCATATGGTGTCCGACTCCATACGTCTGTGCGGCGGCAAAAATGTATTTGGCCAACTCAAAGAATTGAGCTCCACCATCACCAATGAAGCAGTGCTGGCAGCGAACCCTGAGGTCATCTTCAGCAGCGGTGAAAATATCGACAGCATGGCAGACTGGAAGCAGTATCCCATCCTGACAGCGGTAAAGAAAAACAATTTCTATGCAGTCAAAGGTGACTGGCTGAACCGCGCCGGGCCACGCATACTCGATGGTACCGAAGCTCTATGCAAACACCTGGCGACAGCAAGAAGCAAATAGGCGCTGGCAGCAAACAATTTCTTTTCAAGCGATAATGTTTGTCTTGCTTGCTGCCGCAAGCCTTACAGATTGATTGCTACTCATGCGCCAAGGTATTTTGTTTGCAGGCTCCGCGTATTTCCTCTGGGGCCTGTTCCCCATCTATTTCAAAACCCTGCACGACGTCCCTGCGCTGGAAATCCTGCTGAACCGCATGCTGTGGTCATTGCTATTCCTGGTTGGTGTACTGACCTGGCGCAAGCAATGGGCCTGGGTCAGCACAGCAATCAGGCAACCGAAACTGATAGCCGGCTTTGCCCTGAGTGCGGTGCTGTTGTCCGCCAACTGGTTTGTCTATATATGGGCCGTCAATCACCGCCACATCGTTGATGCCAGCCTCGGTTATTTCATCACGCCCCTTGTGAATATCCTCATAGGCTCAGTCTTGCTGCGTGAAAAACTGCGCCCTGGTCAATGGCTGTCAGTAGCCCTGGCTGCTATAGGCGTCGCCTGGTTGACCATACAGACTGGCCACCTTCCATGGATAGGCCTGGTGCTGGCAACGACATTTGGCACTTATGGCTTGCTGCGTAAGACCTCTGCCCTGGGTGCACTGGAAGGCCTGTCATTGGAAACTGCCCTGCTCTTTCCATTTGCCTTTGGCTGGCTATGCTGGCTTACTGCACAAGGACAAAACAGCTTCATCGCCAGCAGTGTGGATATCAAGATGCTGCTGCTCATCAGCGGCCCTATCACTGCCATTCCCCTGTTACTGTTCGCGGCAGGCGCAAGGCGCATACCGATGACGACACTGGGATTGCTGCAATACATCTCGCCGCTGGTGCAGTTACTGCTGGGCGTCTGGCTATATCACGAGCCTTTCGACTCCAACAAACTGGCAGGCTTTATCGCCATTTGGGCAGCGCTGGTCGTCTATTCAGCTGAAGGTTTGTGGCGCAATTTCAATCAACAAAAAATGTGAACGCCTCAGAAAACATCAAATTATTTTTTGTGAGTCAGTGCGAAATGGAAAGTTCAATAGCAGGTAAATGCTCATCATGCAGCAATTGGTAAAATCAGGATAAGTGAACACCCACCCGATGAAGACAGAATCTGCAATTGCATACCACACTCAGACGCTCTGTTACGAATGTTGCTCAAACCACGACCTTTTGAAGGAATTGCCAAGTCAAAACCAATTCCATTATCTTGAATGATGACTGAAATTGAGTCAGCATTGACTTTAGTACTCACTGTCACCTGAGTAGCCTGAGCGTGTTTAATGATGTTGGTAAATGCCTCAAGAATAATTCTTTGCACATGCTGAACTTTAACCGGATTCATTTCCTGTATTGTCGGTAGCTCACCAACCTCCCAGACCAATTCTATTCCGGCACCGTTAAAACGGTGTTCGAGACGATAGCGTAATGCACCCAAAACACTCCCCAGATCACCCTCCATTGGCTCCAGCGCATCAATAGTCAACCGTAGCTCATCAATCAACTCCCTGACTTTTTGCTCCATGATAGCTGGTTGCATGATTTGAGTGCGAACATGATTTAACATACCAGCCAGTTGCGAGCCGAACCCATCGTGCATATCACGCATGATACGTTGCCGTTCAAGTATTAATGCTTCTTTGATTTGCCCTTCCTTCTTCTCTGCATTTGCCCGCTCGAGCTTACTCAGGGCTTTATTGAGATTATTTCGCGTGCGCAGAAGACTACGTCTTGTGGCTTGTACCGAGCGTGTAAAGCGCATAGCCATGATGACACTCATCGCCAACATGAAAAAGAGAATGGAAAATCTTGCCAACGCAAATGTCTGATAGCCATGCTTCATATGTACAACAACAATATGGTCATAAATACCAAAAGACAGGGCAATAACTGCAGCACCAAGCAACAAGTTATTTTGAAAGCTGGTTTTTTTCCTCCATTTGGCAAACAGCAAGATAGTCGTTAAAAATACATACAACAACATCACAAATAACCATACCTTGCGTGCCAGATAACTTTCGCCAAAGCTATAGGAAAATGTCAGCAATACTGTTATCACCGCAAAAAGCCATATGCTTCTTACAGTCCAGACGGACTTCATTCTCAATATGTTGACGGTACTGAAGATCAGACAAGCGACGGCACCACCGTAAGCCATGTCTATTGCCCACCCCCACCATTTGTAGGGAAATATCGGCTCTGTTGTCAGTGCATAGGTAGTACGAAAACCCCAAAGTAGAGCAGACATACCAAAGATGACGTACGCACGGGATCCCGCGGCCCAACCAAAACCACAAAAAATCAAAGACAAAAACATACAAATACTGATCGTGGCAAGAGATCCACCAACTTGCCAGACCATTCTTTGCTCAAACATGGGGCTGACATCCTTTAGCGGACCTATCCATACTTCAGACAAACCAGCATAGCGTGCCACTTCACCAGCAATCGTCACAAAGATTGTATTCTCACCAATATTCAAGACACCATTTGCAATGTTGAACATATGCGGAGTATGCACAAAGTCTTTACGTTGGTCGTTAAGCTCGCCCCTGCTGCCGACCATCACGCCGTTGACCTCGACCCTTATACGATTACCTGCCCGTGGAAGAAAGATTGCATAGGTCTGTGCAACTTGCTGCGTTAATACAAATGTGAACGAATAACGCATCACGCCAGCACGCATGGGCTTGTATACATTCCAGGAGTCAGGCAATGCAACGATGCCAAGCTGCACACCTGTATTGATATCCAAAAGACTTGCATGATCAAGGCGTAATACTTGCGCCTGTGCAAAACGGCCTTCAGCCAACATAAGCACAAGAAATATCCCAGCGGAAATCAAGCACTTTTGCAACAAGGCCATGATGACCATCCCTAATTCAGGTGATTTATTTTAAATAAAACAACTTATAGACTGATGTCATTAAACTATGTCAGTATAATTTAAGCAATAAAATTCCCCATTCCAAGTTGGTATTACAACACTCAAATACGTGGAGGCACTATGATCACCATTCATGACCTTACCGGACTTAATGCAACATCGATTTCATCCATGCCCATCATCGCAGATCAAGATGAAATGAAAACTTATCTGACTGATCATGATGACACAGAGAAATTATCAATCGCAGGTTCACGTCACAGTCAGGGTGGGCAAGCGACATGCAGTAATGGTGCGATGCTGATCACTGAGTTAATGAACAGAATTACCGAAGTAAACACGACGGATAACACTGTCACGGTAGAGGCTGGTGCGACCTGGTCTGACGTCCATCATCACCTGAACCAATTTGGTTTGGCTCCATTAGTACATCAATCGTCAGCAGGTTTTTCAGTCGGTGGTTCGCTGAGTGTCAACTGCCATGGCCGCGACGCCAGAAAAGGACCATTATCTTCCACCGTCAAAAGTTTGGAACTTTTATTGCCGAATGGAGATACCACAACAGTGACGCCAGCAGACGAGCTATGCAAAGCAGTGCTTGGCGGATATGGTAGCTGCGCAGTCATTCTTGAAGCGACGCTGCATGTAGGGAGAAATGATCTATTACGCCAGGATGCAAAATTAATCAGCCTGGAGGACTATCAGAAAAAGATCGTTGACAGAGACAATACCAGCACCTGGCCGGACATGCACTATGCATGGCTGTCCTTTGATCCAAAAAAGCTTTATGACGAGGTACTCAGCGTTGATTATGTCAACACGCTGCAAAGCGCCGCAAGCAATGAAAAACTTGATATTGAAAAATGGGCCACGGGCGAATTTACCAGTAAGGCATGGGCTGTTTCTCGCCAAAGCACAGACGCACGTTCCAAATTATGGCAACTGGTCAAAGCATATTACCCTGGCGACCACACAATTAAAAGTCGCATGAACTGGATGCGCTCTGCCATTTCCTTTGTTCTGCATAAAGGCACCGATGAAACTGACATGCTCCAGGAATATTTTGTCCCATTGCGTGAATTGCTGCCTTTTGTGAAAAAATTAAAATCCTTGTACCAAGAAACAAATGCAGTGTCAGTCTTGAGCACAACGCTAAGGATAGTTCAACCAGAGAAAACCGACCATACGACATTTCTTTCATACTGCCCAAAAGAAAGCATGGTATGTGTGGCTGTTGATTTGAGTGTAAAAGTCTCAGGTGGCGTGCCAGATCCATCAGCCATAATATGTTTTAACAAGGCAGCACGATTCGCAATCGCGGCTGGCGGTAGCTATTACCTTCCATATTATCGTGCTGCGGACCGGGCGCTGTTTCAGGAAGCCTACCCAAATCATGCATCCCTGACTTCTGCGATTGCAGCGCATAACCCGAATCGCAAATTGCACAATGATTTTTTAAGCGCATACCTTTAAAAACAGAGGCTGTCCAGAAACTGGATGGCCTCTTTTTTAACATCAACACATCAGGCGTAGGGAAAGTTTCCTGATCCCGCTTTACCAGCTGGGAAGTTAGGTGGCCTGTGGTAGCTAGTGTCGAGCACTTGGCTATGATAAAGCATCTTTGGAGTCATCCACGGGAATGGATGCGATAGCTGTATGCCCGCCAAGCTCAATGCATGCGTTAATACCTCAGATAAAAGGGCCTTGCTTGGGCCATGCATATCGGATAAGTCCAACAGGCGATCAACTACCCATTGCCATGTCGCCTGATCAGTAACATCTATATTGGCACCTAACTTGAATGCTCTGAAAATAAACTCACTACAATAAATGCGATCATCATCGCCCAAGGTCTTGGTGTCAAACATATCGTAAGGTCTGCCCAGCATTAATTTGGCTTGTGCCTCGACCATTTGCTTCATTTCAAGTGACAGCTCCTGACCTGCATCTTTTGGTCTAGCGGCCCAGATATAGTTTCCCCTTGCGAGTTTCTGATTGCGCCAGGAACGCAAGCGCTCGATGCCTGCACCCGTCGGCCATGCAATCTCCTGGCTTAATTCAGCTGCATCATCATACGGATGCAAAGAAACACGGTAATGGCTAAAATCTGAGGCATTCGCCTCAATCACAAACACCTGCTGATCACGCCGTACAGCCATGGCAACATGACCAATATAATATGGTCCAAGATGCCCATCGAAATTTCCCAGGCTAAATTCATTGTCCGGGCCACCCAAACCAGCGCGAAATAACATGACCAATGGATTTTTCAGAAAATCATCCAACGTACTGTTTGCATCAAATCCAAAGATGTTAGAAAAATCCGGCAAGAAAGAACTGATGGCGTCTTTGACCTTAAAGGCCTCATGCAGTAATTTGTTTTCCGGCATGTCATATAAAGAATCGCCATAAAATTTTTCCAGCAAAAAGAATTGCTTTGTGTCCCCATCTCCAGCACCATCTACAGTCCAGATTCGCTCTTTCACATTCGCTAATATCTGTGATTCATCATTCAAACTCTTAAACTGGAGAAAATCAGCATTGAAAGATGGGGCCAAGGGAATTTTTGAGTCTGGTGTCCTGGGGAACAGAAGATCGCCGGTTTGCAGTTTATCTGGCGAGGGTGAGAGTTCATTTATACTTGAAAACATGGAACCTCCGATACATTAGTTTATTTCAACAAGCCTAATTTGTTTGCTTCATACACAGCTTCACTTTTGGAATGCACTGCCAATTTCACATAGATATTTTTAATGTGTGTATGCACGGTATGTATCGATACTTCATGCAAACGTGCCACCTCTGCATATTTAAATCCTCGCGAAATATAGTTCAGCACTTCCAGTTCACGTGGGGTCAATGCCCCGCCTGGAGGCACATCAACGGCAGGGGCGGGTTCTTTCCGGAATTTACGCAATACCAGCCGGGCAATCACCGGTGTCATAGGTGCACCACCAGAACTCAGCAACATGATCTGCTTTTCAATATCATCATCCATTGCATCCTTCAGTAAATACCCGGATGCACCCGCTTCAATACTGGCAAGCACATGTGATTCATCTTCAAACATACTGATCACCATAATGTCAGTTGCAGGATGCCGGATTGCACAGTACCGGATGACGTCAATACCGCTGATATCCGGCAAACCCAAATCACTGAGCAAGACATCCGCATGATGGTCTTTAAGCCAATTCAACATATCGTTGCCGCATACCGCTGCATAAACCAAACGCAAATATTCAGAAGCTGCAATTGACGCACAAAAACGTTCCCGCGTAGCCGCATCATCTTCCACCAGAGCAACGTCAATTTTTGATGTCAATTTATTCATATCAGAAAATTACTTTATTTCCCTGTAAAAGTCACTATCAAAAAATGGGAAAGCTATTCAAAAATAATGACACAGACTTGACTTCCGTCATGACGCAAAAAAGAACCTGTCGAAATTAATCCGGTACGGTGCATCCTAAGCTTTTCAGCAGCGCAACGCCCTCCCCATTTTTAGTGATTTTCCTTCCATAACTCAGCTTCTAATATTGGCAATACAGAAAGCAAAAATATCAACAATGTCGATGCAAGCAAGGCTGATGAATACGCAAGTTCAGACATGAAGATTTGGTTTCTGAAAATAAACTCCACAACGAAAGAAGGACTTATCATGCCTGCCAATACCAACATGGAAACCAAGTATTTTTTTGGATGGAAGCCAGATTTACCAGATATCCGGGATCGTAGCTATTCGGCATCATTCGAATTGCTCAACAATTTGCCGGCCGCAGTAGATTTGCGCCCACTTTGCCCACCTGTAGTATCTCAAGGCAATCTGGGCTCGTGCACGGCAAATGCCATTGCCAGCGCGCACTACTTTTGTCAACTGAGGGAAAAGCGAGAATTTGCTTTCCAGCCCTCGCGTTTATTTATTTATTACAACGGTCGCCTGCTGGAGGGAACACAAGGCTCAGATAGCGGTGAATACATCCGGGATGGATTTAAAACGATCGCCAATGAAGGTGTATGCCCAGAGACCAACTGGCCATATGACGTCAGTAAGTTTTCCCTCGCGCCAGACAAAGAATGCTATGACAAAGCAAAAAATTACCAGTCAATACAATACGAGCGACTGACACAATCACTAAGCCAATTCAAGGCTTGTCTTGCAGATCAATATCCCTTTGTGTTTGGATTCACTGCCTATGAAAGTTTGCGGAGTGAAGAAGTCAGAAAAACCGGCAAACTGAACCTGCCAAATGGCGGCGAGAAAACCATCGGTGGTCATGCCGTTATGGCTGTCGGCTATGACGATGCCACACAATGCTTCATTGCACAAAATTCGTGGGGCACCGACTGGGGAGACCAAGGCTATTTTTATATCCCTTACTCCTATGTCACGGACAGAAATCTGGCCGACGACATGTGGACTTTGCGCTTGGTGGAAGTTTGAAGCCCCTGCATTTACACAATAAAATCTTCCGGGAGAACATCATGTCAATTCCAAACTATAGCAAATACCTGGCCGGGGTATTTGTGATTTTGCTTTTACAAGCCTGCTCTATACCAATCAAAAAAATCGAAGCCCCGGCACCGATCGAAGCAATAACTAAAACCGGGTATACGTCGAAACAAAAAGAAACAGATATCACTGCTTATCAGAAAGCGATTGGAGAAAAAGACGCCTCAGCAGCAAAAACTATCCGTAATCGCATCGTCTTGAGTATACGCAGGGAAATCGAAGTCAATTACTCTGCATTTGAAAGAAGCATGTTTGAAAACCGTGCCCAGACAGAGGTTGGCGCAGACATACTTGAACTGGCCTTGTCCACTGCTGCCACATTGACCGGTGCCGAAAGGGCTCGTAAGAATCTGACCGCCTTGCTGACAGGCGTCAAAGGTTCAAGACTGTCAATCGACAAAAATTTCTTTGCAGATAAAACCTACGGTACGCTGGTGGCACAGATGCGGACATCTCGCGCCAACATCAGTGCTGACATCTATAAAAAACTGGCCCTTCTCAGCGTTGAAGAATATTCGCTGGAACAAGCAGAAATTGACCTGGTCAGCCTGTTTAATGCTGGAACGCTGCATGAGGCAGTTATTGCAGTAGCCAACAAGGCCGGTCAAGACGCGGTCAGCGCAGAAAAAAATGAAAAAGATAGTGCCAATCTGGTGCTTGATGCCACAGTGGATGACTTTAATCAAATCTACACATTGAGAAAAAAACTCAGAGAGATGTACTTGAATGGTGACATCGCTGGTGCGAAAAAAATATTGAAAGCACTGGACAGCAACATGCCTGCCAACATCAGCAATGACGATGTCTGGAAAAACCTTGATGCTGAATTGAAAAAAACCCAGTCGAACAAAGCCTATCTCAAAACATTGCTCGACGCATTTAATACAACCAAATAAGGAGACCATCATGGACGCACAAATCAGTGGAACAAAAACTTTACTGGCCCAGCAAACTGCCATCAATTTTTCTGAACAAGCCAACAACGTCAAGCTTTTTTCTTATCATGCTGGCAATGAGCCATTTAACAATGTGGTACTGCATGAAGTTTCGCTTGCTGAGGAAATTATCCCTCTGGAACTGGTCGAATTATCAGAAGATAAGACAATCAACAAACTTGTTGCAACATACAAAGAAAAAAACAAAAGCTTGTTGTTCTTCAACGCAATCTATGTTGAAGGTAACAAAAAAATGGTCGCAGGCTTTCGTTAAACTCAATAATCTGAGTTTGCAATGAGAATGGCACGCTGTCGCTTTTCACTCAAATGCGACAGCGTTCGTAAAGTCAAAATAAAGCCGCATCGGTTTCATGTTAAACTAGGCTCAACGCTAGGGGTCCTGGGAATAATCATTTCCGGGTGAGAGAGTCCCTTCTACCTGATCTGGATAATGCCAGCGAAGGGAAGCGCAAAGTCCCGGTCCCTCCTGCTTCTTTGTTTGCTCCCGCGCTGCCATCCACAACGCATTAAAAGCAAACCAAGAGCACATCATGTCTGACTTTACTGTACGCCCACACTTTTTACGTCCTACCATCATTGCCTGCGCTATCGCCCAGGCTTGCCTGCTGCTGTCATCTGCGCACGCCCAGAGCACTGCAGGAAATGAGAAATCCCTGCCAGAAGTGACCATCACTGGCAGCAAAGGCACAGAAAACAAGGTAGAGCGCAGCAAAGTCACAGGTTTTATTGATGCGGCACTGCTGGATACGCCTAACTCAGTCAATGCCTTCAGCACGGCACAGATGCAGGACCTGCGCATACGCCAGACCACGGATGCGATGAAATATGACGCCAGTGTCAATGATGCGTATAACGCCATTGGTTATGCCGAGCAATTCTCCATACGTGGTTTTGCCCTGGATAATTCCAGCAGCTACCGCAAAGACGGTTTTGCCATTCCTGGTGATGCTTCCATTCCTTTGGAAAATAAGGAGCGTGTAGAAATACTCAAGGGCATAGCAGGCTTTCAGGCTGGTTTTGGTACGCCAGGCGGCATCATTAATTATGTGACCAAACGCCCTGCCAGCTATGCAGTTCGCTCTGCCACATTTGAAATCAGTGAGCGTGGCACTGTATATGGCGCAGCGGATATCAGTGACAATTCCAGCGACAAGCAATTTGGCTTTCGCATCAATGCAGCGGGTGAACGCCTGCGCTCTTATGTCAAAGGAGCCGATGGTAACCGTCAGTTTGTTTCTGCCGCATTTGACTGGCACATCACACCACAAGCACTGCTGCAAATCGATGCCGACTACCAGCACAAATCGCAATTGTCAGTGCCAGGTTTTCAATTATTCAATGGCACGGATTTACCACGTGGTGTCCCTGCAGACCTGATGCTCAATGCTCAGCCATGGGCAAGACCGGTAGATACCCGCAACAGCAATCTTGGCCTGCGTTTTGAGTACCAGATCAATGCTGACTGGCGCGCAAGTGTCGCCGCCAACAAACATGAATTCAAACGCGACGACTACACGGCTTTCCCTTATGGCTGTGGCGCCGCCAATCTGTATCCAGGCTATTGCGCAAATGGCGACTATGATGTGTATGACTATCAAAGCGTGAATGAATCCAAATCACTGTGGGGCACACAAGCCCTGCTGAATGGCAAACTCAATCTGGCTGGCATGCAGCACGAGATGGCTGTTGGCCTCAGCAATTCACAGCGCAAAGATTATTTTGGTGATTATGTATATGACTATGCGGGCAGCAGTAATTTGTTCCGTCCTGTCAGCGTAATACCATCTGCAAATAAAACCGGCCCGGTTTTGCTGCGCCGTACTGACAAGGAATGGTCAGCATTTGTACAGGACATTATCAGTCTGCAAGACAACCTTAAATTGCATCTGGGTCTGCGTCATCTGAACATCTCGCGCACGCAACTTGATAATCCGGGCTACGACCAGAACAAATTCCTATCGACAGCTGCACTGGTATTCAAACCATTACAACAAGTTTCTGTGTATGGCAGTTTTGCCCAGGGGCTGGAACACGGCGGCATCGCGCCATTCGGCACCAGCAATGCCAGCCAGATGCTGAACCCAGGCAAATCCACGCAAATTGAATTTGGTGTGAAGGCCGATGTACAACGCGACCTGAGCCTGTCTGCAGCCATCTTCCGCATCAAGAAACCGCTGGAATATACCAATAGCAGCAATACCTATGTCAGCAATGGTGAAGCCCTGCATACTGGCCTGGAGCTCTCTGCCCAGGGCAAGCTGACATCGCAACTGAATCTGGGTGCAAGCATCACTGCACTGGATGCCAAACAGCAAAACACCGGCATCAGCAGCCTTGATGACAAGCGCGTCATGAATGTGCCACGCTTTAAATCGACAGTCTATGCAGATTATGTGATAGCTGAAGTCAAGGGTTTGAATGTGAATGCGAGCTGGCAATACGCCAGCAGCAAGGCCTTCAGCCCGGACAATAGCGTTACCGTGCCTGGCTATCACGTCGTCAATCTGGGGGCGCGCTATGCAACGCAAATCGGCAATACGGCCACTACCCTGCGCTTTAACATCGACAATGCACTTGACAAGTTTTACTGGCGTGATGTGACCCAATCATTGGGTGGTTATTTATTCCCAGGTGCGCCGCGCACTTATAAAGTATCAGCACAATTTGATTTCTGATACGGCATGATCCATTCAAAAAGCGATGTCAGCTTATCTGGCATCGCTTTTTTATTGCCCGCAGTACTGCCATTTAATACTTTTTAGTCTATACGTGGCATTAGATAGAGAATATGTCATCCTTATAGCTCGCATTCAGGCAAACCTATGAGTAAGGACATGATGAATACCCTCAAGTATATTTTTGTAATCGCAGGCAGCCTGCTCGCCAGTCTTGCAAGCGCAGATGAAGTATTGAAATGCCGTGCCAATTTCCCTGATTTTGGGAATGGCAAGCACCAGTTTGAAATACAGATAGACAAACTGGCAGACGGCAAGCTCGCAGGGAAAATTGACGGCAAGCCCGCCAATCAGGATATCAAGATGAAAGAGTACCTGATATCGCCTGCACTGGACTATGAGACAGATCCGTATTCAGCCGCCTTTGGCAAACTTAATGAAGCAGAGACCGCCCTCATTCATATCCATAAATTGCAACAAGACCCCTATGCCGGACAAAAACCGCTGGTTTCATTCCCATTAAAGGAAGTGAGCAAGGTGCATTATTACGATATGGTCGGGGGTGCAGGCAGTAAAGCCAACAAATTTGGTGGCACGATAATTTTCGAGGCCTATAACAAATCAGGCAAGCGCCTGGGTCGCGTGTTCAGGTCCATTATGGTGGCGGATTGCATTTGATTGCGTTTGATCGAATTTGCTTAGCTCTCCTTGCCAGGCACAATCGTGATGGCAGGGAGGGATTAGTAAGGTGCAGGAAAAATTACACGTTCGCCCGGACCAGAAAATCTATGCCTATCTCACGCCAGGCTTCAATTTCTTTTTGCAGCCAGTAAGCAACTGTGGGGTGGACACTGACCCAGTCGCGTTTCATTTCAAGCTCAACTCTGCCTTTCATTTTCAGGCGCACATCTTCAAAATCAATTTCAGCGCGTGAATGCATGAGCATCACTGCCAGACGCAGTGCCAGCACCGCCTTGGCAAAATCCTGGTCAGCCAGACCATCACCGACCTTGCGCAGATTGCCTTTCTGACTGAGGATAAGCTTGCTCATCACTCTTTGCTCACGCGTGGTAAAGCCCGCCATGTCGGCATTCTCTATCATGTAAGCGCCGTGCTTGTGATAACCGGTATGCGAAATCGCCATGCCGACTTCATGCAGGGTCGCACTCCATTGCAATAAGCGCACATAGGTATCGCCAGCAGGTTTCAATTGCAGATACAGGGACTTGACCATATCTGCGACGCGGTTCGCCCGCGACATATCAGTACGGAATAAATTCGCAAACGATTCGACGGCAACTTCACGGCGGTCGCGTCTGGTGGCGCGCAGGTACAAATCCCACATCACCCCCATGCGCAAACCGGCTTCTATCGGCTGCAAGACACTGATATTAAATTCTGTCATCAGGCCTATCAGTATGGCGAGCCCACCTACTACCATCGCGACTCGCTCAGGCTTGATGCCGCTCAACTCCAGCTGATCTATCTGCCCGCATTGCACGCAATATTGTTTGAGTGCATTCAGGCTCTTCAGGGTCAGGCTGCCATCACCGAGGCCACCTTTGCTGATGGCATCAGAAATCGCCCGCATGGTACCTGAGGAGCCGTAGGCCTTGCGCCAGTGTTGTGGCTGGTAAGGTGGTGCCGCATCTTCAAACATGGAGCGGGCCGACAGGATGGCAGCTTCAAATGCGGCATCCGTCAAACGTCCGTCAGGGAAGAAACTTGCACTATGCTTGACTGTACCTATGCTGAAGGATTCGACCTTCAAAATCTCATGCCCATGCCCGAGTATCACTTCAGTCGAGCCACCACCGATATCGAGGACCAGCCGACGTTCACCTGGCACTGCCACGGCATTCGATACACCGATATAGATCAGACGCCCTTCTTCTTCACCAGAAATTACCTCAATCGGGCAACCTATGGCAGCCTCTGCCAGCGGCAATAATTGCGCTGCGTTTTTTGCAATGCGTATGGTATTGGTAGCGACTACCCTGACGCTTTCTACCGGGTAGGCATTCAGAATTTCACGAAAGCGCGCCAGGCAATTAATCGCCTTCTGCATGGCCTCTGGCGTCAAGTTGCCATTTTTATCCAGGCCTGCTGCAAGACGTATAGGGTCGCGCGCGCTCTTGATGACTTTGATGACATCGCCTTCATGCCGGGCGATGTGCATGCGAAAACTGTTGGAACCTAGATCAACGGCGGCCAGCATGTTTTCTATCCTTTACTGAGTGTGAATATAACAATCAAAAAACGCACCGAAAAAACAGGTGAATTGCAGAATAAGCATAAATGATATTAATCATTTTTTATGACCATACAGTGACCTTGATAAACTGCGGTGGTCTGTGTGCCACAAAATGCTTAAGACTGGACAAAAAATCTTCTCTGCATGGCTTCCAGCCCTGTGGTTTTCAGCACTTCAGCCAAACGCTCTCCTGGCCGTTTGGCTGGCAAGCCCTTGTATTCTGCCACGATGAGTTCGTTTTTCATCGAATGTTCCCATCCTACCAGTTCCGTGACCCTAACCTGATATCCATGTGCTTCCAGTTGCAGGCAACGCAGTACATTGGTGATCTGGCTACCGAATTCGCGCGTGTGTATGGGGTGACGCCACATTTCTGACAATGGATTATTTTGTACCGCATCGCCCTTGGACTTGCGCAACTCTGCTGCGACCTCTGCCTGACAACAAGGTACCAGTACCATGAACTGTGCTTTTTTCTTTAGCGCAAACTGTATTGCATCATCTGTAGCGGTATCACAGGCATGTAAGGCCGTGACGATATCGATTTTTTCTGGCAGAGCCGATGAAGTAATCGAATCGGCAACAGATAAATTCAAAAAAGACATGCCAGGAAAATCCAGGCGCTGCGCCAGTTCGGTCGAGCGCTGCACCAGTTCATCACGCGTCTCTATGCCATAAATTCTGGCCTTGCTTTGTGCCTGCTCAGATTTGAAGAACAGGTCATACAGAATGAATCCCAGATAAGACTTGCCCGCACCATGATCCACCAGGCTGATATCGGCATGGTCTTGCTGCAATTTCTGCAATAGCGGCTCTATGAATTGGTACAGATGATAAACCTGCTTGAGCTTGCGGCGGCTATCCTGGTTCATCTTGCCATCACGCGTGAGGATGTGCAGTTCCTTGAGCAACTCCAGCGACTGGCCAGGGCGTATTTCATGCTTTTCCGACTTATCCGCAGGGGCGGTACTGGCAGTTTTCTTTTTCATGGCTTTCATTCATCGTGCACTAACATAAGGTCCAGCATGATAAGGCATAAGTACTTACCCGGCAAAAAAACAGGCTTTCGTCATACACAGTCGATGTCAAATCAGGTCGTAATTTACCTTAACAGTCTTTCAGAGAAATTTCCCCTTCAAAAGTATGGATGACACAGTCTGTGTCAATTACGCAATCATTAAAGGGCAAGCATGCATCATGGCAAACAATTAGGATAAATAATAGCCTATTAGCGATTTAAGCTTTGCCCGTCACCAGCAGGATGAATGACAGCAACACACATTACTCTGATCAATAAGCAAGGAGACCCTATGAGCACCATCGCCAAAAACGAAATTGAACCGACAGACCCATCCGATCTGAAACGCCGCAATTTGCTGCAACTGGCTGCGGGGCTTGCCGCATCAGCAACGGCAATAGAAACAACAGCGACCATATCATCTCCAGCCACTCCTGCTGCAACAGGCAAGCCCGGAGACTTTCACTTCTTGTCTGGCAACTGGAAAATCAAACACCGCCGCCTGAAAGACAAGGAATGGGATATTTTTGAAGGCGAAGCCAGCGTCATTGAAATACTTGGCGGCATCGCCAGCGTAGAAGAACTGCGCATACCCGCACGCGACTTTAGCGGCATGGGCCTGAGGCTGCTCGATACAGAACGAAAGTTATGGGCCGACTACTGGGTCAATGGAAAAAATGGCGTATTGACCCCACCACCATCCCTGGGCAGTTTTGTTAATGGCGTAGGCACCTGGGAATCAGAATACAAGGACGGAGAACAAGCCATACTGGTGCGTGGCGTCTGGGACCAGATCACCAGCAA
Organism: Undibacterium sp. TC4M20W; assembly: GCF_049340245.1. NCBI lineage: Bacteria > Pseudomonadati > Pseudomonadota > Betaproteobacteria > Burkholderiales > Oxalobacteraceae > Undibacterium > Undibacterium sp. TC4M20W. The sequence continues at coordinate 77,809 of NZ_JBMPPI010000005.1, forward strand.
TTCCTGCCGCTGGTACCAGAGCATCTCACGCGACCAGGGACAAAGCTGGCAAGAGAACTGGGTCATGCACTGGCAGCGCGCCTGAAGCACTTATAATCAAAGGCTGCGGTGATTTAATGCGCGGCAGCCCTGGAAAATACATTCATGATAATCACACCAGCCATGATGAAGGCGATACCAATCAGGGCAGGCATATCCAGTTTTTGCCCAAACAAAAACCATCCTAAAAGAGTGACCAGCACGATGCCAACACCAGACCAGACTGCATAAGCCACACCCACAGGTATCACACGCAGAGTCAGCGACAGAAAATAAAACGCCAAACCATATCCCAGCACCACTAAAACTGATGGCCACAATCTGGTAAACCCCTCGCTCGCTTTCAATGATGAAGTAGCGATGGTTTCAGCAATGATGGCAATGCCTAGTAACAGCCATTTATTTATGATGCCAGCTCCTGACGTTGTTGCAGGTAAGTCGCCTGATTGAAATATCAGCGGCAATACTTAAACTCAATTTATTGAGGTATTGAGGTATTGAGGTTATGCCAAATGCAGAAAAGCAAAAAGCCAACCCCGTAAGGTTGGCTTTTTGCCATAAATCTTGGTAGGCCGTGCGGGATTCGAACCTGCGACCAACGGATTAAAAGTCCGCTGCTCTACCAGCTGAGCTAACGACCCAAAATTATTGCAATTGCTAAAAAATTTAAAGACTTAGTAACACGACCTAAGTCTTTGTAATTCGTGGTAGGCCGTGCGGGATTCGAACCTGCGACCAACGGATTAAAAGTCCGCTGCTCTACCAGCTGAGCTAACGACCCCCGAAAGACCAAAATTATAGTATGTTCCAGATACTCTGTCAACGGCGTTACAGGAATAAGAAAGGACAGGCCTGTCAGGCAGGCCTGATTTTCCTGTCCTGCTATAGGGAGGACAGTATGCAAGGCAAGAGATTCTGGCGTCGCCGTTCAGCAACGCCACTATGGGGCTGACTTACTTCAACCCCGCCAAACGATTTTTGGCTGCCTGCGCAGCTTCAGTGTCCGGGTATTTGGCCAGAACGCTTTCCAGCACTTTTTTGGCTGCAGGTTTTTCTTTGAGTTCGATATGGCAAGCGGCGATATTCAGCAAGGCATCGGGTACCTTGGGGTGGTCTGGGTAGCTTTTTACTACCAGTTGCATGTTAGCGATGGCGTTGCGGTAATCACGCTGCATGAAGTAAGCAAGACCCAGCCAGTACTGCACAGTTCCTGCATAAGCGGATTGTGGATAATTCATCAGGAAGTTGGATAAGGCAGGCGTTGCAGCCTTATAGTCACCAGCTTTAAACAGGGTGCCAGCAGCATCATAAGTACGCTGCTCATTAACATCGACAGTCGCGTCCTGGCCATCTACTGTCACACGTTTGGGTTCCAATTTACGAATACGATTGTCGAGATCGATGTAAAAATCCTGCTGGCGCTTTTGCGCATTGGTGAGATCATTGGTCAACACTTCGATCTGGCCGCGCAACTTGGATATTTCTGCGCGCAGCGCTTCATTTTCATTTGCCAGCTCCAGTGCAGTACCCTTGTCTGCCTTGGTTTCCAGTCTGGAATCAAGCCTGGCATTGACCGCATCCACTTTTGCCCGCAAATCCAGTATGGCTTTGCGCGCCTCATCATCGTCAAAAATACCGGCAGACGCCATAGTAGGCAAAAATGCGCAAGACAGCGCGGCAGCAAGAATGGTGGTGCGTATGGAATTAAGTTTCATGGCGATCTGAAAAAATGGATACGCACTGCAGCTTTACATCAAAGATGCAGTGCCAAATGCAAAGAAAGCCTCAAACGAGGCTTTCAAACACGAGATTACTTGTACAGAATATCGGAGCGGCGATTCTCTGCCCAGGAAGCTTCATCGCTACCTGTTGCCTTTGGTTTTTCCTTACCCAAAGAAACAGCTTCGATCTGCGCATCGGACACACCCAGCAAAGTCAGGGATTTACGTACGGCTTCTGCACGCTTTTGGCCCAATGCCAGATTGTATTCGCGACCACCGCGTTCATCCGTATTACCCTGGATCAGGATATTGCGGTTTTTGTTAGTGCCAAGGAACTTGGCATGTGCATCAACCACTGGTTTGAACTCTTCTTTTACAACATAGCTGTCATAGTCAAAATACACGCTACGCTTGGCCAATGCACCTTGCGTCAATGGATCAACAGTTGCAGTGACTTGTTTTACTGTATTTGTGTCTGTGCTGGACGCCGTTGTCGTAGTCGTAGATTTATCTTCGACTTTCTTGTCTTCCAGCGGAACTTTGGAAGCACAAGCTGTCATCAGAACAACGCTGGAAATCAAGATTGCCAGGGTTTTGGATTGGGATGTAGTACGCATTTTCTCTCCTGATTTAAAATAGATAAGCAATTAGTCAATACAGCTTATTTCATGAAAGGACCCCAGGTGGGCTCCCGAATATCTCCGGCCTGGACCGTCAATTTCTGCTTCACCTTGCCATCAATCGACACTACCGCGAGCGCGCCACGACGGCCAGACTCAGTTGCGTACATGATGTAGCGTCCATTTGGTGAAAAACTTGGTGACTCGTCCTTGGTAGTATCAGACAGTCTTAATTCCTGGCCGCTGGCCAAATCCAGTGCATACAACTGGAACTTGCCATCGCGACGTGAAATATAAGCCAAAGTCTTACCGTCAGGGGATATTCTTGGGGTGATATTGTATGAACCGGTAAAGGTCACGCGTTTTGGATCACCACCACTTGCACTCATTTTATAAATTTGTGGGCCGCCGCTGCGGTCGCTCAGGAAATAGATAGACTGACCATCGGCAGAAAATTGCGGCTCAGTATCAATCGATGAACTGGAGGTTAATTTTTGCAGATTACCGCCATTGGCATTTACCGTAAAAATCTGGGTCTGACCATCGCGCGACAAAGCCACTGCCAATTTGCTGCCATCATGAGACCATGCCGGTGCTGAATTATTACCCTTGAAATTGGCAACTTCTGTTCTTTCACCGGTGATCAGGTTTTGTACCAATATTACAGGCTTGCGCTTTTCAAAGGACACATAGGCAACCTTGGTGCCATCTGGCGACCATGCCGGAGAAATGATGGGTTCTGAAGAACGCAAGGCGATTTTGGTTCCATCACCATCAGCATCGGCCACTTCCAGGCGATATTCAGAACCAGCCTTTGTCACATAAGCGATGCGCGTAGAGAAAATACCGCGTACACCAGTCAATTTTTCGTAGATATCGTCAGCTATCCTGTGGGCTGTCAGGCGTATATTGTTTGGCGGCGCAGTGACCGAAAAACCAGACAGGGCATTCGATTTGACTGTGTCGAACAATTTATAACGCACGTCAAAGCGGCCATCTACCAGGCTTTGTACGCTGCCAACCACCAGCGCATCTGCGCCTTTGGATTTCCAGTCGCCAAAATTAACGACAGCGTTTTCATTCAAAACTGTGTTGGCATCGATGATCTTGAAATAGCCGCTGCGGTTCAAGTCATCCTTGATGATGCTGGTCACTTGCTGAGGCGTCAGGGCCTCGTCGGTAAATCCGGCAATTGCAATCGGTATCTGGTTGGAGCCAACGCCTGATATTTCTACCCTGATCTGGGCAGAGACAGGAGCGAACCCCGATAAATTGGCGACCGCTGCAATCACAGCCGTTACAGCTATTTTCTTCAACATAGACATCATTGGAGTTTATTCTTCCTTCATACGGTTAACCACCGTCACACTGGGTGGAACTTGACCAGTCTTGTCACGCGGGAATGGAGCTGATTTTTCTATGCCAGCAGCAACCGCATCATCAAACGCTGGAATTCCCGAGGATTTAACTTTGCGTATTGCACCACGTAGTGATCCATCTGGCAATAGGTTAATCGTGTATTCCACTGTAGGATTACCGGCCGTACTGTCAGTCCCAGTGTAACTTGTATTAGATTTGACCTTGGCTGCAATTTTTGCGCTATAGCTGGGGTCACCGCGGTTATTGCCCGTAGATTTTTCACTGTTACCAGAATTTCCGTTACCTGCATTAGCTAGCTGTTTTTTTATCCTTTCTCTTTCGTCATTTAGGAGTTTTTCGGATTTTTCTTTTTCTTTGGCCGCCAGCTTTTTCTTATCTGCTTCCTGAGTAAGTTTTTCATCCTTGCGCTTTTGTTCGGCAAGTTTTTCCTGCTGCTCTTCCTTGCGTTTTTTCTCAGCAAGTTCGCGTTGATGCTCTTCTTCTTTTTTCTTTTCGAGCAATTTACGCTTTTTTTCCTGCGCCAGGGCAATTTCAGGATCTTCCTGACGCACTTCTTCCTTGACCGGCACAGGCTCTTTCGGCTTTTCTTCTACGACAGGATCGGGAACCGGAACAGGCTTGGGGGCAGCTTCACGGGTGGTCATATCCCAGACCTCAGCCTCAACTGCGTTGCTTTCCTTATTTTGCCAGCGCACACCTATCCATAAAAAACTTAACAAAACGACATGCACAAGGGCGGCCAGCGCTATGGATCGCAATTGCCCCTTCTGATGCTGATGAAAATCCGGATGTACTTGCTTGGAAACCTGATTCATAGTCATTAAGACTTTATTTGCCCGACTTGGTTCCGGAAATGTTAACCATGTCAGTGACAAAAAATGCACATTAAAGTTGTAACAGCTGAAATTATAAACCGCAAAAGACTTTTTCCTCATAATTCGTACTGAACTACGATACCCATCGTCTTTGGCGTCTTTGGCGTCTTTGCATACGCCTTTATATATTAACGCATAAGAAAAAACCAATCCGTGTAAAATTTGTAAGTGATTTGCGTATGTGCTAAAACTCATTTCATCAGCAGCCTCAGGATGAATGTAAGGTGAGCTAGCCTGTCTATATTTTGCCGATCCCTGGCTTTGTGCGCTGACAATATCAAAAAAATAACATAAAATTATCGATTTAAACAAGCCGAGGACTATCATGTCGCACTTACCTACCCCAGGTGCTGTCATCTATGCCAAGAATCTGAGCAAGCTCAGCGGTTTTTACGAGCAAGTCCTGCGGCCGACCGCTACTCACGCAAATGACGACTATACGATTTTCGAGTTGCCTCATTTTCAGTTGGTTATTCATGCCATCCCGCCGCAAATTGCCAACACCTTCGAAATTTTGGTCCCGCCGCAGCTAAGGTCAGACACCGCGATCAAATTAATGCTGTCTGTTGCCAGCATCAGCAAAGCCAGGGATGTGGCCGCCAAGCTTGGTGGCAGGATAGATGCAGAGAACTACGAATGGGAATTCCAGCATTACCGCATCTGCGATGGCTACGATCCGGAAGGCAATGTTATCCAGCTCAGGGAGCATCTATCCAGATAAGCGTCATAAAAATCCTGAAAGTTTGCAAGCTAAATTGAAACTTTCAATCCCATCACATGTCCATCCTGCTACTAACAAATTAATTTGAGGATGTGGCAATGGACAAAGCGGGTAAACTCAGAAAGATCACGATTTCTTTGCACTGGATCACAGGCATCGTCATCATGGCTTTATGTGCCGTGGGCTTATATATGACGCGTGCCGAAGCCTGGGCTTTGTACCCGATCCACAAATCCGTGGGTGTGCTGGTTTTATTTGTTGCCCTGTTGCGCGTCTTCTGGCGTATTAAAAATGGTTGGCCGGCAGCGGCGGCAGACTACACGCAGCTTGAACAGCGCCTGGCAAAAATCATCAAATGGGTGTTGATCATTGCTACACTGGCCTTGCCGGTGACAGGCATGCTGTTTTCTGGTGCCAGCGGCCATGGCTTTGGCATCTTTGGTCTGGTCATCGTGCCAGCCCAACATATGCCAGGCAACCCGGACCAGGTATTGGCCTATAGCAAATTCTGGGCTGAGACTGGTGAAAGCTTGCACCAGGCCGCTGGCTACATCCTGATTGCAGCGATACTTTTGCATATAGTCGGCGCATTCAAACATCACTTCATAGACAGAGATGCTACCTTGATCCGCATGCTTGGCAAGTGATTGAGCGTTTAATGCAGCATCATTCCATGTTCAAGCTGAGGCAAGACTGACGGAGGTGAAGCGATCTGGCTTGCTTGCAGAGCTCTTGAAGAAAATATCATTGACCCCAACAAATGAAATTTAAAGACCTCGCGACAACGGATATCAACACCTTGCTGGATATGCTTCTGGACTTGGGGAAGAGCGATGGCATAGCCGAGATTCGCACAGATGCTGCAGCGCTTGAACTGGCCCTGTTTGGCAACCATCCAGCTATCTCTGCTAAATTTGCTATGGTGGATGAAGCTGTTGCGGGGTTTGTCATTTATTCCTGGAAATGGGGCACTTTTACTGGCGTGCGCGACATGTATATGCAAGCCATCTATGTGCAACCTGAATTCAGACGTCAAGGATTTGGGCTCAGCATCATGCAGCATCTCGCCGGTATTGCCGTCGATGCAGGATGCTCGAAAATAGAATGGCTGACCGTCAAGGATAAACAGATGAGTAAGGAATTTTACGATTCCATCGGCGCTGTGGAAGCCAGCCATATGATAGTACGCCGTGTACAGGGTGAGGCTCTGCGCAGGCTGGCTGGCTTGTGAACGAGATGGAATTTTCTGGCAATCCTTGGGGCAATCAAAAACCGGAGTTTACCTTTCTTTGCAGCAGGTAAGCCCCGGCTAAGACTTTATAAATGTCTGCTCACATGCATAAAATCACGTCAGCCGCTTCAAGCGTCGCAAGTACTGGCCTGGCGTACCTACATTCAGATAATCCTTGCCATCAAACACAAAGCTGCGCTTTTGCACTGTGCCGGTATAGGCACGCATGACGTCAGCAAATACGTTCATGACTATCGTGCCGCCCAGATGCGGGTGATTGGTATCCATCTCTACGGTATAGGTACCAAAATAAGCATACGGGCTGGCAGTGGCGAAGCTGTCTATCAGCAGGGAGTGTGGCACTTCCCAGGGCTTTTGCGGTGTCAGCCAGGATGATTGTGGCTGACCGCTGAAAGGGTCTGCTGGTATCGCTAGCGGCGGATTTTGCGAAATCATCAGACTGAAGTGGCCGCTCTTGTCATAGACCCAGTAACCTGCTGACGGATTACCCCAGGGGTAGGTTTTCTTGGTCGGGTCGCTGGGGTCGTCACCTATATCCCAGGCTTCGACCATTTCCCAGCTACCGATGAGGGTTTGTGCATTGAGGCTCATATGAAATTCCTTCTGCAAATTTAATCAACTGACTATTTTGGGTAACCTTCATTGATCCAGGTCTGGAACATCGCAACCTGTTCTTTGGTGAAAGGTGGATAAGGCGGTGGCGGCATGCCACCCTGTAACTGGCTCAATACCATGCTGGCATTGAGCCTGACATCATCATATTTGGTCAGGTCCAGCCGCCACATCATGGATGCGCGAAACTGATTGAACAGTGGCGCAATATCTTTTTCGAATGAAACCTGGCTCATGATGTCAGCTCCATATTATTGACAGGGATTTTCCAGACACAGCCGCTAGCGGCGCTTGCACGTATATCTTTTTTTTCAGTGAATTCAAAATCGCCAAAATCGACCACATACATGAATGCACCATCTGGCGAGAAAGCGACATCAATCGGCCGGTGCCAGGGCACAGACGCCAAAGCCGGCAAGGCATGCTTGCTCCAGTCTTTGGTATCTACACGCATAAGATTACGCCCTACTCTTGGCCCCGGCGGCCCGGTCATGGGACGTTCATCGCCAAATTGCGCGACGATGAGATCACCGGCATGGCGCAGCCCGGCAGGTATCTGCGCCATCTTGACTGCACAGGCATTGATATCGAAGGCAAGCAAGGGTTTTTCTGGCGCTGGTAGTTCTGCATGATTAGCCAGTACAAAATCTTGTCCTTCACCTTGCGGATTGCGATAGGCTGGCGCGTTGATGGGCAAGCCGCCAAGATAATCTGGCCAGCCATACCAGGCACCTGGCTTTACTTCAAACAGAAAGTCAGGACAATTCCAGACTGGCCGCACACCACGCACATCAGTGCCCTGCTCGGTCGCAATCAGCCTGCCATCCGGCAGAAATAACAAGCCAAAGGCATTACGTATGCCCCAGGCTACCAGTTCCAGGTCCGAACCATCCAGATTACAGCGCATGATGCTGGCGGTGCATGGCGTCTGGCCTTGCAAGCGGGTACCGCCTGTGTGGACTTGTCCAAAGCGGGCAAATGCACTGGTGGAAACCTGCTGACCTTCAGGGTCGGTGACTGTCGCCAGATGGTCACTAAGCGCAATGTCATAGCCAGGTATATCAGACGCATGTCTGGTTTCGCGCAACCACGCCAGGTCGTGTGAATCTGTGCCTATGATGCCGCTGTTGGTCATGGCCCCCTGGCCGAAATACATTTTATTGTCTGGCCCCACCGCCACCATATTGGTGTGGTAATTGCCAAAGCCAGGCAGATCATCCAGCAACACTGTCCAGGTGCTCGTTTGCAAATCAAGGCGGCTGATGCGGCCTGGGTAACCGCCTTCAGAAATGATGAGGCTGTTGTCATGCCAGACCAGACCATTCACTGGTTGGCGTAAATTATTCAATAATTCCTGGACGCTGCCACCTTCACTGACACTGAGTATGCGCCCGCCTTTGGCTGCACCATCAAATGGCAAACCCGTCTCAGCAATGTAAACCTGCCCGGCAGGGGAAACCGCCACACTGCTGGGAAAATTAAGATTGCGCACATAGGCCTGCATGGCCGTGCGCTCGCTCTGGTCTTTTGGCATGATGAACAGTCCGTCAGTCGTTATACATCATGCGTACAGCCAGAAAACACATATAGGCACCGGCCAGCAATTCCACGCGCCTGGGCAAAAAATTACGTATCCAGTTGGCGAAATACAGGCCAAAGCAAGCCATGCCTGCGCTGATGACACCGATGATAATGGCCGAAGTCATCACAGGTGCACTGGAAAAGCTGACACCTGCGCCAGCGACGACATTGTCAAGACTCAGCGCCAGAGGCAAGCCCAGCAAAAAGCCCGGATGATTGACGAATTGTGGCAAACCTCTGGCTTCACTCCGGTAAGCCAGCCACAAGATAATGAAGCCGCAAGCCAGCATCGCAAATGGCGCAATATGGGAGGCAAGCGGGCCCAGCATGCTGATCAGGCCACGCCCAAGCAACAGGCCCATTATTGCAGCACCCAGTTCACAGGCACAAAATGCGATTGCCAGCATATGCATGCGTTTGCGCTGCATGGGTAATAGCCCCAGCGAAGTGCTGGCCTGCAAATTGTCGAGCCCGGCGACAATACCAAACAAGATAACTTCAAGCATGTTGATTCTCCTGGTCTTTCAAACCATAGATACGCAATACCCCGCCCTGTTTGCCAAATACCAGCGCACCGGCCACCATATAATTGCCTGCCACTGCCGGCCCCAGGCAATAGCCATAGCCACCATTCATGCCACCGGTCTGGTCACCCAGATCATCCTTCCACAACATCTTGCCGCTGTATACATCAAAGGCATACACAGCCACTTTGGACGTGGAAAAAAACACCAGGTCATTGACGACAACAGGTGAACTCAAACCGGATTCGCCGGGCGTGCGATACATCGGTGGTTGCGACTCTATGTACAGACGCGGATCGCTGTCATCCATGGCCCAGGCATCTTCCAAAGTTTCCCAATCCAGGGCACGCATGAAAGGCGTAGTACGGTAATCGATACCAGCTTCAACATTATGATAATTATTGCCGCCCACACCGATGAACAGACGACCCAGAGCAGTGTGCACCGCTGCCGTGCTGTAGGTGCCAGAATAATTTTCCTGGTCTTCTTCATCTGACTCTTGATTTGGCACATAGGGATCCATGCGCTGGTCGTTGGGCGACACATGAGGATCGACCGTAGGTATCTGGGTGCCATCGTTATAGAAAGGCAGTAATTGCCGCCAGTTCAGCAATTCCAGCGTCGCTGCATCAAACCTGAAGAAGCCACCGTTCTTGCAACCAGCCGTGACAATACGGCGGCCATTGACCGTCATTAATGTTGGTGAACCACCAAAATCGACATCGACGTCAGTAGCACGATAACTGCTTTCTGCCGGTGGCTGGCTAAAGCCACGGAATTGACCACTGGATGCATCCAGCGACAATATACCGTTGGAAAAACCCTTGCTGGGCAAGGCACTGTCAGGCACAGGATTGCCGGTTGCGCAGTATAGGCGATCAAGCCGCTCATCGTAGGCAATCGACGACCACACCGATGCCCCGCGTATGGCAGGATTATTCGGGCCTATGGTGTACATCGCGGGCAAAGTGCCACTCACAGATTCTGGCGGCAAAACATTAGGCAGATTGGGTACGCCTTCTTCATACTGGCAGGTACAGTATATCCACTGCACCTGGCCAGTCTGGGCATCCATGGCATAGATAAAGCCAAAGCAGCCGGGGTTTTCACCCTCACCCATGCCAACAAAAACCAGGCCATTAGTGCCATCTGCAGCCGCTACCACCGGAGATGACCAGCCTGCTGCAGGAACACCTGCCGAGACATCGCCGAGATTGGATGTGGGTTGGTTGAAATCAGGATCAGCGTGGCGCAAATCCACGACCCAGTTCAAGCTCAGGTCTGTCGCATTCAGGCAATAGAACTTGCCATTGAAGGCACTGAAATAGACTTTATTGTCCCAGATAGCCGGTGTGCAACCCATGCCCATGAAGCCGTGTGTATCGCCTTCTGTCGGGTCTATCGGCCATTCATAATGCGCCACCGTCATGCCACTGGATAATTCTATTTTCATGAACTTGCCGCCATTCGCACCCGGCAATTCATGATTATTCGCCAGGCCTACATACAGATAACCATCAACGATGGCAGGCACGGACAAGACCGGGCCAGGGATGGCGATGTCGTGCAATAGCGTGAATTGATCAAGTGTGTCACGACTGATATCACTGCCCTGCACTTCACCCGTGTGCGCAGTATCGCCATGGAACATCCACCAGTTAGTTTGCGTCATTGCTGCTCTCCAGAATATCAGGCGGGAATATAATCAAATGTGGGTCCGGCAGTCTGACCAGGAACGACTTCCTGCGTCATCAGCAACTGTGCCTGTTCTCTGAGTGATTGCATGGACAGCAAGGCCAGTGCAAGATTGTCAGGCTGGCCGTTAAAGACATTGTGCAATTTGCGCAGCATGTCAGAGTAAGTGCTGTTGAAAGTCAGGTTCAAGTCGGTAATGCGCGGCTTGCCGGCATAGCTATGTCGGTTTGGATTACTGATGACTGGATAAATGCCGCCAGCATCAAACTCTATGCGGTGGCCTTCAAATACCCAGGTTGGCTGGCCAGGTTTTGGCGTAGGGTTGGCGATCAGTTTGCGGCCATGATAAATCTCTGCATATTTGTAGTAATGAGCGAGCTCATACTCAGGGTCAATGGGGCTGGTATCGCTGCCCTCGCCCTGCTCAACAATCATGTCTATCGCCGCCAGCGCCGTTGCCTCGTCATAGACACCCTTGTTTTGCAATTCCCTGAAGCCTGTCACCAATTGCTTTTCAGGCGGACCGATAAAGATATTACCCATCCTGGACAATTCGCAAATTTCTTTTTTGATGTGTGCATAGAACTCGCCTATGGTCACGCCATTTGCCGGAGGAGTTGTGCCATCCACGGTTTTCTCGGGCTCTTCTATGACCATGAAAACATCGAGTAGCAATTGCTTGGATAGTGCAGCCAGAGGGACAATCAAACTGTCCTCCACCGAACCTGGCAGATTACCGGGATAGTGAGGAATAAAGTGCTGATGATCAATTTTCGGATGCCCGCCTATGGCATTAAGGACATTGCAATCCAGCGACATGTGTAACATCTCTTGCTTGACGATGGATTTGATGAGATGGGCGATTTCCAGATTCTGGTCTGTCTTGATTGAATACAAGGCATACAGATAAGGCGGGATGGTCGAATGCTCCAGCTCTATGGCGGTCTGCAGGGCATGCTTGAGCAGCTTGAGCCTGTGATCAAAACTATTGTCACGGTGTTCAATTAACAGGTGCTTGAGGCGAATCATGAATTCTCCCGACGGGTAACAGTCCATTAACGCGATATGCCAGCTTGAAAATAATGAATACAAAAGGCATATTTAACATTTTTACTAGCTTATTTAACATCATCCATCATGATTGCAAATTACGCAAGTGATTATCTAAAAACAAATAAAATTTAACAATCCTGTCTCTTTCATGCGGGTACAAGCATTTAACCTGCTTATCTGCACCACACCTGAAAGCCCTTCTTTGCAACCCTTGCATAAGTCAATTTCGCAAAAAGTACTGGATCACAATACGTTTTGTGCATGCAGGCAGAGCCTGCGATTTTCCATTGGCATAGTTTTTTCATATTTGCGAGACTTCGCTCCGTGCTCTCCGCCGGGGAGTAGCAGCGCGGCGTAAATGCTGCGGGACTGTTTAGCTTTTATTGATTAAGGATCACCATGAAACACATATTTACACTGACAGCCATCGCTTTCTCCAGCTTGATGTCCATGTCATTTTCTGCACACGCACAAGACAAAACATCACAAGAACCTGAATCTACTACGGTGGTCGGTGCTGGTGTGTTCTACGCACCCGAGTATCTGGGCGCAAAGAAAAATCGCTTTGGCCCTGCTATTTACGGTGAATACCAAAACAAAAACGGTTTCTTTGCCAGCACCACGCGCGGCGTCGGTTTTGGTACGAAAGTAGATGATTTTTATTTCAGCGCAGCACTGGGTTACCGTGCAGGCCGTGAAGATTCACGCGACTCCAAATCCCTGTTCAGCTCAGATGACTTGAAAGGCATGGGCAATATCTCTGGTTCAGCAACAGTCAACCTGCATGCAGGTACCACATTTGGCCCTGGCATCAAGGCAAGTATCGATACCAACCTGGCGCTGTCACACAGGGAAAATGGCAATGCCTACAAATTTGGTCTGGCAGCACCTGTATTCCAGACAGCAACAGACAGGGTAGAAATTGCGGGTAACCTGACTTACAGCGATGCGAAATATAACCAGACTTATTTTGGCGTAACACCGACACAAAGCACCAACTCCGGTTATAAAACCTTTGCGCCTAAAGCAGGTTTCTCACAGGCGATGGCAACAGTTGCATGGACCCATTCAATCGATAAAAACTGGTCAGTACGCAGTGCTGCCGGTGTATCGCAAGTGATGGGCGATGCTGCTGACAGCCCACTGACGAAAAAGAAAACCAGCCCGATCTTGATGACTACTGTGAATTACGCATTCTGATTTTAACGATGCTTATATGAATAACTCGTATAGTTAAAATACAGATGACAGATGCGGCTTCAATTCGAACCCGCATCTTTTTTATTACGTAGTTTGCAAGCTGGTATGTGAACTTCTGGTTTTATTACGTAAATACGCATTTGCTGGCTCTGCTACATAACGTGCCACCAAACCAGCAATTACCGCGCTCAGCAACAGGAATAAAAACAGACAAGGCAAACGCATTTCATATGACAATGTCTTCTTGCTGACGACATTGCGCATAAGCGCCAGCACGATGATATGGAACAAATATAGCTCATAACTATGCCTGCCCATCCAGCCCAGCCATGTTAAACCCCTGCGACTTGCCCAGCCTTGCTCGGATGGTTGTAATGTCGCCATCAAAAAAGCGGCGCTGAAAAGTGAAATCAGCGTAAAACCTTCGATTTCGTGCCCGCCTATGCCACGCAAATAAACAGTCGCTAAAGCCACTATGGAAAACCAGCGCAAACAAATCGCGACAGTTTTGCTCAACTCGATTTTTTGTGCCAGCAATGCAGTCAGGCAGCCTATGGCAATCGCATCAAAACAGGCAAAATAGGCATACATGTATTCAATTTCATTTTTCAGATGCTGGCTGCGGTAGATCGGCGCATAAACTATCAGGCCCAAACAGAGCAATACAAATAAATTCTGCTTGCGCAAGGTGATGCACAGTAAAGGCAGGCAAAGATAAAACATTTCTTCGACAGACAGCGACCAGTAAATGTTGAGGCAATAATTAAAATAGCCCGCAGATTGCATGAGAACGTTATGCCAGAGCGTCAGCACTGAACCGGCAGCAATAAAGAAGTATGATGCCGGCAACTGTTTGCCATTATCTGCATTATCAAAATTCGGCACGCCCAGAACGCCGAGCGTGACAATGATCAGCAATGCCAATAGCAGCGGCGGCATGATACGTGCAATCCGCAGCAGATAAAATTCACGCCAGTTAATTTTTGCCCAGCTACCCCAGCGTTTGATAGAGTTGGAGGTAATCAGATAACCGGAAATGGTGAAGAAGATAGTGACACCATAATTGCCATTCAAGACGATGGCGCGCAATAATTCTGGTCTGAGCAAACTACCCAGAGGACTATCTTTCAGACCCAAGCCCAGGGAGAAATGCAAAAGCAAGACCAACAAAATTGCCAGTCCCCGTAAGAAATCAATCCCTGCATTTCTACTACTTATATTTTCCTGCATGGGCAAGCATCCTTAAATTAGTGAATACAAAAAAATAGAGTTAATTCTAAATCAACATATTCGTTTCTTTGCATAGCATATTTCCAGGAAGTAATTAGCAGCAAAATAGTGACAATCACTAATGAGTGGCTTGAGGTTTGACACGCAAGGCAGCGACAACACCAATAATCAATAAAACGATACCAAGCAAAACCATGGGTTCTGGCATGCGCTTGCTGAGAATGAAGGCATAGGCCAGGGCAGCCAGCGTTTCAAACACAATGAGTTGCCCGGCCAGGTTGGTAGGCAAGCGCTGGCTGGCCTGGTTCCAGCACATCGTGCCCAGCCATGATGCAAACAGACCGATGATCAGCATCAATGTGATGAAGTATTGTGGCCGGGGGCCGAATGGCATCGAAAAATCCTGGCCAGTCACACCCATGTATACCCATAGCCCCATATAACCGAGCAAAGCCAGCGGCAAGGTTGCAACGCCTTGGGCACTGGCCCAGACCCTGGGATTGCGGTCCGGGTGATGGCGCAGCCAGTCTGCATTTCTTAATGGGTACCAGGTCCAGCAAGCCACAGCAACCAGAGCAAACAGGCCGCCTATGATATAAGTCTGGATATCTTTGTTTGAAGCTGCCTGCAATGCGGCAATTTCTACGCTGTTGACGCAAGCGACACCAGCAAAAATCATCAATAGTGATGGCAACATGCGTCGCCAGGCAATGCTGCCGTCACGCTGGGCATTACGGTAATTGGCGGTAATGGCGATGACGACTGGCAGCGTACCTATCAGCATCGTAGGCAACGGTGCGCCTGAGCGTTGTATGGCACTGGCAAGACAAAGGTAATACAGAATATTGCCGACCGCTGCCAGCTTCAATGCTTCTATCCAGTCTGACTTGTTCAACAAACGCAATTGTCGCCTGTCCATCCAGGCTATAGGCAGAGTGATCAGGCCAAATGCCAGATAGCGGCCAAATGATTGCAAGGCCGCAGGATATTCAGGCAAGAGCAAAGGGCCGATGAATACCAGCCCCCACATCAAACCTGCTGCCATCGCATACAAAACACCGATACCCATGCTGTTCATCCCCTGAAAAAAATCAGCTTAAAACAATATGAGAAAGCAGTCTTGTACCAGATTGCTTTTTACGCGCTCATTTGCTGTTGATAGCGCGCCGGTGTCACGCCATAGCGTCGCACAAAGGCCTTGTTCAAATGAGATTGGTCAGTCAGGCCAGTTGCAGCAGCCACCTGGGCCGGAGGTAAGCCTTTGCCGAGCAGGCACTTGGCTTCATACAGGCGCAAGGCCATCAGCATTTGCTGAGGTGTCGCATGATATTGCGCCTTGAAGCTGCGCAAAAAATGAAAGGGACTAAGCCCGGCAACCAGCGCCAGTTGCTCAAGGCTGATGCGTTCTGCCATGCTGGCACGCATATAATCGAGCACCGTGGCAAAACGTTGTTTCGCCAGAGGTACAGGTGCTTGCGGCGCACTGGCAAAGCGCTTGAATTCAGACAGGATATCAAACAAGAGACTATCAAAACCCAGCTTGTCGGTCGCTTGCCAGATTTGCTCCAGCATGACACCCAGTTTGCGCGCACTGTTGGCATCGTGGGCAACCGCATCCCTGAACCACCAGCCACGTTCACCCGTGACTTCTGCTACCACGTCCGGGTCTATATACATCATGCGATAGCGCCAGCCGGTATCAGTCTCTGCCCTGCCAGTATGCAATTCATCCGGGTTCATCATTACAACTGAATCTTGCGGCGCCAGATGATCGCTACCCAGATAGCGAAAACGCTCTACCCCGCTGGCGATAGAACCCAGGCCAAAAGCTTCATGCGTGTGCGGTTCAAAGGCATGGGCGACGATATGGGCGCGGTAAAGCTCCACACCCGGGCGATGTTGCGCCCTTTTGAATTCGGCACGGTCGCTCACATGTTCAAAGCTTTCAGGCACCCCGGGCATGCTCAATGCGCCATGGTCGCCTTGTTGTATGCTGGTGTGAATGTTCGCTATGTCCATGAGATATTTCGTCTCTTTTTACAGTACTGACTCAACACCACGGTTAGCCAGTTGATCGGCTCTTTCGTTACCTGGGTGGCCAGTGTGGCCGCGCACCCAGCGCCAGTCGATTTCATGAATGGTGCGTGCGGCATCAAGTTGTTGCCACAGATCGACATTCTTTACAGGTGCCTTGGAGGCTGTTTTCCAGCCCTTGGCTTTCCAGCCAGTGATCCACTCAGTGATGCCCTTCAATACATACTGGCTATCGGTATGCAGGGTAATATGACAGGGCCGCTTCAACGCACCCAGAGCCTGTATCACTGCCATCAATTCCATGCGGTTATTGGTGGTTTCTTTTTCGCCGCCAAATAATTCTTTTTCTTTATTGCCAGCGATCAGCAAAGCGCCCCAGCCGCCAACGCCAGGATTACCCTTGCAGGCGCCATCTGTGTAAATTTCTATATTATCCATTTGATTCTTTTGATTTGTTTGCAACTGGCAAGGCATGTGTACTGGATACCCGCTTTTGCTTCCATGCGGGCCCTATCAAATGCATGCCTTTGACTCTTTTCACGGCCTGCAATATATACACTGCGCCAAAATAAGGCCACCAGCGTTGCCCTGCTTTTTCCATGAAGCGATAACGTTGCAACCATTTTTCCGATTTAACGGGAGGGGCATAACAACCAAAATCGCTGCTACCCACTTCCATATTCAATAACTTCAGCCAATCCTTCAAACGCGGCGGACTGATGAATTCCCCCTCTTTGGGCAGGAAATAATTTTTGCTCAAACGCCCGGTCGCCTGCCTTGCGCCCCACAGGCTGGCACGGTTAAAGCCAGTGATGATAACCCGGCCTTCTGGTATCAACACCCTTTCCACCTCGCGCAAGATCTGGTGTGGTTCCTCAGCAAATTCCAGCACGTGTGGCAAGATAATCAAATCTATGCTGTGTGCATCAAAAGGCAGCTCAGCAAAGTCATGCACGACCACAACAGGTCGCTTTTGCCCCGGCTGGTTTTCATCCGGCATACGGGAATTGGTCAGCCAGCGATGTGGCATGCGACTGGCTGCCAACGCATCAATTTGCGGCAAACCTATCTGCAAGGCATTGAAACCAAAGATATCGACCGTCAATTTATCGAGCATGGCCTGCTCCCATTGACGGATATAGCTACCCGCCGGCAGCTCTAACCATGCTCCAAGGTCTATAATGTTTTTTTCCAAAGCATCCATGCCTGATATGAAGAATTCCCTGAGTATATTGACTGTCCCCGCCTTTGACGACAATTATCTATGGATTATCCATGACGGCCAGCATGCTGCCGTGGTTGATCCTGGCGATGCCATACCAATTTTACAAGCCCTGGCACAGCATCAACTGACATTGTCCGCTATTTTACTCACTCATCACCATGCAGATCATATTGGCGGTGTGCCACGCTTGCTGGAACATGCAGCTGTGCCCGTATTTGGCCCCACCAATGACAAGATCGCTGTAGTCACGCAAAAGCTGCAACAAGATGATGTAGTAAGCGTGCCCGGCATCAATCTGGAGCTCAAAGTTCTTGATGTGCCCGGGCATACGCTAGGCCATATTGCCTATTTCGCACCTGAACAACATTGGCTGTTTTGTGGTGACACCCTGTTTGCAGGTGGCTGTGGTCGTTTGTTTGAAGGCACGCCTGCACAAATGCTGCATTCGCTGGACCAGTTGGCTACCCTGCCCGATGATACGGCAGTATATTGCGCCCATGAATACACGCTATCCAATCTGCGCTTTGCCAAAGAGGTAGAGCCTGGCAACCAGGATTTGCTGGAGCGTATCAAACGCGAACAAGCCAGACGTGAACAAGGCATACCTACGGTGCCTACCCAGATAGGACTGGAAAAGCAGACCAATCCATTCTTGCGTAGCCGCGAAAGCACAGTCATCAGCCGCCTTTTGGAAAGCGGTAAAATCCCCGCCACACAAAACGATGTCAGCCATTTCGCTGCCTTGCGTGAATGGAAAAACCGCTTTTAAGTACGTTTTCAGGTACGCTTTCAAAAACATATTGCAATGCATTCAACAGAAATAAATACGACTCACGCAGCAAAAACTTTGGCCCTGTTTTGCAAGGTCGTCGATAATTTCGGCGATATAGGGATTTGCTGGCGCATGGCCAGGCAATTACAGCAAGAACATGGCATCGCCGTCACGCTATGGGTGGATGATTTGCGCAGCTTCCAGCGCATCTGCCCGCCAGTGAATATTGATGCCGAAGTGCAGGAAATTGCGGGCGTTACCGTCAGACACTGGCGCGATCAGCAAGGCACATTTACGGTTGCTGACATTGCCGATATCGTCATAGAGTTTTTTGCCTGCGATATCCCGCCAGGCTATATTCAGACAATGGCACAGTGTGAGCCACGCCCGGTCTGGCTCAATCTTGAAGGCTTGACGGCAGAGGAATGGGTGGAAGGCTGCCATACCCTGCCCTCGCCCCATCCTTCCTTGTCATTGATCAAGCATTTCTTTTTTCCCGGCTTCAACAAGAAAACCGGTGGCCTGTTGCGCGAAGCCAGCCTGGACCATGAAAGAGCTGCATTTCAAGCTGACACTCAGGCTGTTGCTGCCTTCTTGCTGCAATTGGGGCTGACTGAAACTGAGATCAATAGCACAAAAGTATCACTGTTTTGCTACCCACATGCACCTGTGGCTGATTTGCTCAAGATATGGCAAAAGGCTGACCAGGCCATGACTTGCCTCGTGCCTGAAGGTGTGGCAAGTGAAGCAATAACAGCTTTTCTGGGGCAAGCATCCAAAGCCGGTGTCAGTGGCAGTCAAGGTGCATTGACTGTGCGTGTCCTGCCATTTATCCCCCAGGCAGATTACGACAAATTGCTATGGGCCTGCGATATCAACTTTGTCCGTGGCGAAGATTCATTCGTGCGGGCGCAGTGGGCCAATAAACCCTTCATCTGGCATATCTACCCTCAAGATGAAAATCTGCATCATGTGAAATTGAATGCATTTTTAAAAACCACTACATCTGCGACAGCAAGCCTGGTTGCCTTGTCACATGCTTGGAATGGCGTCAGCCATCCGCCACTGGACTGGGTAGAAATATGGCAGGGCTTTCAAGCCGACCTCCCTGAAATTGCACAGCTTTCTGGCAAATGGCAGGAAAAAATGCGCGAAAATGGGGATATGACGGGCAATTTATTGAAGTTCGTCAATACAGTTCGGGTAGCAAGCCAAAAAGATGCAGTATAATGTTGGGTTAATTTTTAACCTGTTTTAAATCTCAATCAAACGTGGGCTTGCGGTGATTTTTTGCCAGTAGGCAACAGATGATTTTTATGCAACCTACTTTTTACGTATACTCGCTATGAAATTTGCAAAAGAAATTCGTGTTGGCAACATCATTATGGTCGATAGCAAACCAATGATCGTTTTGCGCTCTGACGTCAACGGCTCCAGCCGCACAGGCTTCACTTACAAGTGGAAAATGAAAAGCTTGTTGACCAACAGCCCACAAGAAAACGTCTTCCGTGGCGACGACAAGTTTGACGTAGTTGTATTGGACAAAAAACCAGTTACTTATTCTTACTTCGCTGACCCACTGTTCGTATTCATGGATCAAGAATACAACCAGTATGAAATCGAAGCAGAAAACATGGGTGAATCCCTGAATTACCTGAAAGATGGCATGGAATGCGAAGCAGTATTCTATGACGGCAAAGCAATCTCTGTAGAATTGCCAACTACTATCGTTCGCCAGATCATTTACTCTGAGCCAGCAGTTAAAGGCAATACTTCAGGCAACGTACTGAAAGAAGCCAAGATCGAAAATGCAATCGAAGCAAATTGCCATATCGTTCAAGTGCCACTGTTCGTCAGCCAGGACGACATGATCGAAATCGATACACGCACTAATGAATACAAAAAAGTCGTACGTAACTAAGCAATAAGACGTAAAGACTTTGCGAAAAACGCCGCTGATACAGCGGCGTTTTTTTTCGTCCGGCAATTTACATGAGAGCAGCGCTCACCTCTCCATCATAGGCTGACAGAGACAAGATGGTCTTTTTATCAACCATCATAAGCCTGAAAAACAAGGTCATAATTTAGTCATTTGACAATATTCGGCAACATCATTAACATTCAAAATCTTTTTACTATCATTCGCTTAAACTATTGTCGAATATGGTATAAATAGCAAAGAATAAATTCCCATCCACCAGCGCCTGGAAGACGCTCACTAAAAATATCACCGTGAAAAAAATAAACACCTTGTTTGGAATTTTCTTTGCCTCCGGTTTTGCGGCACTGGCTTACCAGATCTATTTTGCAAAGAAGCTTGCCCTGGTATTTGGCAGCCAGTCCAGCGCCACTTACACTGTGCTGGCGATTTACATGGCTGGTATGGCAATCGGCGCTGCAATAGGTGCAGGCGTGGCAAAACGCACACGCTTCCCGGTGCGCATGTATGCCATGGCAGAGCTGGCCATTGCCCTCTACTGTCTGTGTACGCCGTTTATATTTTCATTCGCGCACGATATCTATTTAATGATTGCAGTCGGCTACAGGCCCGATTCTGGCTCTCTCGTCATTTATCAGGTCTTGCTGGGTGCCCTTGTGCTGCTCTTCCCCACCATACTCATGGGCCTGACCTTTCCGCTGCTGGTACGTGCCGTTGCGGATAGCAAATCCTGCATGGCTTCTATTTCATGGTTTTACTCTGCCAATACTTTTGGTGCGGCATCTGGTGCCTTATTGTCGGGCTATCTGATCATTCCTGCGCTGGGTATGAATGGCACGCTGTGGCTGTCCTCAGCAATCGATATCATGGTGGCGCTGCTGGCATTCTTGCTGGTCAGCGAAACAAAAACAGCAGACAACTTGCCAGCACATGAGCAAGGCAAAACTGATCTGCTGGCGCAAGGCTCTTATCGCTTTGGCCTGTTCGTCCTGCTTATCGTCGGCGCACTGACCATGATGATGGAAGTCTCGACCATACACTTGCTGGCGGTGGTCATAGGCAATAGCACTTATGCTTTTTCCCTGATGCTGACGTGCTTTCTGGCTGGCCTGGCCCTCGGTGGCAAATATGCAGGCAAGGCAAGCAAGCGCTCCACCAGTGAGCAATTAAATGACGCCTTGTTCTTGCTGACCTGCACGATCTTGTGCTCCACTTTTTTGTGGCATCTTTCTTCTTTGTATTTCTATGGTCTGGCAAAAAGCACGGTCCCCTATTCTTTCTGGTTCAGGGAATTTTTGCGCGCCATTCCTGCAGTCATCATTGCCCTGCCACCAGCATTTGCAATTGGTGCTCTCTATCCTGTCAGCATGACGATCGCTTCCAAAGGCCAGCATGACGGCATAGGCTTCCCTTCTGCCATCAATACCCTGGGCAATATCGCTGGCGTGTTACTGGCTGGATTTTTGCTCCTGCCAGCTATCGGCGGCTTCTATACCAGTTTATTGTGCGGTGTGGTGGCCTTCACCCTGCTATTGATAGCGACCTGGAAATCGCGCGACAAATCTGCGCCCGCCCTGCAACAATATGGCAGCGCTATTGCCGCCACGATCTTGCTCATTGCCTGCCCCAAGCAACTGGACCTGAACGCAATCGCCACCGGCATCAACACTTATTTCAAGCCGACTTACTATGCGGGCTGGAAAATGATAGACCATGCGGAGAGTGCGGATGGTGGCCTGACTGCGGTCATGGCGCAAACCGAACAAGGCAAGGAATTTAAAACCCTGACCACGAATGGCAAATTCCAGGGCAATAATGTCATGGAAGCCGGTAGTGAAATGCTGGCGCAGGCAGGTTTTGGGTTGATACCCATGCTGCATTTGAATAACTACGACAATGCCCTGGTCATAGGATATGGCACTGGCGTCACGGCCATGGCCATCCATGAATCGGGTTTCAAATCGATGGAAGTAGTTGATCTGAGTCGCGACCTGGTGAATATCGCCAACCGTCATTTTGCCGACGTCAATCAGAATCTCGCTGCAAAACCTGGCGTGTCATTCCTGTATACCGATGGCAGGAATCATTTGTCGCTGACCGACAAAAAATACGATCTGATTGCGATACAACTGTCATCCATCTGGTTCGCAGGTGCAGCCTCTCTGTATAACCAGGAATTTTATGCATTGGCCAAATCCAGGCTAGCCGACAAAGGCATATTGAAGCAATGGTTTCAACTGGCGCATATGTCTAAGCAAAACCTGAGAGTCATGATTGCCAGCCTGTCGCATTCATTCCGCTATGTCTGGATTTATAACGTAGGCAAGCAAGGCGCAATGATAGCCAGCAATAGTCCAGATGCTTTCCCTGATGCTGAAAAGGAAAAACATTTATTAGCGATGGCCAATAACCAGACCATGAAGACCTATATCGACCTTTACAAGAACGGCATAGCATCTGTTTCTGGCGCACAGGTGCTCAATCCTGAACAGGTCAAACAGATGCTGGCATTGAGCGAAACCACACTCTCCAATGACGACAATCTTTTGCTGGAATACAGCACGCCAAAAGGCAATGCCATGAGAGATGAAGAATTCAGGGACAACATCGATTATCTGAAAAGCTTTGCACGCAGCCCCTATGTGAATTTGAAGCAGGCAGCAACTGAGCCGGCATCGACCAGCAGATAAAGTGGCATATAAAGCGGAATATAACTCCGCATATAAAGCAGCATATAAAGCAAAACACCCCGGCAAGAAAACTTTTGCCGGGGTGTTTTATTATCTGAAGAGACTATTAAAAAGCAGGAACCACTGCACCCTTGTATTTGTCTTCAATGAATTTCTTGACTTCAGGTGAATTCAAGGCAGCCACCAGTTTTTTGAAGGCCGGGCTATTTTTATTATCTTCACGCGCCACCAGCAAATTTGCATAAGGCGAATTCGCATCTTCGATAAACAGCGAGTCTTTGACCGGATTGAGTTTTGCTTCTATCGCATAATTGGTGTTGATCAAGGCCAGATCAACCTGATTCAATACACGCGGCAAAGTTGCTGCTTCGAGTTCCTTGAATTTCAGCTTCTTAGGATTCTCAATAATATCTTTTTGCGTTGCAGAGATATTTTTTGGATCCTTCAATTTCAACAAACCCTGTTTTGCCAGCAACAGCAAGGCACGGCCAGAATTGGATGGATCATTTGGGATAGCGACAGTTGCACCATCTGGCAAGTCAGCGAGCTTTTTGTACTTGCTTGAATAGGCAGCGAAAGGTTCTACGTGCACCTTGGCGATAGGTACTTCGATATCATTCTTGTGGCTTTTCTTGAATTCGTTCAGGTAAGGTTGATGCAAGAAGAAATTACCATCCAGATGTTTTTCATTGACCTGCACTGCTGGCTGTATGTAGTCAGTAAACACTTTTACTTTCAAATCCACGCCTTCTTTGGCGAGTTGCGGTTTGATAAATTCCAGTATCTCTGCATGTGGCACGGGGCTGGCAGCGATGTTCAAGGTTTCTACTGCAAATGCAACTGGTGAAAACACGGCAGCGGCTGTCAGGCTACCTGCCAGTATCAAAGTAAAACGACGTTTCAAGTTCAAAGACATAGTGGCTCCAATTTAAAAAATAAAAACTTACTTACTTAGTTACTTACTTAGTTACTTACTTAATTACTTGCTTAATCACTTACGTGTGAATTTCAACACCAGCTTGTCGCCGACAAATTGCAGCAACTGCACTAGTACAATCAAAATAAATACCGTCACTACCATGACCTCAGTTTGAAAACGCTGGTAACCATAACGCAGCGCCAGGTCACCCAGACCACCACCACCGATCACGCCCGACATGGCTGCATACGACACCAGAGCAATCGTCGTTACTGTTGCTGCAGCCAGCAAACCCGGCAATGCCTCTGGCAACAATGCATGCCAGATAATCTGCCAGGTCCTGGCACCCATGGCCTGGCAGGCTTCAATAATTCCTTTATCTACTTCCCGCAACACGTTTTCTACCAGGCGTGCAAAAAACGGCGTTGTTCCTATTACCAGCGGCGGTATGGTTCCCGGCACCCCCAGCGATGTCCCCATCAATAACAGCGTGAAAGGGATCAATACGATCAGCAAAATAATGAAAGGTATAGAGCGCAAAATATTCACGACTACCGACAACACTGCATACAGCAGGCCCTGCTCCAGCAATTGCTTTTTACCTGTCAAAAACAGCAGCACGCCCAAGGGCAAACCCAGCACCACGGTGAACAGCAAAGAGGCACCTGTCATCGTCAAGGTATCGAGTGTCGCCAGTGCGATATCACTCCAGTCAATTTGAGAAAAGTCCATCAGTGCACCTCTGCCGCTGCGCTGATTCTTGTCACCCTGACACCAGCATTTTTCAATAAATCCTCGACAGTCGCTGACTGTTCCTGCGTACTGTGCAACTCCACCAGCAATTGCCCGTAAGGCGTATCCTTGATGCGCCCTATCACGCCTTGCAGAATGGCGATATCGACACCAGCCTGCGCCGCGATACGGGTAATGATGGGCTCATGCGTACTTGTGCCTACATAGCTCAAGCGCAGCAAGTGACGGTCAGCGTCCTGGTCGCTACGCTCCAGCACAGACAGGTCCAGTGCCTGGTTTTCTGCGACCAGGCTTTGTGTCACCGCATGCTGAGGATGCAGGAACACATCAACCACATCACCGAGCTCAACAATCTCTCCCGCATCTATCACGGCCACCTTGTCGCAGATAGTGCGTATCACCTGCATTTCATGGGTGATCAAGACGATGGTCAGGCCCAGTTTTTTATTGATATCCAATAACAGGCGCAGGATCGCTTGCGTGGTCTCAGGGTCTAATGCCGAGGTCGCCTCATCGCATAACAATAGATGTGGATAATTTGCCAGCGCCCTGGCTATGCCCACCCTCTGCTTTTGTCCACCAGACAATTGCGATGGATATTTATGACCTTGGTCTTGCAAACCTACCAGCTCAAGTAATTCGTTTACCCTTGCCTGGATTTCCTGCCTTGTATATTTGCCACTCAGCTTGAGCGGAAAGGCAATATTGTCGATGACCGTTTTTGCATGCAGCAAATTGAAATGCTGGAATACCATGCCTACACGCTGGCGCAAGGCATGCAGTTGTTGCGTGTCAAAACTGGTGATGTCCTGATCATCAATTACCACTTTGCCCGCACTGGGACGCTCCAGTAAATTCAAGGTGCGCAACAACGTGCTTTTACCTGCACCGGAACGGCCTATGATGCCAAAAACCTGACCCGTTTCTATATTGAAATTAATATTATGCAAGGCCCTTACTTCGCGGCCCTGATGGCTATAAATCTTTGCTAACTGCTCTATACGTATCACTGAATATCTGACCGGCTGTTGTTGCTGTTGGACTCAACTTTATCGAAGGCAACAAGTTTTTTCCAATCATATATATGCATTTGTATATACAACTATTCGTATAAGCAAAGTTGAAAAATGAATACGCACTATCAATTGAGCGGACTTGATTAACATTGACGCATGGCAACAAACTGCAATTTGTGGTTAAATCGCTTGTAATTTTGGTCCAGGCTCGCTATGTTGAAATGATCCTGGTTCTAGTCTTAGGAGTTAATATTATGGTCACGTCCGTTACATCTTCGAGCGCAGCGCAAGTTGCACAACAACAGCAACTCTTGCAGCAGGCTGCTGCCGGTCAGCAGAAACAAAGTGCGGAAACCATAGGCGCGGCAGCTGACCGCGACTCCGGTGCGGCTGATGCCATTGCAGATCAAAAAAGAATTACCGCCTCACAGGCCGAGCAACAGGCGCAACTGGCCAGCAAGCAAAATGTCAAGCAGCCAGAACCACCGCCGCCAGAGCAACCCAAACCAGTCGTCAATACCAGCGGGCAAGTGACTGGCACAACCATCAATACCACTGCCTGAACACCGTACCCATACAAAAAAGCCACTCCGGTTTAATCCAGAGTGGCTTTTTTTCTTACTATGATCAGCAATTAATCAGCAATCAGGCTTTGTTCACAAATAAATTAAAACTGGACCTGGCATAAACCTGTTCAGGAAAAACCTTGAGCAATTGATTGTCAGACAAACCCATATGCCGCTCACAGACCTGCGTCAATACTGAACGAAAATCGGTAGTCACAGGCACATCCCGTCCCTCATATAACTGATCATTGCCGAGGCCACGCCAGTCGCCATATACCTTGCCGCCAGCAACTTTTCCCCCAAGCACCCACATGACATTGCCATGCCCATGGTCGGTGCCGCCATTGCCATTCTGTTTGGCAGTACGACCAAACTCTGACATCACGACGATCGTGGTGTCATCAAACATGGGGCCAAGACGTCTGGCCAGATTCGCCAGACCCAGGCCCAGCGGTGACAAACGATTTGCCAACTGACCTTTACCTGCGCCCTGGTTGGCGTGGGTATCCCAGCCACCCAATGCCATGAATACCATCTGGATTTTAGGATCATTCTTGAGCAAGGTGGCAACGCGGGTACTGTCATCAGGAAAACCATTGGGCAAAGGCGCGCCGCCATCGGCAGCCTGCTGTTCTTTTTCCATGGAAGCGCCCATCATTTCCTGATGCGCTTCTTTGGCATCGCTGAAGGCTTTGGCGTATTTATCGTTGTCCTTATACATCTGTTCAAAAGCTGCACCGACCTTGGGTCGGTCCAGTACATTCGCCTTGGTACCCGCCGCACCGCTGGCGATATTACTGGCGGCAACCGTGCCTGACAAAATACGGGGCATGACCGCACCGACACTGACTGCGCGCGTTGGCGTCGTCGTACCAGGCAAATTACCAAGCAAACGGTTCATCCAGCCATCTGTCGTGCCTTTACGACCAGGCGTGCCAGACTCCAGATAATCCTGGGCATCAAAATGCGAACGGGTAAAATCCGGTGAGCCACTGGCATGCACAAAAGCCACTTTCTTTTGCTGCCAAAGATCATGCAAGTCTGCCAGTGCGGGATGCAGACCAAAATAGCCATCAAGATCTATTGCACCATCGGTCTGCCCCGGCCTTGCCAGTGCGATAGCCGGGCGCAAGCGCGCATAATTGCTGTCACCATAAGGTGCAACCACATTCAAACCATCGACTGCACCCCGCAACATGATGACGATGAGCTTGTTTTTTGTCGCGGCCTCGGTTGCTACACCATTCGCCCTGGCAGCCCATGCCGCCCGTCCCACTGGAATCAACAACCCCGCTCCTGCGGCCATGGAATATAAGAAATTTCTGCGTTTCATTTTGCTCTCTTTATCTGCAAGCTTGCTTGTTTCAATGCTGCATAAAATCCGGGCTGCCCAATATCAGTGAGGCACGCAAGGCTTCGGGATTGCCATTCACAATTTCTATACTGCGCCCGGACAAGCCTGGCCCCAGTGTCTGCAACAAGGCAGTGGCACTGACAGCAGGCATGACCGCGGGCCGGTCTGATTTTTCCTCAGCCTGTTTTGCCAACTGCTTCTTGCCCATTTTGTCGCCGTCCTCTATCTCTTTATCGAATGGCAGACGGCCAGTTGCGAGTGCGGTGGCAAAGTTGATGCGGCGACTGATGGCATCCGGATTCATCCACGCATCCTGAGTGTTTTTATAACCATCAGGTGTCTGGCTGCCGTATAAAGGCATGCCGAGTTGTGCCAGTACGCCCAACACGGGCCGGACATTTTGCACATTGACATCACTGACCCGGATGGCGGACACCACATATTGATACGGGGTTTTATATTTCACGCCCGCATTTTGGGGATCACGAAATTCGGCACTGGCAAACAGTGTCTGCAATACAGCCCGTATGTCACCACGCGTATCAAGATAACGCTTGGCCAACCGCTCGACCAAGGCGGGTGCAGGTTTGTCAGCGACAAAATACTGTGCCAGTTTGAAACTCAGGTGATGGGCAGTAGATGGATGTGTTGCCAGCACATCGAGCGCGAATTCTGCTTCTGCCTGACCACGCACAGGTATGGATTTACCCAGCCATAGCTTGCTGCCTTTATCATGCCTGTCTGCATCAAAGTAAAAGTTTTGATTACTCCTGACCATGGCACGCGGATCAAAGGTCCAGCCGGTCAGCATGCGCGCCAGTTCGGTCACGTCTTTCTGGGTATAACCACCATCCACACCCAAGGTATGCAACTCCATGACTTCACGTGCATAGTTTTCATTCAGGCCGCTGGACTTGGCTTTTTGTCCGCCGCCCTTGCCCTGCTTGCCATTGGCGTGAAAGTCTGCGGACGTGGATAGCCAGTTATCCAGATAAAACAACATGGCAGGATGCTTGGCCGTCGCACCCAGCAAATCACGGAAGTTGCCAAAGACATAGGGACGTATCGCATCGCGCTCATAGCTGGCAACGAGCGCGCGGTCCAGGCCTTTACCATTGAACACATTGAAATGATTGAACCAGAAATCCACCATCACTTCTTCCAGCTGATGCGAGCTTTCTATGGCACGGTATAGCCTGGATTCTGCGGTTTGCTCAATGATGCGGCCGACCAGTTCACGGCGTTTCTTTTGCGCAGCATCAGATTCATCACTGGTATCTTTCAAGGCTTTTTGATAATCAAACAAGACCGAGCCTGCACTCTGGCTCATGACATCAAGTGATTTCAATTTCTTTTGCAAGCCATCTGGCAAGGGCAGGAATTGCGGATTCAACTGCTGCTCGATATAGGCATCCACACCCATTTTTTTGACGCGTTCTATATCGCTAGGCCGCGGGCCATAGGCAAGACGGTTCAGTACGTGCAGGGCTTCGGCCTCAATCGAAGGGCCTGCAGCATGCACAGGAAGAGCACAGATATTTACGGTGATCAACAACACCAGCAAGCCAGGAATTTTTGTCAGGTTTTTCATCTATTTTTTATACCCGTTATTGAAACTGTTGAAGTATTTATGCAGAAGAATAATGACTTGCTTATTCATTCGTACAATGTAATCAATATAGTTTCATGCGAATAGCTTTCACAAGTAACGGCATGTAAATCAAAATAAGCAAAACTGTGGATTGTTACAGGAAAAATCCCTGTAGCCCCTCGCAGAACCTGCGCGACAACCCGATTCATTTCGCTCTTGCAGAATGTGCTTCGATTTGTAAATTTCAAAATTCGAAATTTCTAAATTTGCAAGCTGGTTTTATCAACATGTCAGAACGCATTCCATCTCACTTCATCTCATTTCAAATATACAAATACATTCGCGGCCCTGATGAAAAACGCAGGCAATGGTAAGCTTGCAAGATTGAAACTTGAAAGTTGCTTATGCTTCTCACCACAAAAAAGCTCCTGCTCCCCGCCCTGCTCGCAGTCTCGCTGGGTATTTCCCAGCCTGCACACAGTCTTGCAGCCAACCTGAAGATAGGCCTTGCCGCTGACGTCAATTCCATGGACCCACACTATTTCAATAGCGGGCCGAACAATGCCATGGCCTCGCATTTGTTCGAGGCACTGGTCAGTATTGATTCAGATGGCCGCGTTGCACCTGGCCTGGCGCTGTCATGGAAGGCGATTAACCCGACCACCTGGGAATTCAAATTGCGGCCTGGCGTGAAGTTCCATGATGGCAGCGAGATGACGGCAGAAGATGTGGTGTTTTCCCTGGACAGGCCAGCACAGATAAAAAACAGCCCTGGCCCCTACACCAGCTTTACCAAACAAATTATTGGCAAACAGATCGTTGATGCCCATACCCTGCGCCTGAAAACAGCGACGGCATACGGCCCGCTGCCGCTGGACATGAGTTCTGTATTCATCGTTTCAAAAAAAGCAGCATTGCAGGCAAGCACCGATGACTTCAACAGCGGCAAGGCAGCAATTGGCACCGGCCCTTATAAATTTGCCAGCTTCAAACGCGGTGACGCAGTGGAGCTGACAAAAAACGATGCTTACTGGGGTGAAAAGTCAGCCTGGGACAAAGTCACCTTCCGCATCATCACTGCCGGTGCGCCTCGTATGGCTGCGCTCTTGTCTGGTGATGTCGATGCGATAGAGAGTATCCCTCCAGCAGATTTGAGCAAGCTCAAAAGTAATGCCAAATTCAAGCTGGAACAAAAAATTTCCTGGCGCACGCTGTTCTGGCAACTGGATCACCAGGCCAGGGTTTCACCCTACATCACCGACAAGGCTGGCAAACCGCTGGCGACCAATCCCCTGAAAGACATACGCGTGCGCAAGGCGATTGCCAAGGCCATCAACCGTACGGCATTGACAGAACGTATCCTGGAAGGCCTGGCAGTGCCGGCATCCAACCTCGTCGCCCCTGGCGTGTTTGGCTATAACGATAGTCTGAAGGTAGAGGCCTACGACCCGGAAGGCGCTAAAAAACTGCTGGCTGAAGCTGGCTATCCAAATGGTTTTGCGATTACCCTGCACGGCCCCAATAATCGCTATATCAATGATGAACAGATAGTGCAGACCGTCGCACAATTCCTCAGCAAGATAGGCATACAGGCCAAGGTAGAAACGCAACCGCTGGCAGTGTATTTCCCCAAAGCGTCCAAGGGTGACTACAGCATGGCCTTGCTGGGATGGGGTTCACTGGCGGGTGACTTCGCGTTACGTACCACTCTGGGTACTGTTAATGCCGACAATGGCTGGGGTAGCTGGAACTGGGGAAAATACAGCAACCGCGCACTGGATGAGGCGATACAATCTTCGCTCGCATCTGTCGAAGCAGACAAGCGCGAAGCATTTGCCAAAACAGCCATGGCGGCCGCCTTGCAGGATTATGCAGCCATCCCCCTCCATCACCAGTACGCCAGCTGGGCCATGCGCAAGGGTCTGCATTACAAGGCAAGGACGGATGAATTTACCTTTGCTCACCAGTTCAAACCAGACTGAGTTGCATTGAAAAGCCCATAAAAAAATCCCGCGATATCAAGTCGCGGGATTTTTGTTTTGTGCAAAGACTGCTATCAGGAATCAGGATTTATGTATCAGGATTTATGTATCAAGACTTATTAAGCACACCCTGGCAAACTGCTTTTTGCGGGTCATTCGCGGGCAGTTTGCCGCATATGCCATCGAGCTGACTACGGGCTTTCTGGTATGCGACCTGGTGCTTGCCTTCCTTATTCCAGTCTATGAGTTTTTTACCCATTTTTTCCAGATACGCACGGTTGCGTTCATAGAAGGCATTATCTACTTTTGCGGCTTCGCCAAAAACACTTTGCACGGCTTTTTCTATACGCGCATCATCATTTGGCGCCAGTTCTACCAGACTGCTGACATAGTTGGAACCCCATTGCAAACGGGTAGCCGGGCCCTTGGCGGCGTTATAGGCTTGCTCATACCAGTTTGCTGCAGCGACTTTGTCACCACGCTTCTTGGCATTCGAACCCAGGGTGGACATGAAATAGTAAGGGGAATGTGAACGCTTGAGTTCAGCCTTGAGCAAGCTGTCAGAATCATCGAGCAAACCAGCATCTCCCAGCGCATGGGCAGCAGCATTGACGACAGACTGGCGTTCATAGGCATCGGTAGTTGCCTGCTCTATCGCAGCTACACGCTTTTGCACATCCTTTTGCAAAGCCGCTTCTGGCTTGGCATTATTCAGACTGGCCAGAGCGACCTGAGCACCGACCGCGCCCAACCTGTCGGTCTTGGAAATCGTGGCATCATCAGCCAGCTTGACCACTGCCGCATTCCAGGCACGTATCAGCTTGTTGCGTGGCTCTGATTTGGCGACAGTCAGGAACTCGGTGATCTCCCCGGCAGCATTGCTCAACAAATCCATATTGTCGCGCGCTGTTTTGGGATCATTGATGGCTTTCAAGACTTTATCTGTTGCCTGGGCCTTGTCTATGCTTGGTAATGCCTGGCCTGGCTTGGCTGTCGCTGCTGCATAAATGCCGCGCAGGTACAAACGCGTGGCATGCAAACCAGCCGGGCTCAGTTCAGACAACTTGAGCAAAGTCGCCACCAGTTCTTTGCCTGGCACCAGTTTTTGCTCGGGATCATCCCATGAATAATCGGCCAGCAGACTCCAATCCTCATCCTTGAGATTTTTATTGCCCGCCAGTGCCAGTTTCATTGTGTCCTGCACAGACAACGTGGTATTCAGGGCCTGGGTCAGCACTTGCAAATAACGTTCAGAATCAACTTCACCGGGCAAACGGGTGATCTCTGTGCCGTCAGGTTTGAAAAGTATCATGGTCGGATAACCACGTACTTTGAACTGCGATGCAAATTTTTGTGCACCTGGGGTATCGCCATCCAGATATACCGGGATGAAATGACGTGATTTATCGATGAATTCCTGACGATTGAAAATTGTCGCCTTTACCTGGTTACAAGGCGGGCACCAGATTGCTCCCCAATACAAGAACAAGGGCTTGTTGCTGGCCTTGGCCTGGGCAAAAGCCGCATCTACATTATTGTCCTTGCGCCAGTCTATACCACCCTGCGCGGCATTGGCTGCATGTGCAGAGGCGCTGGCCGCCTTGCTATCCGCCGCCTGGGCGGGCAATGCAGTCATGGCAGTCAGTGAAATTGAGGTGCTTGCAGTCAACAGGGCTGCCATCAGGGGAGTAGTCATTTTCATCGGTTTTGACCTGGATAAATATATCAAGAGACTCAGTGTAGCAAATTTAATGTCTTTGCAGTACAGCGGACGCAAGCTGTTATCAGACTAATTTTGAGTATGCATATTTGTTTTTCTCCGGCAAGAAATACCTGGCCCGTTTTGCAATTTCGCGTAGGCCATGTCACTTATTCCATGCCACTTATTCCTTACGAGTCTAAGCAAGTAAAAATATCATCGTTCACAAGTCTGGCATTTTTGCGCAAGATGGACAATCCGCAAACCGAGAGCAAAAAATGAGCAAAATCGCACATGTAAAACAGTTAATCAAAACCCGCCAACGCCAGCGCCGCACCACTTTCGCCGCCGCATTGCTGATTGCCAGTGTCAGCCTGCTTGCCTTTTACAGCACGGCACAAGCTGCCACCGGCATACTGAATGCATCCTATGACGTGACCAGGGAATTATTCAAGGACATCAATCCCGCCTTTGTCGCGGACTGGAAAAAGAAAACCGGCGAAAGCATCAGTGTTAACCAATCCCACGGTGGTTCCAGCAAACAGGCACGCTCGGTGATTGATGGACTGGAAGCCTCGGTCGTGACCATGAACCAGGCCAATGATATCGACATCCTCGCAGACAAGGGCTTGCTGCCACAAGACTGGGCCAAGCAATTCCCGAATAATGCAGCACCGTTTTATTCAACCATGGTCTTCCTGACGCGCAAGGGCAACCCCAAGCACATCGCCAGTTGGGATGACCTTGGCAAACCGGGCTTGAAAGTCATCATCCCCAACCCAAAAACCTCAGGTAATGGCCGTTACAGCTACCTGGCAGCCTGGGGCTCAGTCATCAAGACCGGCGGCACAGAAGCTCAGGCACGCCAACTGGTAGAAAATCTGTTCAAGAATGTACCGGTGCTTGATGGTGGCGGACGCGGTGCCACCACCACCTTCACCCAGCGTGAAATTGGTGATGTGCTGGTGACCTTTGAAAATGAAGTGCAACTCGTACGTCAGGAATTTGGCGACAACTTTGAAGTCGTTTATCCAAAAATCTCTATCCTGGCAGAATCCCCAGTCGCGGTGGTAGATAAGGTAGCCGACAAACTGGGCACCCGCAAAATCGCCACAGCCTATTTGCAATTTCTCTATACCGAAGCTGGCCAGGACCTGATCGCCAAACACTACCTGCGCCCACGCTCAGAAATCGCAGCAAAGAAATATGCAGCCTCTTTCAAGCCTGTGAATTTGTTTACTGTCGATGATGTATTTGGCGGCTGGAAGCAGGCGCAGAAAAAACACTTTGATGATGGCGGTGAGTTTGACAAGATTTACATCAAGAAGTAAGTCAATAATAAAGCCATAGCAAACAACACGACAGAAATCAGCACAAACAAAACATCAAACAACGCATATTGTTTATGCACCCAGCATGGGTAGATGCTTTCTGTCGTGATAAGTGAGCGCCAAAAGTATGCAATGCTTTACCTCATCAACAGGAATCTCATCATCCTGATGAAAGATGATGGCTCTGTTAGCTTCGAACTTTAGTTTGTCGCTGTATAGCTCTTTGAAAGTATCAAGCAGCCTGGTCTGACAATGAACATACATGGCGTATTGTTCTGGCGCCGAACTTTTCCAATCTATTCTGACTGTGCTGCCAGTCTTCGTTAGATAACTCGGTTCACCCCACTTCAGGGTTTCTTCCAATGTGTCAGATATTTTATGTTCCGATGCGACATCCAGGACCAACTGCCGCAGGAGCATCAGCTTTTGTCGTATGTGCGGCGAATAGTTGTTGAATACTTTTGCGACCTGGGGATTTTTTATTTTACCCATTTCCGCCCTCATCCTCGCTGACACACCATGTTGAATGCTTATTATCGAAATAATATAGTCAAAATACGTAGTTGAAATAAACTGAAGAGAAAAGCATGCCGCAAAAACAAAAAAAGCCTTGATTTCTCAAGGCTTTTTTCACTCTCTTAACGAGAACTTACTGGCGTCCCCAAGGGGATTCGAACCCCTGTACTCACCGTGAAAGGGTGATGTCCTAGGCCTCTAGACGATGGGGACAGATTCTGTCCGTGTTGCTGACCTAAATCGTAAATTACTTGCTGTCCACAATAAATAATGAAGTTTATTGGCGTCCCCAAGGGGATTCGAACCCCTGTACTCACCGTGAAAGGGTGATGTCCTAGGCCTCTAGACGATGGGGACAACAAGTAATGTTCTGCTCTGCCACTTTATTTGGTGGAGGTAAGCGGGATCGAACCGCTGACCTCTTGCATGCCATGCAAGCGCTCTCCCAGCTGAGCTATACCCCCGACGCTGCAGAACAGAAACAAGATTATAGGGGATACATCGTCAGATGTAAAGCCCCCAGACTTTCTAGCCTGCAATTACGCTCAGGCGCTGCGTAACGACTTCACGGCCAAACAGCTCGATGACGGCATCGATGGATGGTGTTTGCAATTGACCTGTCAGCAGCAAGCGCAAAGGCATGGCCAGTTGTGGCATCTTCAGCGAGAAGTCAGCCAGGGTTTGTTTCATGGCGGCAGACAGGGCTGCCTTGTTCCATTCCACGGTTTTGCACAGTTCGGCGTATTGGCGCAAGGCTGGCAATACCGCATCTGTCACATGCTGTGTCAACAATGCCGGGTCTGCTACTGGCTGACGATAGAACAGCATGGCAGCCTGCCCCAGCTCTACTGTGGTATTGGTGCGCTCTTTCAACAGTGCGATTACGGCTTCCAGTGCGGGTGCATTATCAAACTGCGCGCCATCATCCAGCATTTGCTGTTTGATCAAACCAGCCAGGCGCGTGTTGTCTGCGGCCTTGATGTAGTGGTTATTGATCCAGGCCAGTTTTTCAGGATTGAACTGGGCAGCAGAAGCAGACAAATGGCTTAAATCAAACCAGCTGCACATTTGCTCCATAGAGAATATCTCATCGTCACCGTGGCTCCAACCCAGGCGCGCCAGATAGTTGAGCATGGTTTCCGGCAGATAGCCTTGCAGCGGATAGTCCATCACACTAGCAGCACCATCGCGCTTGGACAGTTTTTGGCCATCAGGGCCCAAGATCATAGGCAAATGACCATAGTGCGGCAGGGTCGCGCCAAGTGCGTTCAGGATATTGATCTGGCGCGGTGTGTTATTGACATGGTCATCGCCACGGATAACGTGGGTGATTTGCATATCCCAGTCATCGACTGCGACGCAGAAGTTGTAGGTAGGCGTGCCATCAGGGCGGGCAATCACCAGGTCATCCAGTTCACGGTTGCCGATAGTGATTTGCCCCTTGACGACATCCAGCCAGCTGACTTCACCATCCAGCGGGTTTTTAAAACGTATGACCGGCTTGCGGTCCGCCGGAATCGCTGGCAAAGTCTTGCCAGCTTCAGGACGCCATGTACCGTCATAACGCGGCTTTTCACCTGCTGCACGCTGGCGGTCACGCATAGCTTCAACTTCATCCGGCGAGGAAAAGCAGTGATATGCCGTGCCTTTTGCCAGCATGTCGGCCAGCACTTCGCTATAGCGCTCCATGCGTTTCATTTGATAGTAAGGGCCTTCGTCATGATGCAAGCCAAGCCAGTTCATGCCGTCAAGAATGGCTTGCACAGCTTCTGGCGTTGAGCGCTCAAGATCGGTATCTTCTATGCGCAGCACGAAAGTGCCACCAAAATGACGGGCAAATGCCCAGCTGAACAAGGCAGTGCGGGCACCACCAACGTGGAGATAGCCGGTAGGGCTGGGAGCGAAACGGGTACGTACAGTCATGAGATCACTAGCCTGCGCCCTGCTGTCGATATAGCTGACATACTAGAACGCGATAATGGTTAAAACCAGCATTTTACCGTTTTAACATCCCGGACGGATAGTTTCATGATCTCAGGCAGCCCGCCAAGCTCCTGCTCCATGCCTGCATGATAGTATGGCGGCGCCAACAGACCATCCGATAAACGATCAGACATGCAAGCCCAGCCTACCCTGCCCCTGCCCTTACCAGTACGCGACGGTATCGCGCCCAGCTATATCTGGATACCCGAAGGCCATTGGGACAATGTCTTCAGTTTTTTGCAAAATCACTTCCCGGATGTGAGTGCAAGTACCTGGCAAGCACGCCTGGATAAACATGAGGTCGTTGATCAACACGGCAAAGTCCTGCTTGCAAATAGCGCTGTCAAACGCGGCATGTGTATTTACTACTACCGTGAAATCGAGAATGAAACACCTATCCCGTTTCATGAAGAAATCCTGTTCCAGGATGAGCATTTGCTGGTGGTCGATAAACCGCACTTCCTGCCAGTGATTCCATCAGGTCGGTTTTTGCGAGAAACCCTGCTGGTCAGGCTGAAGAAAAATACTGGCTTGATGGACCTGACCCCCATACACAGGCTGGACAGGGAAACCGCAGGCGTCATGCTGTTTTCACATAATCCAGCCACCCGCGGACAATATCAATCCCTGTTCCAGCGCAAAAGCATGACAAAGACCTATCACGCCATTGCGAAGGATTTGCCAGAACTGGTTTTCCCGCTACGGCATTACAGCCGTATAGAAGAAGCCGACAAGTTCTTTGTCATGCGCGAAGTGGCAGGCATGGCAAATTCAGAAACCCTGCTTGATATCAAGGAAAGACGTGGCGAATATAGCCTCTATCAATTGCAGCCTGTGACCGGTAGAAAACATCAATTGCGGCTGCACATGAGCAGTCTCGGCGCACCCATTTTGAATGATGCATTTTATCCGGTGGCCCTGCCCTGCAAGGCGGACGATTTTTCTGCTCCTTTGCAGTTACTGGCAAAATCCATCTGTTTTGATGATCCAATTACTGGACAGCAACGCTATTTTGAAAGCAAAAAATCATTATAAATACTTGTTGTATAGGGGATGTAAAGTCAAACGGCTTGACAAGCAAGTCTCAAAACAGTACTATTGCGGTCTTCGGAGTGTAGCGCAGCCCGGTAGCGCACCTGCTTTGGGAGCAGGGGGTCCAAGGTTCGAATCCTTGTACTCCGACCAGATTTTAGGGATCGTCACAGACGGTCCCTTTTATTTCAGTAGATACAGATCTTGTTTTTTCAAGCTGGTTCGACTGAAATAATAAATGTCAGTAAATATCAGACTAGACAGACCAGTTTTTCGGAGTGTAGCGCAGCCCGGTAGCGCACCTGCTTTGGGAGCAGGGGGTCCAAGGTTCGAATCCTTGTACTCCGACCAGTTAAAAAGGATCGTTGATTATTCAACGATCTTTTTTTCTTTTCTGCCTTACATTTTCCGGCTTCACATATAAATGATTTATTTCAAGCGAGCCAGTATCCGCACATCATCTCCCACCTGGCTGATTTCGTGAAATTGCAAAACACTCGCCTGATCTACATGTGTCAATTCAGGTAAATTAAATAAACCAGCGCCACTACCCAGCAGCTTGGGTGCCAGATACAACAATAATTCATTGACGCAGCCTTGCGCAATCAATGCACCATTTAGGGTCGCGCCTGCTTCCACATGCAATTCATTGATTTGTCTGCGCCCCAGCTCTTGCATCAGGGCGGGCAAATTCACTTGCTGATTGGTACCCGGCAAGCAAATTACTTCAGCTCCCGCCTGTTCCAGTTGACCCTGTTTTTCAGTATCAGGTGCAGCACAGACGACCAAGGTACCGCCTTGCAACACTTTGGCTTGTGGCGAGATGCGCAGATGTGAATCCACTATAATTTTTTGCGGCTGACGTGGCGTGTCTATGCCGCGGACATTCAGCATGGGGTCGTCTGCCAGCACCGTGCCTATGCCAGTCAAAATCGCATCTGCACGCGCCCGCCATTGATGGCCATCCTGCCTTGCTGCCGGCCCGGTAATCCATTGGCTTTGACCATTGCTCAGAGCTGTAATGCCATCGAGACTGCCAGCAACTTTCATCCTGACCCAGGGCTTGCCGGTTTCCATGCGCTGGAAAAAACCTATGTTCAATTCACGTGCCTGCAAAGCGAGATCAGGAAAAGTAACACATTCAACTTCGACACCAGCTTCACGCAAGATACTTAAACCGCGCCCGGCTACTTGTGGATTGGCATCCTGCATGGCAGCGACCACACGCGCAATACCGGCATCACGCAAACCGTTTGCGCAAGGTGGTGTGCGACCAAAATGGCTGCACGGTTCCAGCGTGACATAGGCTGTAGCGCCACGCACGTCATGGCCTTTAGCAGCGGCATCGCGCAAGGCTTGCACTTCTGCATGAGCCTGCCCGACTGGCTGCGTCCAGCCCTGTCCCAGCACTTGGCCATCACGCACGATCACG
Organism: Undibacterium sp. TC4M20W; assembly: GCF_049340245.1. Lineage (NCBI taxonomy): Bacteria > Pseudomonadati > Pseudomonadota > Betaproteobacteria > Burkholderiales > Oxalobacteraceae > Undibacterium > Undibacterium sp. TC4M20W. The sequence goes on from NZ_JBMPPI010000005.1 coordinate 117,146, forward strand.
CAACCCACTTTGGGATTCGGTGAAGTTTCTATGGTCGCACGTCTGGCCAGCTCCAGCGCTTGCTGCATGTAAGCATAATCAGCCTGCTTATCCTTACTATCCATACTCGCCTGCACCTCAGGTATGTTGTATGGTGATGGTCGGAAACTTGCTGGTCATGTCCTTGGCTTTTTCAGCAACCTTGATAGCGACTTTGCGGGCGATGTCTTTATACAGGCCAGCAATTTGTCCATCAGGTTCGGCAACTACGGTAGGTGTGCCGGAATCAGCTTGCTGACGTATGCTCATCGTCAAAGGCAGGCCACCGAGGAAATCGACGCCAAAGTCGGCACACATCTTTTGCCCGCCACCCTCACCAAATATATGCTCGGCATGGCCGCAGTTGGAGCAGATATGGATACTCATGTTCTCAACGATGCCCAGAATAGGAATGCCGACTTTTTCAAACATTTTGAGACCCTTGCGCGCATCCAGCAAGGCAATGTCTTGTGGCGTCGTCACGATGACCGCACCAGTGACCGGCACTTTTTGCGACAGCGTCAACTGCACATCACCCGTACCTGGTGGCATATCCACGATGAGGTAATCCAGATCACGCCAGTTGGTTTGCCCCAGCAATTGCTGCATGGCCTGGGTCACGAGGGGGCCACGCCAGACCATGGGTTCATCCGGGTCTATCATGAAACCGATGGAAGAGACTTGCAGGCCATGGTTTTCCAGTGGCTCCATGGTTTTGCCATCGACCGTTTCAGGACGGCCAGAGATACCCATGATCATGGGTTGGGAAGGGCCATAAATGTCGGCATCAAGAATACCGACAGCCGCGCCCTCAGCAGCCAGGGCCAGAGCCAGATTGGCAGCGGTAGTCGATTTGCCGACCCCACCCTTGCCTGAGGCCACAGCAATAATATTCTTCACATTAGGCATGAGCTTGATGCCAGGCTGCACGGCATGGGCGATGATTTTTGAGGTCACATTGACCGCGACCTTGCCCACGCCAGGCAAGACAGCAATGGCAGCCACAACGGCAGCGCGTATCAGTTCAAACTGACTTTTGGCCGGGTAGCCCAGTTCCACATCCAGGCTGACATCTGGGCCTTCTATCTTGATATTTTTTACTGATTTAGTCGCGATCAGGTCTTTATTTGTGTTTGGGTCTGTCACTTTTGCCAATACGGCTTTAATGTCTTCTACTGTAATACTCATGCAATTCTCCATAGATATCCTGCAAGTCTAGCGCAATTTGCGTGCCGAGGCTGCATATACCCTTGATGAATCCTTGCTTAATCCTTGCTTAATCCTTGATGACAGGCCTGTTGTAAGTGGGCCTCTTGAGGAAACGCAAACTCCCTTGCCAAATAAAGTTCAAGCATAATAGCCCTGCGCTCATTTGTTTTTACAAGAAAATCAGGAGAAATTGATGCAAATACTAGTAAAACTGCTGCCCCGTAAATTCTGCCTGTCATTGACTGCTTTAGGATTATTCAGTTATTCCCTGGCTGCCCAGGCTGGCTTGCTGGTGGGACATCTGACCGACAAGAATGGGCAAGCCATGGGTAATGCCGTCCTGTTTGCAACGCCGCTGGATACGCCCTCACCTGCCAAAAAGCCCGGCGACACCAGCATCGTGGCGCAAGAGAATTATGCTTTCAGCCCTTTCCTGACTGTCATACGCAGCGGCACTCAAGTGCGTTTTCCCAATAAGGATAATCACGAGCATCACCTGAAATCATTTTCTCCTGCCAAGACTTTTGAATTGCGTGTGAATAGCAAAAAAGAAGAGCCAGCTCCCATCGTATTTGATAAAGCGGGAGAAGTTGCCCTGGTTTGCCACTTCCATGACTGGATGCGCGGCTTTATCTATGTGGTTGATACGCCATATTTTTCCAAGACCGATGCGTCAGGCAGTGTCGCCCTTAATAACCTGCCAGCGGGCAAGTATGAAGTCAAAGCCTGGGCGCCGAATATGTTTGGCGAACCACTGGCGCAAACCGTGCAAGTGGCGAACGATGGCCCGACCAATGTCAAATTCCAGTTCAGTTTCGTGCCCAAGGCACCGCCAGCACCCCGCAACTTGAGCAAGACGGCGACATTTGGTTATGATTGATTTGATGTGATTCGGAGAGTGCCCGGCAAAGCACCGGGCACTCGCAAACAGTTTAATAAGCTTAGCTTGTTTGCATTTGTTGCTGGAAAGTCAGTACAATAAATTCTGCAGGATGTACCAGCGCGACCTTTACTGTGACGTTCATCACGCCATCCAGTATATCTTGCGAGCTCATGGTGCTACCCAGCCCTATACTGACGCTAAATGCATCAGCTGCCTTGCTACCAACCAGTGCACCGTCCTTCCATTGCGTATTCAAAAAATTGCTAATCGTAGAAGTAGCCGCTACCCAAGTCAGGTTAGTGTTGGGCTGAAACACATAAGACAGCAATGCAGTTTTTATTGATTGCTCCAGCATAATCATGGTGCGCCTTACACTGATATAACGCCAGTCATCACTATTCCCGGCCAGAGTGCGTGCACCCCAAACCAGCAGCCCGTAGTTGGGAAACGTGCGTATGGCATTCACCGCCATGCCATTCAAGGGCATATTTAAATTTTCCTGCTCCTGATCACTGATAGTCACTGCCGGAGAAATGGCATTGATGATTGTTGTATTGGCGGGCGACTGAAAAACGCCAAAAGTATGATCGGTACGTGCATATACGCCCGCCATCGCGGTTGCTGGCGGCAACAGGTTAACGCTGGTAGCGATATTACTCATGCAGGATCGATACAGGGGTGACACCGCCATCAGGCTTTGATGACGCTGGCGCACTGCCACTGCATCGCCTGCCTGAGTCAATGCGTTGACGATATTGAGATAAGACTGCAACTTGGGCGAAAGCGCATCTGAAGTAGAGGGTGGAAATAAAGCGGGGGCTTCTGTCGTCAAATCTGCTACCACCAAGGGCAAGCTGGCGGCAGAAATCCAGCTGTAATCTACATCACTGAGGCTAACGATATTCGTATTCAGCCATGGATAATAACTGACACCATATTTATTGAACTCTTCACCCAGCCCGGCAATCTTGTAGAAGCCACCGCTGCCGTTGCCACCTGTAATGGGGTCTTGTGCAGTGCCATCCGCAGGCAAATAGCCATTGTGCACATCCAGTACACATATGATGTGCTGCGACTGTTCACAGCTTTGCAATGTCAGTTGCGACACGCTAACCCAGTCATCGAAGCTAAGATGCACAGCATCTGGCATGACCAGCAAATCGGCTTCTGTGCAAGCAGCAGCAACAGGCAATGCATGCGTATAGACGTCTTTGCCAAAAGCTCCGGCAGAAATCACATCATCATACGTACCAAGTGAAAGTACATAGCAAATCCCGCCACCATTATTGAAAAACAATTCCAGGCCATAGTACAAGCCAAAAGCCGGAGCAGCCTTATTGGCCTGATATGGCGGTGTTGCCTGGCTATTGCTGACATAGTCGTACTCTATCTGTGGAGCAGCACCAAAGATATCAATGTATTCCACCATAGACGAAATGCGTACAGGCAGAGTTGCGCTGGCTGCTTTTGCTGTCTTTGCGCTATTTTTTGCCGTATAGCCAAGAAATACCGGAATACCGGTGGGCACTGCCACCACAGCACTGGAAAATCCATCCACTTCAGTAACATAAACGCCCGGCCTTGCAAGTTGCTCTGTCATGCTTGAGTACTCCCTGGTAGATTGCCTGATAATTCTGGCTTTAGAATGAAGAGCCGGGTCCAGCTAAAAATGTCAGTTCATCCGCAGTTGATGTACGTCCCAATATCGCATTCCTGTGCGGGAAACGGCCAAAACGGCCAATGATCGCGCGGTGCTTTATCGCAAATTTATAAAAACCATCAAAAGTCTCGCGCTGTGCTTCTGGCACCTCGCGGCGCAATGCATCATACAAGGCAACTGACTTGTCCTGATCTGCCAGCGACTCTGAGTGCTCGAGTGGCAGGTAAAAGAATACTCTTTGTATGGGGCGCAACTGACGGTCTGCCTGCAATTGCAGGCCTGCCTCACAGTAAAGCCTGGCCTGCTCATCATAGGCAAAAGATTCAGGCAGGTTCCTGTACATATTCCTGGGGAACTGATCACAAAGAATAATCAATGCCAGCCTGCCCTCGACCGTATTTTCCCAGCCCGACAATTCACCCTGTATGGCTTGTTCGGTCAGGTTGGCAAAGCCATCCCTGATTGCAGCATCGAGGTCATCACTCTTGGACCACCATAGCTTGGCCTGGGATTGCGCAGTCTTTGCATCGTCGGCATCCAGGCCAAACCAGAAATTTAATACTGCATGTACATCATCCATCTATGCCCCCTAAGATTTAAGCTTCATTGTGAGCAATTTTATCTTTTCATTAAGGAAATTAATAATTCTTTTATTTCTGTCTTGACTGAAATAAGGGAATTAACTACACTGTGCTTATGGAACTTACACCCGTCAAACAAAAATTTATCCTGCACTGGGGCGAAATGGGCACCTTATGGGGTGTTAACCGTACCGTGAGCCAGATTCATGCTCTGCTGTATATCGTCGGTTGCCCCATGCAGGCAGAAGAAATTGCAGACACACTGGGTGTGGCAAGATCGAATGTGTCCAATTCACTGAAAGAGCTACAAAACTGGAAGCTGGTAAAACTGGCGCATGTCATGGGTGACCGCAGGGCGCATTATGAAACTTCGCTGGATGTCTGGGAATTGTTTCGCACAGTAGTACGCGAGCGTAAGGAAAGGGAGTTCAACCCCACTATCGCCACCTTGCAACAATGTCTGGATAGCCCGGATCTGGATCAGGAAGACAAGGCCACACAGTTGCGCATAGCAGAAACCCTGGCGTTGATGAAGACCGTCACCACCTGGACTGATGAAATGCTGAGACTGGAACCAAATACCCTGATGAAGCTGTTGAAGATGGGTGCGGCAGTACAAAAATTTGTGCGTGGGGATGACAAGCAATAAGCGTGTTGCAACAGTATTCATCTGATACGCACAAGAAAAAATGCTCAGGCATTTTTTTTGAAGATACATTTCTGTTTAGACAGAAATATCAGAAATAAAAGTTAAAGTTGAGAAAGATTAAAATGAGCGACTATCCACTGACCCTTCTGTACGACGCATCCTGCCCTGTCTGCAAGCTGGAGATGGACAACTTGCGTGAGCGCGATCAATTGAATAAATTGAATTTCATTGATGCTTCAGCACCTGGTTTTGATGTCGCAAAATATGGCGTGAGTTTGACAGAAGTGATGCGCGTCATTCATGGCATCAAACCCGATGGTACAGTCGTGACTGGTGTAGAAGTCATACACCTCGCCTACCGTGCTGCGGGCCTTGGTTGGCTGACAGCATTCAGTAATTGGCCCATACTCAAACCCATCTGTAACTGGGGCTATGAGCATTTCGCCAAAAACCGTCACTGGGTTTCTGAAGTATTTGCAGATTCCATTTTGCGCATTGCCGCCAGACGTGCTGAAAAACGTAGCCGCGCTTGCAAAGAAGGTCGCTGCGACATCAAATAAAATTTACGCAAAACCGGCACAGTTGCAGTGCAGCGCCTTGACCGGACAATTTTGCGTAAGCCCTTACAAAAACAAGATCATGAGAATTCTTATTTGCGGCGCCCAAGGTTTTTTAGGCCGCCATATCAGTCAGATTTTGCAAGATGCCGGGCATGAAGTCTGTCACGGTGTACGCAAACCCAAACTGCCTGAACGCCTGACTGATCCTGAAGAAATAGCGATCAATTATGCGCAGGATACCGAGCCAGCCATCTGGGAAAAACATCTGCGCAGCCTTGGGCAAATCGATGTCATCATTAATGCCGTCGGCATACTCAATGAAACGACAGAGTTAAGTTTCGATGCCATTCATCGCGATGCACCTGCTGCCTTGTTTTATGCAGCCGCCAGATGTGGCGTCAAAGCAGTCATACAAATATCTGCTCTCGGTGGCACGAACGAGGCTGAACATTCTGAAACCATGACGGGCTATATGCGCAGCAAGCGCGCTGCTGACAAGGTACTCATGGATATCGGTCCTGGCGGCCTCAACTACCTGATCCTGCGCCCTTCTTTGGTGGTTGGCACTGACGGTGGCAGTAGCCAGTTATTCCGCGGCATGGCCAGCTTACCTGTGCTTGGTTTGCCGGGGCGTGGTGAGCAACAAGTACAACCCGTTCATGTAAATGACTTGTGCGCGGCAATCGCGCTCTGGCTTGTTGATGAAAACCGTCATAGCATGGTCTTGAATGCCGTTGGCCCGCAAGCGCTGTCTTACCGGCGCATGCTGGAAATTTATCGAACAGCCATGGGCATGCCTGCGCAATGCATGTTTTCTATTCCCATGCCTGTGATGCGCTTCGCCGCCCGCGCGGCCACACTGCTGCCGCAAAATCTGCTGACACCAGATAGTTTACGCATGCTCGAGCAAGACAATATTGCTGATGCTACGAGCTTTGCAACACACCTGGGCAGGCCAGCAAGATCGCATAAAGACTGGTTCACTGGCATCCCCGCCCATATGCTCGCCAGCAGCGCGATTGCGGGCTGGAGCCTGCCATTGTTTCGCTATGTGCTGGCACTGGTCTGGTTTGTTACTGCCGCTGTATCATTTGGTCTTTACCCGATCTCTGGCAGCCTGGCTTTATTGCAACCTCTCGGCCTTAGCGGTGCGCCTGCGATGTTCATGCTGATGGCCGCATCGACGCTGGATCTGTGCCTGGGTATGGCTACCCTGCTCTGGCCAAGGCGCATTTTATGGCTGATGCAGATTGCCCTGATTGTTGGCTATAGCGGCATCATTGCGATTTACTCGCCTGAATATTATTTACATCCATTTGGCCCGGTCCTGAAAAACCTGCCTATCCTGGCTTTACTCGTTTATTTATTTGCTCATCAAACAGTCACACGAAAAGACACAAAATGAACACCTATCTCTTGCTTAAAACCCTGCACGTCCTGTCTTCTGTCTTACTGGTTGGTACCGGCTTTGGCTCGGCGTTTTATATGTTCTTTACCAACCGCAGCAGGCAATTCAAGGCGCAAGTCGTGGTCGCGCGGCTGGTGGTACTGGCTGATTGGTGCTTTACCACACCTGCTGTGATTATTCAGCCCCTGACCGGTTTTGCCATGGTGCACATGGCAGGCTGGCCCTTGAGCACACCCTGGATCATGTGGTCCTTTGTCTTGTACCTGTTTGCCGGTGCCTGCTGGTTGCCTGTGGTATGGCTGCAAATACGCATGAAAGCCATGCTCGAAGTTGCCGATGCCAACAATACGACTGTGCTGCCAGAGATGTACTGGCGCTATGCAAAGATATGGGAATGGCTGGGCTATCCAGCATTCATCGCCATGATAGGCGTGTACTTTTTGATGGTGAACAAGCCCAGTTTTTAATAACTTGAGACATCCAAATATAGCCAGCCTGCTGACGGCAACAGACTGGCTACCCTCACTATTTAATGCAGAGCCTCATAGAATTCTGCCTCAATAATCGACAGCGCTCCTTTGGCGACGACTTTGGCACCGGTATCCGTATTCTTTTGATTGGCGACCTCTTGCATGGCAAATGCCTTGTCGCTGTCTGTTGCCATACCTGTCAGCTCCACTTTGACGATACTGCCATGCACAGCCTTTAAAGGCAGGCTGACATAACCCAGACTCTTGGGTGTCAAACCCTCGTAGACCAGCTTGCCATCAACACTGATACGTATGGGGTAGCTACGCTCACGCCAGCCAGTGAATTTAAAAACAGCTTCGGTCAGGGTGGCTGGACGCACCAGTTCATAGGCTATCCATGCTTCACCTGGCACACTGCTGCTGTGCCAGGCGGTGGTTTCATCGTCATCAAAGGACTTGGCGGCAGTGTCGGCATTGCTACCCGCTGTGACCTTGGCAATATCCATCGCCAGGCGGGATGCTTTGAATGAAGCGGTAGCTGAAGTCGGACCTCTTCCCAGGTAGGACGGCAATTGCGCGCTAGCCAGTTGTGTACCCAGACCGGCATCTACTTTGACCGGTTTTGTAGTCATTTCCAGACTCGCAGGTCGCAAGCCTGCGGTGATAGCAGTCAGGCGTATTTTCCCGGCCTGGGTAGTGCTGCGTAACAACACGCGATTGACACCTCCCTCCACCGGCAAACTGGAAGACAAGATGAAATTATTTTCACCTTGCGCAATACCGCCGCGCCATTCTGCCGGGCCATCCAGTTTAAAATTAACAAGGTTCAGTGCCACAGGATTGCGCTGGCCGTTTGCGTCTATGACTTCCACCTCAACCAACGCCAGGTCAGCGCCATCGGCACGCCAGCCAGTTGGCGCAGCTTTGACACTCAGGCGCAAAGCCACCGGTTCACCCGCTGTTTTCAATACGGCTTCACAAAGCTTGTTGCCATCTGCGGCATAACCAACGGCGCGCAACTCACCAGCCTGCCAGCTTATGTCCCTGAAGCTGAACAGGAAGCGTGAACTTTGCTCACCCCTGCCTAGTGATTTGCCGTTCAAGTACAATTCCACTGCATCCGCACTGGACACCACTGTTATCGCCTTGGTGGTCGCTGGCGTATAATTCCAGTGGCCTATGATATGTATGCGTGGCTGTTCTACATCCACCCAGCTATCCCAGATAACCTGATGCGCATAAAAGCCGTCTTTGGGTATGCGCATGGCATCAACTTCGCCACTACGGCGATAATTTTCAGCACCGCGATGATGGGTATTGGTATCAGAGAAAACGATATTCACGCCACCGCTACTGACCCGTTTGCCGGTGCCCGGTCGTTCGCGCCAATAGTCGTACCAGCGCTGTACATTTTCTATGGCGTGGGAATCCTGATTGCGGTTGTAGATGCTGGCATCTTGCCCCTTGTGCAGAGGGCCATCACCATCCTTGTGATACGGCGCAGTATAGTTATCCCAGTATTTTCGCAGACCTTCATCACGCGAATACTCCATGGCCCAGAAAGGCAGCCTGGCACTCTTGTTGATGTAGAGCATTTCACCGCCATATTCTGCTACCTGGCTGTTCAGCATTTCCCGGCTGCCAGCAGCGCGCCCGCCATAAGGGTCATATTGATCACGTATGGCCTTCATCTCGCGCATATGGGCTTCACTGACACCTTTGTTGCCGGATTCATAGAACAGGATGCTGGGATTATTGCGGTTATAAATCACAGCATCCCGCATCAAAGTCACTCTCTGTTCCCAGCGACGGCCATCAACATCTGCTTCAGAGTCACCTGCTGGCATGGCTTGTATCAGCCCTACCCTATCGGCAGATTCCACATCCTGCTTCCAGGGCGTCACATGCATCCAGCGTACCAGGTTGCCATTGCTTGCTACCATCAACTGATTGCTGTAGTCACTCAACCAGGGCGGCACTGACATGCCAACTGCTGGCCATTCATTCGAGGTACGTTGTGCATAGCCATGCATTTGCAGTACACGGTCATTCAATTTGATCATGCCATTGGCAAATTCAGTTTTGCGAAAGCCGGTGCGGGTATGCACGATATCCACAGCACGGCCATTCACTTTCAGTGTTGTGCCGACATCATAAAGATAACCATAACCCCAGCTCCAGTAATTCAGTTTGCTGACACGTGCATTGGCTTTCACTATTACTGTCTGACCAGCCGCGATGGTTTGTGCCTGACTGGAAAATGTGGCGACCTTCTTGCCATCGAGATCGGTGATGGCAACTTCATAGACCACGCTGCTGGCGGCAGCTGTTTCATTTCTGACCTGGGATTCGGCAGTAATCGTGGCGGCCTTGCTGGCCACATCAAAATCCTGCGCATAGATGTAAGTGCCGGTAGTACCCAGATTGGAATATAAGGGCAAGGTCTGATACAGGCGGCCACTCAGATGCAGGCGGATATTCTTGGGGATGCCACCATAATTCGCATTGAAATTATTGTTCGACCATTGATAGCGCTGGTTAGTCGCTTTTTCACGGTAATCCCAGGCATTGTCAGTGCGCACTGCAATGGTGTTTTCACCCGCAGTCACAGCCTCACTGATATCGACGCCAAAAGCCATGACGCCGTTTTCATGCAAGGCGACGGATTTGCCATTCACAAACACTTCTGCCGCCTGGCGCACACCTTCAAACTCCAGAAAAACCTTGCCCGCCACAGCCCCCGCAGGCAAACGGAAACGCTTGCGATACCAGGCAATGCCAGTCGAAAGATCAGCGATATCCTTTTTAAATGCTTCATCTTCGTTCCATGCATGTGGCAAAGTGATGGCCTTCCAACTGGCATCATCAAAGGCGGAATTTGCTGCGCCCGGTGCATCGCCGACATATAGTTTCCAGCCGGGGTTGAAGTCATAGGTGCTGCGCGCCGGGATAGTTGGGCTGGTTTGTGCTGCTTGCAGCATATCCGTATGCAATCCCGCATACAAACCTATAAGCAGGAATAAGAAACCAGTGAAAAAAAGCCGTAGCGCCCGCAGCAATCGTGATGTTCGCATGGAATGGATACCCATAAATAGTTGAAGTTCGCGCAATTCAGCGCAGGACATGGATCAGGAAAATGTCTTATCTCAGCATGCAAGGTCTTTTGCGGTCAAACTTCCAGCCAGGTATCAGATATTGCATGGCCACTGCATCGTCACGCGTGCCCAGGCCCATGCTGCGATACAGGCGATGCGCACGCTCCACTTCGGCCATGTCCAGCTCTACACCCAGGCCTGGCGTTTGCGGCACCTGCACCATGCCATCAATAATTTGCAAAGGCTGCTTGCCCAGGCGCTGGCCATCTTGCCATATCCAGTGAGTATCAATTGGCGTGATGTCGCCAGGTGCTGCAGCGGCCACTTGCGTAAACATCGCGAGCGAAATATCGAAATGATTATTGGAATGCGAACCCCAGGTCAGCCTCCATTGCTGGCATAACTGCGCGACCCTGACCGCCCCGCGCATAGTCCAGAAATGTGGGTCAGCCAAGGGAATATCCACCGCCTGCAGGCGTACTGCATGATCTAGTTCGCGCCAGTCAGTGGCGATCATATTAGTGGCAGTTGACAAACCCGTAGCCCGTTTGAATTCAGCCATGACTTCGCGTCCAGAGAAACTTCCTTCTTCACCGCAAGGGTCTTCTGCATAGGCCAGTACATCTGCCTTGTCGCGGCACAGGCGTATGGCATCTTTGAGTAACCAGCCACCATTGGGGTCAATCGTGATGCGCGCCTGTGGAAATCTTTCAGCCAGCGCAGTAACGGCTTCCATTTCATCTTCACCGCGCAAGACGCCGCCCTTGAGTTTAAAATCGTTAAAGCCATAGCGTTTATAGGCAGCGTCGGCAAGCTTCACAATCGCTTGGGGTGTCATGGCTGCTTCATGGCGCAAGCGCAGCCAGTCATCGTCGGCATCGCGGTTGCTGATGTAGGGAAGTTCAGTGAGTCTGCGGTCACCGACAAAAAACAGATAGCCCAGCATTTTCACAGCAGCACGCTGTTGCCCTTCCCCCAGCAGCGCAGCGACTGGCACTTCCAGGAACTTGCCCAGCAAATCCAGCAAGGCAGATTCCAGTGCTGTGACAGCATGCACGGCAATGCGCAAATCAAAAGTCTGCTTGCCGCGCCCGCCACTATCCCGGTGTGCAAAAGCATCCCGCACCCGGTTCAATATGCCTTGATAATCGCCTATACCCCTACCCATCAGCAAATCACGGGCATCAAGTATGGTCTGCCGTATGGCTTCGCCACCTGGCACCTCACCAACACCGGTATTACCCAGACTATCGCTGAGTATTACGATATTGCGGGTAAAAAATGGACCGTGTGCACCACTGAGATTAAGCAACATGCTGTCATGACCGGCAACCGGGATGACTTGTAAATTGACGAGTACTGGCGTACTTGATGGATTGGACATGGTTCTTTTCATCAGAAAAATGACAACTTAAGCTTGGCGTATTGATGAAAATGGTAGCGCTATCAAAACAAGAGGTCAAGACCAGGCGCCATCAACAGGATGGGATGAAAAACGGGATTTTGTACGCATTCCTCCTATGAAAATGACTCAGTCAGCAATTGATTCGCACATCAATCACGCACATGATTATTTTTACAAGCATGGAAGAATTTTCAGTAAATTGCTTTTTCATCTGAGATTTAGACGAAAAATGGTAGCGCAACAAGCACCATCATTCAGCTAAAGGGAAGCGCAAATGGAAGAGTAAATTCATACATGCCGCCAGCAAGCATGAGCAAGTCCAGGAGGATGGGAAGATGGGAAGATGGGAAGATGGGAAGATGGGAAGAGGCAGAGGCAGGCGGAATCATTACCCAGACCCGCCTTCGATCAGCAAAACTTACGGAACAATAAACTAAATCCCTTTGACCTGACGTGCTGTCTGCACCAGCTCGTGCACATCATTCGTCATGACCGCCAGAAAACCCAGCAAGATCAGGTAATAAGCCGCATAGGTAAAACGTACCTCACCAGACATATTGTAGTAAGCCTTGTTCTCTTCCGCCTGAGGATCATATTTCCAGGCGCGCCACAATTGTGGCCAGGCCAGTAACCCGATAATGATCAGCATGGGGCTGGGGCGATAATAAAACAAAGCCAGCAACACCGGCACACCGACAAACCAGATGCGCGGAGTCAGCACGGCAGTGATGCGACCACCGTCAAAAGGCGACAGCGGTATCATATTGAACAGATTCAAAAAGAAGCCTGAATACGCTACCGCCATCAATAAATCGCTATCGTAATTACGGGCAAGGAAGTAACAGAGGATAGAACCAACAGTGCCAGCTAATGGCCCACCCAGGCCAATGTAAGCCTCGGTCTCGGCATCATGCGGCATGTCTTTTAATTCTATCCAGGCCCCCAAAAAAGGGATGAAGGTAGGCAGGCCTACATTCAGACCACGCTGGCGGGCAGCGATGTAATGGCCCATTTCATGCACAAACATGAGCAAGACAAACCCCACGGCATACCACCAGCCAAATATCCAGGCATAGACAGCGACAGAAATAATCATGGTGCCGCCCGACGCCAGCAATTTGCTAAATTTGACGCCGGAAAACAGCAGGAACAGCAGCTTCATCATTTTTATTACATCCTATTTATTTTTGCCTGGACTTTAAGCTTCATAGCTTCAAGCTTTTATAACTTTACGCTTTATTACGGCCAAACAATTTGCCTATCAATGCGCCCAAGCCTACCACGGCAACCAGCGCCAGTTTGGCGAACTTGGCAAAGAAAGCGAAGATAAGGGCAAACAAACCCAGTTTTTTGGCAGCGACACCGGCAACCAAAGCTGCCAGGCCATACTCAGCGACTTTATCGGTACTGATATTAAAATCGTTGTAACGCTTGCCGTCTGTAAATTCCAGATGCCCCAATAAATCTTTAGCGATGGATTTTTGTTGTGGCAAATCGTTCAATGCCGTCACCAGGTTCAGGCTGATATAGCCTTCACGGCCCAGCGCATAGGTATTGTAATTCACGCCCTGCCTGTCGCTGCTGCCCTGTTTGTCCTTGGTAATTGCTGACCACACCAGCCTGTGGGTTGTGGCTTCGTAATTCGGCTTTTCTGCCCAGCCCACCAGTTGCATTTCAGGGATACCGCGCTGTACACGTTCTTTATTTCCCGCTTCCGTACCTTCCTTTAAGCTTTTCAGCAAATCGTCGGCATTCCAGTCTTTGGCATCATCATCCTTGATATAGCCAGATTTTTGGTAGCGCGCGACAATCATCCAGTGCCCTTCTTCTGGGAAGATGGCACCAAGCAAACTAGGGTCAGACGAATTGCCCATGGCACGCATGATGCGACCAGCCTCAGGCATGGGGATAAAAATTTGGCCGGCTGGCACTTTCAATACTGCCTGATCTATCATTTTGATTTCTGCCGGGCCTGCCTGCATGACTTTTTTTGCTTCGTCGAATGCTGCTTTGACCTCTGCATCGGCAGCCGCATTTTGCGCGTAAGCAAAATGGCTAAAGACTGCAACAAATAAGGCTAATACCCACTTTAAAAACTGCTTGGCGATCATGTTCATTCCCTGTGAATTTATATTTTGATGAGCAATATGGCATCCTGACATTTGCTCATCATTTATTGAGTACGCTGAATTAAGTAATACAGATTAACTACTACAGATAAGCACTGCAGATTCATGGATATTATGTATTTATACACATTTAGTTTCCATAAAGTTAAGCATAATGCCTTGAAAACTGCACTAAATCAAATCCATGCTTTGCTGTTAGAAGTTAAAATAGCGGCCTCAGCTAAAGCTCTCACCGTAAATAAACTGCCTGCATCTATTGATGTGGCAGGCGCAGGCAAAATCATGACCATCCCCATCGTTAATCCAGCTACAAATCCAGAAAAACCGATGGAGATATTGCCTGCGGCAACAGTTGCAATAGCAGCACAGCATTTGCGCGACATCCTGCAACTGGCCTTTGAACATACTGATCAACATCAGGCTGTAGTCGTGTATGACCAGCGCTGTCCATTGGCAGTGGCACTGACCAGCGCCTATCGCGCGTGCTTGCCCAATGCACGCTTTATCGATTTTGATGCAGAAACACCAGAACTGATTTTATCGACCTTGAATGCCTTGCAGGCGTCTGATCTGGCGGTGTTAATACAATCTACCAATTTTCGCCTCGAAGCCTACAGGCTGCGGGTGGAGTTATTCAAACGTGGTTTGAAGGTCATAGAACATCCACACCTTGCACGAATGGAAGGTGATGAAAACCTGTATTACATAGAGTCGCTGGCCTATGATGCCAACTACTATCGCGGCACTGGCAATGCGCTCAAACAAAAAATTGACCAGGCCAGCGGTGGTGTCGTCGATAGTGGCGGCGCTGAACTGGTCTTCAGTGGCCGATTTGAGCCAGCCAAGCTCAATGTCGGCGACTATCGCCTGATGAATAATGTCGGCGGCCAGTTCCCTATTGGTGAAGTGTTCACCGAATCGGTGGCGCTGGAAGATGTGTATGGTCAAATCCGCATCTTTGCCTTTGGCGACACGACATTTACCGTCAATCGCCCGGAACAGCCGATTACCCTGATCGTGGAAAAAGGCCAGGTCGTTGATGCCATCAATTCCACGCCTGAATTTGATCGGGTGCTGGCCAATATTCGTGCTGACGACAGCGTAGTCTGGGTGCGCGAACTGGGTTTTGGAATGAACAAGGCCTTTTCCAAAGATAAGACGGTACGTGACATAGGCACTTATGAGCGCATGTGCGGTGTCCATTTATCCCTGGGGGCCAAGCATGGCAGCTATGCCAAGCCGCATATCAAGCGTGGTGAAGGCCGCCATCATGTCGATGTTTTCGCCGTTACCGAAGCCGTAAAACTGGACGATGAAGTTGTCTATAGGAATGGTGCCTGGGTAGTTTGAACGGCATCCATTAACAAAATAACACAAAAACTCCCTTACTACCCCCAGGATCAGGGCATAGCGGCTGCAATTTATGCATTCGCTGTTAGAATAATGCTCTTGTCCGTTCATAAAAAGTGCATCAACCATGACCCGTAAGCTGTTTGTTACCACTGCCCTGCCGTACGCTAATGCGCCCTTCCACCTTGGTCATATCATGGAATATATCCAGGCTGACATCTGGGTAAGGCATCAGCGAATGTCTGGTCACGAGGTACATTTCGTCGGCGCGGATGATGCACACGGTGCACCTATCATGATAGCTGCTGAAAAAGCTGGCATCACGCCTCAAGCTTTTGTGGCGCAGATCGCTGCCGGACGCAAACAATACCTCGACGGCTTCCATATACAGTTTGATAACTGGCATTCAACTGATGGCGAAGAAAACCATCAGTTGTCGCAGGACATCTATCGCAAGCTGAAGTCTGCTGGCTTCATCACCAGCAAGACCATAGAACAGTTTTTTGACCCAGTCAAAAATATGTTCCTGCCTGACCGTTACATCAAGGGCGAATGTCCTAAATGCGGCGCCAAGGACCAGTATGGCGATTCCTGTGAAGTCTGCAGCGCCGTGTATGCGCCGACAGAATTGAAGAATCCTTATTCTGTCCTGACTGGTGCGACACCGATCATGAAATCGTCCGAGCATTTCTTTTTCAAACTGTCTGATGAAAAATGCGTGGAATTCTTGCGTGGCTGGGCTTTGAAAGACAACCGCCTGCAGTCTGAAGTAGCGAATAAATGCAAGGAATGGCTGGAAGGCGAAGGCGGCCTGGGCGACTGGGATATCAGCCGCGATGCGCCTTATTTTGGTATCGAGATTCCTGACCAACCGGGCAAGTATTTCTATGTCTGGCTGGATGCACCTGTGGGTTACCTCGCTTCGCTGAAAAATTACTTCGGTAAAATCGGCCGTGATTACGATGCATTCATGGCTGATCCGACGACTGAACAAATCCATTTCATCGGCAAGGACATCACTTATTTCCATACCCTGTTCTGGCCAGCGATGCTGAAGTTTTCTGGCTATAAAACACCGGATAATGTTTATGCGCATGGCTTTGTGAATATATCTGGCGAAAAAATGTCCAAGTCGCGCGGTACTGGCATTTCACCACTGCGCTATCTTGAGCTGGGCATGAATCCAGAATGGCTACGTTATTACTTCGCCGCCAAACTGAATGCCAAGGTTGAAGATCTGGACATGAATCCAGAAGATTTCGCATTACGTGTCAATTCTGACCTGATTGGCAAATACATCAATATCGCCAGTCGTGCTGCCGGCTTCATCACCAAGCGCTTCGACGGCGTGGTGGCGACTGACTGGGCAACAGCAGATGACGCTTTCCTCAATAATTTGCGCAATGTTGCGCCAGAAATTCAGGCCTTGTTTGAAGCACGTGAATACGGCAAAGCCTTGCGTGCAGCGATGGAACAGGCTGACCTGGTGAATGCCTATGTCGATTCCAACAAGCCCTGGGAACTGGCAAAAAAGGCCGAGAACGATGCAAAATTGCAGGAAGTCTGTAGCCGCTTGCTGGAAGCTTTCCGTATTTTGACTATCTTCCTGAAACCAGTCTTGCCGCAACTGGCAACACAGGTAGAAACGCAATTGAATATCGACCCACTGCAATGGGCAGATGTAGCGACACCATTACCACATCTGCATAAAATCAATCCTTACGCACATCTGATGCAAAGAATCGATGTGAAAATTTTTGATGAATTATTTGAAAAGCCAGATCAGGGTGTAGCGGCTGCTACTGAAACTGCATCCAGTGATATCGAACCACTGGCCGAAGAAATCAAGATCGACGACTTTGCCAAAGTTGATCTGCGCATTGCCAAGATCGTCAATTGTGAACATGTAGAGGGTTCAGACAAACTCTTGCGCCTGACGCTGGATGTAGGCGAAGGCCGTACCCGCAATGTGTTCTCAGGCATCAAGTCTGCTTACCAGCCAGAGCAGTTGATAGGCAAATTCACTGTCATGGTGGCTAACCTGGCACCACGCAAGATGAAGTTTGGCATGTCAGAAGGCATGGTATTGGCAGCATCTGCTGCTGATGAAAAGGCTAACCCAGGTTTGTACATACTGGAAGCCTGGCCTGGTGCCCAACCTGGCATGCGTGTACGTTAATATCTTTTGTGCGTAGATACAGTACCAGCGTATGAATATTGTTGTCCGTGAAGCTGTCATAGAAGATGCGCAACTCATAGCGCATCTGACCCGCACTTGCTGGACTGACAAGGTAGCCGCTACCTCCAGCGGCCACCATGAAAGCAGTGAGCGTGTCTGCAATGACTTGATGCAGGGTGGCGGTTTTGTCCTGTTGCTGAATGATGAACCAGTAGGTTCGGTGCGCTGGTTGCCGCTGGATACAGAAAATAATTGCTGGGAAATGCTGCGCATGGGGGTCTTGCCTGCTTTTCGGGGTGAAGCCCTGTCACAGCATTTACTCGAAGCCGTGATTCATGCGGCGCAGACATCTGGCATAGAAGAATTACGCCTCGGTGTACGCAGTGACCAGCCCCGTCTGCTGGACTTGTATGCCGCCTTTGAATTTGAACTCGCGCCTGAGCTTGAATATTCCCACGCCAATTCGAATGAGCCTGCCCCGCATGTCATGCGGCGATTCTTAAGAAATTAAAGAAATCGGCATATCTGCTCTTATATAATATATTTTAGGTATACTATTCTCCAGTTTTGTTAATCCAGACGAGTGATGATGTTTAAGCAATGACTTAAGTAATAACTTACGAAATAACTTACGAAATAACTTAAGCCATACCGTCAAACTCGGCCTGTATTTACGCCGTCTTCGTATTAAACTTAGCCTCAATCCTGTCTATCCTGCTTTGGAAATCCATCCATGAACAGCCCTGTTAGCCCTTCTGCCATCACTTCCCCCATCCCTGCCCGCCTCGTGCAATTACGCGCTGTCATGCATGCGCAGGGTCTGGATGCCTATATCGTGCCGTCCTCCGATCCGCATCTGTCAGAGTATTTGCCTGACCGCTGGCAAGGACGCAGCTATTTCTCTGGCTTTACTGGCTCGGTAGGCACGCTAATTGTTACAGCGGATTTTGCAGGTCTGTGGGTAGATAGCCGCTACTGGAGTTCGGCAGAAACAGAACTGGCACCAACTGGCATCAAGATGATGAAAATCGCATCTGCTGCAGCCACACTTTACATAGACTGGCTGGCCAGCAATTTGCAGCCCGGACAAACGGTGGGTGTAGATGGCGCAGTATTGGGTCTGGCAACTGCCAGGGCACTGGAACATGCCTTACAAAGCAAGGGCATCAGATTCAATACCAGCCATGATCTTTTGGATAAAGTGTGGGACGAGCGCCCCAGCCTGCCACAGGCTGCGATCTATGAACATGCAGCACCCTATGCAGTAGTCGCCCGCGCCGACAAACTGGCGATGTTACGCGAACAGATGCGTAGCCAAAACGCTGACTGGCATTTTATTTCTACTGTCGATGACCTGGCCTGGATTTTCAATTTGCGTGGCGCTGATGTCAGTTATAACCCTGTCTTTGTTGGTCATGCGCTGATCAGCCAGACTGATGCAAAATTGTTCGTCTCGGCAGGCAAAGTTCCGACAGAATTGGCTGTGGTACTGGCCAAAGATGGCATCAGCCTGGCAGACTATAGCGAAGCAGCTACTGCATTGGCAGCCCTGCCAGCAGATAGCAGCATCATGATAGACCCGCGCAGAATCACTTACGGTTTCCGCCAAAGTATTCCAGACGGAGTGAAAGTCATCGAAGCCATCAATCCCTCTGTATTTGCCAAATCCCGCAAGACTGCAGAAGAAGCTCAATTCGTGCGCGAAGCCATGGAGCAGGATGGCGCAGCACTGTGTGAATTCTTCACCTGGCTGGAAGGTGCATTCGGCAAGCAGCGCATCACTGAGCTGACTATAGATGAAGAAATTTGTGCGGCCCGTGCACGTCAGCCTCATTTTGTCTCACCCAGTTTTAATACCATCGCTGGCTTCAATGCCAACGGTGCCATGCCGCATTATCGCGCCACCAAGGAATCACATTCCGTCATCGAAGGTGATGGACTGCTGCTCATCGACTCCGGTGGACAATACCTGAATGGCACAACGGACATCACCCGCGTTGTTCCTGTAGGCCAGGTATCAGAAGCGCAAAAGCGTGACTTCACCCTGGTCTTGAAGGGCATGATCAACCTCTCGCAAATGCGTTACCCGCGTGGCACGCTGTCGCCCATGCTAGATACCGTGGCACGAGCGCCTATCTGGGCTGATGGCGTTAACTATGGTCACGGCACTGGCCATGGCGTAGGCTATTTCCTGAATGTGCATGAAGGTCCGCAAAGCATTTCCCCTGCAATAGCAGAATCCCATATGGCGATGGAGCCCGGCATGATCACCTCCAATGAGCCCGGCATTTACCGCCCTGGCAAATGGGGCGTGCGCATAGAAAACCTGCTGCTGAACGTGCCAGCCATGCAAACCGAATTTGGTGAGTACCTGGAATTTGAAACACTGACGCTCTGTCCCATAGACACACGCTGCATCACAGTAGACTTATTGCGTGAAGACGAAATCAAATGGCTCAATGATTACCATGCTACAGTCTTGCAGCGTCTGTCCCCACGCGTCAGCGGTACGGCGCTGGAATGGCTGAAGGAAAGAACCCAGCCCCTGCTGCGTTCAGCTAACTAATCGGACTGGCGACATTATTATTTGCCCACTACGCAGGCAGTGGGTAATCACTAAATTTAATGTGAAGAGACATCTAATGGAAGACAGCAAACTTTTGCAAGGCAGGGATTTTCATCGTATGGATTTGGCTGACTCAAATTTTAATGAAATAAATTTACGGGCCAGCAAATTTTTTAGCGTTGATCTGGAAGCATGCCGCTTCGCAAACTGTTCATTTAAAAACATCACTATAGAAAGCAGTGATGTTACCGGCATGAAGATTAATGATATTCCAGTCTCAGAGTTACTTCGCATCTATCACGAAAACAAGAAATAAAAAAGCCGCCGATGCGGCTTTTTTTTCTTGAAAGACAGCTTTTATACGCTGACTGCCGAACACGGAAACTGCACGCAGAATTTACTACCCACATCAGGTGTAGATTCAATCAACAAATTCGCCTTGTGCCTGAGCAGCACATGTTTAACGATCGCCAACCCCAAACCCGTGCCCTGGGTCTCGCGCGAACGGCTTTTATCGACGCGGTAAAACCGTTCGGTCAGGCGCGAGATATGTTCGGCACTAATTCCTATACCATCGTCCAACACCGCAAATTTAGGGCCATTTGCAGTATCTATCCAACTGATCTTGATGTTGCCATTTTCAGGTGTATAGCGGATCGCATTCGTGACCAGATTGGTCAGCGCACTGCGGATTTCATCATTACTACCGCGAATGTCGGGGCCAGTACATTCCAGCGTGATTTTATGCTTGCCAGCAGACAGGGCATGCGCCTCTTGCAATATCTGCTCCAGCAAACCGAGCATGCTGATGCGCTCTGGCCGTGGCGGATAATCCACCGATTCCAGTCGCGTCAGGGTCAGCATGTCTTCTACCAGACGCTGCATACGCTCACCCTGCTCTGTCATCAGTTTCAGATGCATATTGCGGGTGTGGTTATCGAGGTCATCCTGCATGGAAGCGATTTCCAGAAAACCATTAATCACAGTCAGCGGGGTACGCAATTCATGCGATGCATTGGCGATAAAGTCGCGTCGCATCATGTCTATGCGCTCTGATTCAGTCACATCATGCGTCACCAGAATCTGGCGGCGGTTTTCAAACGGGATGATGTGGGCAATCAATTTGCGGTCGCGGAAGGACAGCGTCAACGGTGTCTCGTAGCGCCCGAGGATAATGTAATCCATGAATTCAGGGCTACGCACCAGATTGGTCACGCGCATGCCCTTGTCCTGCGCATGGCTCAGGCCAAGGTGGCTTTCTGCTGCCGGGTTACACCATTCCAGAAACAGCACATCATCCATAATGACCACGCCATCCGGCAGCAAGGTCATGGCCTGGCGAAAACGTGCAAGCCACTCTGCCAGCTCAGCCTGGTTTTTTTCATCATCACGACGCAGCTTATACAGGCGTGAAAATATATCAGTCCAGGCCCCCCAGCCATCGGGCAAACGTGAACTATTCGGGTTATCCAGCCAGTCTGCCAGGCGCTGCAAATAAAATAGCTGTACGCAAAACAGGGTCACCATACCGATCAGGCCTAACACCAAACCTGTTACCGGACCCCATATATACATAGCAGATGCGGCTCCCATGAGAACCAGGACGATGCGTACAAATGCAGAAATCCAGAAAATAAGGCGTGGAGACATAGTGGGTCCTGAGGGTTCTCAGTAATTGCTTGAAATGTAATGCACAAATGTAATGATATAGGTTTTACTGATATCAGTGAGCAATGTTTGCAAGGTATTCCCAAACAGGAATGGCGCTGCCACACTGCATATAGCTTATGCAGTGTGCGATGCCGTAAATAGCATGAGCGCTGTTGCCAGTTTATTTTTCAGACAGCATGTAGCCAACGCTACGCACGGTCTTGATCAGAGATTCTGCATTCTTCAAGACTTTGCGCAGACGCAGAACATGGACATCTACCGTCCGCTCTTCGATGACGACATGGTCGCCCCAGACTTTGTCAAGCAACTGGCTGCGTGAAAATACGCGTTCCGGATGCGCCATGAAGAATTTCAGCAGCTTGTATTCAGCATGGCCAATATCGACCTTATTGTCTTCTATCTTGACCGTGCAACTGACAGGGTCAAGTACTACAGAGCCTGCCGTCAGGGCGGTCTGGGCATGCTCAGGGCTCTTGCGGCGCAGCAGGGCCTTGATTCTGGCAGTCAGTTCACGCGGCGAAAAAGGCTTGGTGACATAATCGTCAGCACCATGGTCAAGACCAGCAATCTTGTCTTCTTCCATGCTCTTTGCGGTCAGCATGATGACGGGGATTTCATTGAACTGACGGTCTGAGCGTATCTTGGACAACAGACGCAAACCGCTCTGATCAGGCAACATCCAGTCCAGCAAAATCAATTGAGGTGTACGGCGCTGCAAATATTCCCAGGCTTCTGCTGTCGTGTTGACAGCAAAAGTGTTCCAGCCTGCAGCGCGCAGGGAAAAACTGACCAGTTCTACGATTGCCGGTTCATCTTCTACGATGAGTATTGTTGTGTCTGTAGCCATTATCAATAATTAGTTCTGTTGTTCCTGCTTGCTAGCCACATAATCTGAATGACGGATATCCTTGCCTTCAACGATATAAATCGTATGTTCAGCAATATTTTTTGCATGATCGCCGATACGCTCTATCGCCTTGGCTACCCACAGCGCATCTAGCGACGATGATATCGTACTTGGATCTTCCATCATGAAAGTAATCAGGTTACGCATGATGGAGCGAAAATCATTGTCAATCAGCGCATCCTGAGCAATCAATTGTACAGCCTTGCCACCGTCAAGACGGGCAAAGGCATCGAGAGACTGATGCAACATGTCTGCCACACTGCTGGCCAGTACACGCACGGTTTCATAGCCGCTGAACATCGGTACGCCACGTTTGCCAGCTGCTGCATCTCTGGAGATACGGGCAATTTTAGTTGATTCATCACCGATGCGTTCAAGATCAGTAATGACCTTGCCGGTTGCCATGACAGTGCGCAAGTCATTTGCTGCTGGCTGGCGTTTGACGATGAGGTGACTGCACATATCGTCTAGTGCCACTTCGAGGCGATTGACTTCGAGGTCAGACTGAATCACGGCTTCTGCCTGTACCGCATTACCGGTACGGAAGCAGGACATCGCATCATGAAAATGGCTTTCCACCAAGCCGCCCATCAGTAAGACCTTGGAGCGTATAGTCTCCAGATCCATATCGTATTGTTTTGAAGAGTGTTCGCCTGTCACAGGTTTCTCCTGAATTCGCAATTGCAAAATATAAACGCCAGCTCGCGCAATATAATCTATCCGTGCTCCCACGGATAAATCTGCGCAAGCATGGTACGTCTGTTAGCCGAAACGGCCAGTAATATAGTCTTGAGTTTCTTTCTTCACCGGATTCATGAAGATATGATCAGTCTCACCAAACTCGACCAGTTCACCAAGGTACATATAAGCAGTGTAATCAGAACAACGGGCTGCCTGCTGCATATTATGGGTGACGATGGCGATGGTATATTCCTCTTTCAGTTCATTGATCAGTTCTTCGATCTTGACTGTAGAGATAGGATCCAGCGCTGAGGTTGGCTCGTCCAGCAACAAGACTTCCGGTTTCACGGATACGCCACGCGCGATGCACAGACGTTGTTGCTGGCCACCTGACAAACTCAGACCGCTCTTGTTGAGTTTGTCTTTCACTTCTGTCCAGATTGCGGCTTTTTTCAAGGCCCATTCAACGCGCTCATCCATCTCGCCCTTGGACAGGTTTTCATACAGACGCACACCGAAAGCGATGTTGTCATATACCGACATAGGGAAAGGTGTAGGTTTCTGGAACACCATGCCGACGCGGGCGCGCAGCAAGTTAATGTCCTGATCCGCATCCAGGATATTTTTGCCGTTATAGATGATATTGCCTTCAGCACGTTGGCCAGGATACAGGTCATACATGCGGTTCAGGGTACGCAACAAAGTCGATTTGCCGCAACCTGATGGACCGATGAAGGCAGTGACTTTTTTGTCGTAGATATTCAGATTGATATCGCGCAGGCTGCGTGTCGCACCATAAAAGAAATTCAGCCCGCCGATTTCGATTGCTTTTTTCTGTTGGTTGTCTTGAGTAGTAGTCATATCGAGGCCAGTATTAATGCTGTGTTTTTTGGTTAAACAAAGTACGCGACAAAATATTCAAACCGAGGACGCTGAAGGTGATCAACAATGCACCACCCCAGGCCAGCTCACGCCAGTTGTCGTAGGGACTCATCGCAAACTGATAAATCACCATCGGCAAGTTGGCCATAGGCTTGTTCATGTCGGCATTGAAGAACTGATTGCTCAGGGCGGTGTACAGCAAAGGTGCAGTCTCACCGGAGATACGTGCCACTGCCAGCAAAATACCTGTTACGACGCCTGCTTTGACGGCACGCAAACGTATCAGCAAAGCCACTTTCCAGCGAGGTGCGCCCAGCGCAAATGCAGCTTCACGCAAACTCGTCGGCACCAGACCCAGCATATTATCGGTAGTACGGACAACCACTGGAATGGCAATCAGTGAAATGGCGATACTGCCAGCCCAGCCAGAGAAATGCTTGACGTGCGCAACATAGATTGCATACACGAACAAGCCTATCACGATGGACGGTGCAGAGAGCATGATGTCGGTCACAAAACGTGTGACGAAGCCAAACCAGCTTTTATCACCATACTCTGCCAGATAAATACCAGCCAGAATACCGATAGGTGTTGAGATCAGGGCGGCACTGACGACCATCACAAAGCTACCAAAGATCGCATTCATCAAACCGCCGCCATCACTGCCTGGGGCAGGCGTTGACTCTGTGAACATGGCTACATTGACGGCACTCAGTCCTTTTGTCATGAGGGTAAACAATATCCACATCAGGAAAAATATACCCAGTGCCATCGCAAATGACGACAAACCTATGCCCAGTTTATGCATCAGCAAACGGCGGCGATACACCGGGTTGCTGGCAGATTGCATTGTTGAGTTTTCCATTATTTGGCTCCTTCTTTTCTGGACAAGCCCAGCAACATCAGTTTGGCAGCCGACAAAACAATGAACGTGATGACAAACAGAATCAGGCCAAGCAAGAACAAGGAAGATGTGTGCAAGACTGTTTCTGCCTCTGCAAATTCATTTGCCAGAGTGGAAGCGATACTATTACCGGCGGCAAACAACGACCAGGACAGGTGATGCGAATTACCGATCATGAAGGTAATTGCCATGGTTTCGCCAAGTGCACGACCCAGACCCAGCATGACACCACCCACTACACCTATCTTTGTGTATGGCAGCACAATCTTACGGACTACTTCCCACTTGGTGCAACCCAGGCCATAAGCGGATTCCTTGAGTACCGGCGGCACCACTTCAAACACGTCACGCATGACTGAAGAAATGAAAGGGATAATCATGATTGCCAGGACGATACCGGCTGACAGCATGCCCATGCCTATCATGGGGCCGGAGAACAAAATACCTATCACCGGCAATTTACCCAGCGTTGCAGCCAGGGCCGGTTGCACATATTGCGAAAACAAGGGCGCAAATACAAACAAACCCCACATGCCATAAATAATACTCGGTACACCAGCCAGCAATTCAATTGCCGTACCCAGTGGACGCTTGAGCCAGTTAGGACAAATCTCGGTCAGGAACAGGGCAATACCAAAACTGACAGGAAAGGCAATCAACAGGGCGATGACCGATGTCACCAGTGTGCCGACGATGGCGATCATGCCGCCAAACTTGTCATTGACCGGGTCCCATTCTATGGTCCAGATGAATGACAGGCCAAATTCCTTCATCGCCGGAATCGAGCGCAGGAACAGAGAAATAATAATACCGACCAGCACCACCATCACAAGGGCGGCGAAAGTAAAGGTCAGTTTATGAAAAAAGAAATCTTGCCAACGCTGGCGGCGCATTACTGCAGCCATTTTCGCAAGGTCGATCTGACCGGCCTGAGGTAGTGCGTTATTAGCGGGTGGGATTGCAGTTGGTGCAGTCATGTTGACGGAGGACATTTGGGTAGTCATGGGTGTCTTTTCCACCGGAAGGCAATCCGGACAGTTCCGGATTGCCTCGATTTGTTTAGTTCAATGTCTGAACAGGGTCAAACTTTTTATTACCAGAGCGCTTTACCGGAAGCATCTTTGACTTTTGCTTTCCAGTTGTCTTCGATCAGTTTGACAACCGGTGCTGGCAAGGAAACATATTCCAGTTCAGCAGCCATTGCGCCACCGTTTTTGAATGCCCAGTCAAAGAATTTCAATACTTCTTTGCCTTTTTCAGCATCAGCCTGCGCTTTGTGCAACAGGATGAAAGAAGCACCAGTGATAGGCCAGGTGATTTTGCCAGGCTGGTTAGTCAATACCAGGTACATGCCTGGAGCTTTGCTCCAGTCAGCGCCAGCAGCAGCGGATTTGAAGTTTTCATCATCTGGTTCAGCGAACTGGCCATCAGCATTTTTCAACAAGGTGTAAGTCATCTTGTTTTTCTTCACATAAGCGTATTCAACATAGCCGATGGAATTTCTGATTTGCTTGACGCTGGAAGCTACGCCTTCGTTACCTTTGCCACCTACACCGACTGGCCATTTAACGGCTGTGGAAGAACCAACAGCAGTTTTGAACTCAGGGCTGACTTTGGTCAGGTAATCTGTCCACAGGAAAGTAGTACCAGAGCCGTCAGAGCGGTGTACGACAGTGATATCTTCAGCAGGCAATTTCAAACCGGCATTGATGGCTGCGATTTCTGGTGCATTCCATTTAGTGATTTTGCCCATGTAGATGGCGGCCAGTACTTCACCTGTCATCTTCATTTTGCCTGGAGCGATACCGTCCAGATTAACCACTGGAACTACACCGCCGATGATGGCTGGGAATTGCACCAGGCCTTCAGTTTCCAGCTCTTCTGCCTTCAAAGGCATGTCGGATGCACCGAAATCGACAGTTTTTGCCTTGATTTGTTTGATACCACCACCGGAACCGATGGATTGATAGTTCAGACCGTTGCCACTGGCTTTTTTATAAGCTTCTGCCCATTTTGCATAAATTGGATATGGGAAAGTCGCGCCAGCGCCTGTAATGTCGGCAGCATGAGCAGCGCCAAATGTGACAGCGACGCCAATTGCAGCGATGAGAGTTTTGACAACACGTTTGATTTGCATGTTCACCTCAGAGTTAAATAACAGTATTCAGTACTACGAGGCGCACTGTACAAGCCAAATATGACAAGATTATGACGTGAAGCAAAGCCTGTGAAATAATTGCACTTGTTATCACTTTTTTGTCATAAACTTGTCATTTAAGACGTCTAGAATGCTTGCGTATATATATGACGTCCTTTATGACATGCAAAAAACTATGCCAAATCAGGAAACACCCTCTTCAGCAACTGCGCCGGAAGACATGAAACAAGTTCCTGACACTGAAATCAAGGCACTTGCCAAGCAAGCCAAGCCAGTGGCGGTACCAGAATTGTCACGTTCGGTGATTTTCCTGGACCGGGAGATGTCACAAATTGCTTTCAACTGGCGTGTGCTGGCTCAGGCTGAGGACCGCAGCATCCCCTTGCTCGAACGCTTGAAATATTTATGCATCGTCGGCAGCAACCTCGATGAGTTCTTTGAAGTCAGGGTTGCCAGCCTGCTGGCACAGAACACGATAGATGGTGAACTGGTACAACACCCTACCTTCCAGGCCATGCTCAAGCGCGTTAGCGACGAGTGTCATCAATTGGCAAAAAGGCAATACGAATTACTGAATCAGGAGATCCTGCCGCAGCTTTCCAAAAAAGGCATACATCTGCTGCGTCATTCCGAGCGCAATGAAGCTCAGCGTGCCTGGGTAAAATCTTATTTTGAACGTGAAGTCAGACCCCTGCTAACACCAATTGGCCTGGACCCTGCCCATCCTTTCCCGCAGGTAGTCAATAAGAGTTTGAATTTCATTGTCTCGCTGGCGGGCAAGGATGCTTTTGGCCGTGGCACAGGAATTGCGATCGTCAAGGCACCGCGCGTTTTGCCGCGCATCATCCGCCTGCCGGATGAATTGTCGAACGATGGCATGGCGTTTTGCCTGCTGTCTTCAGTCATACACTCACACATAGAAGACTTGTTCAATGGCCGTGAGGTGATCAATTATTCACAGTTTCGCGTCACCCGTGACAGCGACCTGTGGGTCGATGAAGAAGAAGTCAAGAATCTGCGCCAGGCATTGCAGGGTGAATTGCAAACCCGTCAGTTCGGTGCGGCAGTACGCCTGGAAGTGGCAAAGAACTGCCCTGAGGACTTGTCAAGATTCTTGCTCGAACAGTTCAACCTCGACAGCGACCGTCTGTATCCGGTGGATGGCCCGGTAAACATGGTCAGGCTCGGTGAACTGGTTGATCATGTCAAACAGCCTAATCTGCGCTTCCCACCGTTCTCGGCGAAGGCCATAGGCAAGTATGCGCACGCTGATATTTTCACTTTGCTGCGCAAGCAAGACATACTCTTGCATCACCCTTTCCAGCCTTTTCAGACCGTCATTGACTTCATACGCTCGGCGTCACAAGACCCCAGTGTAGTCGCGATCAAGCAGACTATCTATCGCACCGGCATGAATTCGGATTTGATGGAATCCCTGATCACGGCGGCAAGACTGGGCAAGGAAGTTACCGTCATCGTCGAATTGATGGCGCGCTTTGATGAAGAAGCGAATATCAACTGGGCCGACAAATTGCAGCGCGCCGGTGCCCAGGTTGTATATGGCGTGGTTGGCCTGAAGACCCATGCAAAACTGGCGCTCGTGATACGCCGCGAAGAAGGCGGTAATTTGCGACATTATGCCCATCTGGGTACTGGCAATTACCATCCATCGACCACGCGTTTTTATACAGACTTTGGCTTGCTGACAGCCCATCCTGAGATGGCGGCAGAAGTCAATGAAGTATTTATCCACCTGACTGGTTTGACAAAACCTAAAAAACTTGATTATCTGTGGCTGGCACCATTTGCCCTGCAACCGCAAATCATTAAAGCCATACGCAATGAAGCGCGCATAGCCCGTGAAGGCCGCCCTGCCCGCATCATCGCCAAGATGAATGCATTGCTCGATGAATCTGTCATCCGGGCACTGTATGCTGCGTCGGCAGATGGCGTCAAGATTGACCTGATCATACGCGGTGCCTGCGCCTTGCGCCCGGGCGTACCTGGCTTGTCTGAAAACATCAAGGTGCGCTCCATCATAGGCCGCTTTCTCGAACATAGCCGTATCTATTACTTCCGCAATGATCTGGCGCATGATGTGTATCTTGCCAGTGCCGACTGGATGAATCGCAATCTGTTCCGTCGTATAGAAGTGGCTTTCCCTGTACTGGAAAAGTCATTGAAAAAACGCGTTATTTCTGAAGGTCTGGAACCCTATCTGAAAGACAATGTGAATGCCTGGACACTGGATTCAGACGGACATTACGACCGCAAGAAATCCAGAGCCAAGCAAGTACGTTTCTGTGCCCAGCAACATCTGATGCAAACTCTGGGCACCCTGGCTGATACGGATAATCAATAATGGAACTCATCCTCTGGCGTCATGCAGAAGCAGAACCAGCGACAGCTGAACTGACTGATGAATTCAGAAAACTGACAGGCAAGGGCAACAAGCAGGCAAGCAAAATTGCTTACTGGCTGGACAGTACTTTGCCTGAAACCTGCAGGATACTGGCCAGCCCCACCATACGCACCAGAGATACGGCTGAAGCCCTGATCGCCTGCGGCAGGAAATATAAAGTCGTTCCCGAACTGGGGCCGGCAGCCACGGTCAGCGATGTACTAACCGCAGCCAATTGGCCGAACAGCCGTGAACCTGTACTCATCATTGGCCACCAGCCCTATCTGGGCCAGGTCGCCGCTGAATTGCTGGGCCACCCTTTGCAAGAGTACAGCGTACGCAAAGGCAATGTCTGGTGGATCACGCAAAAGCAGCGCGAGAACGAGATTATGCAGACCTATCTGAAAGCCATCATGTCGCCTGACCTGGTGGTTAAATAAGCGCTCCTGAAATTCATTTATCCACAGGTAAAAATACTGGCTCTCTGCAGCAAACCCCGCTTGCTGTTAGTATGTAGGGCCGTCTTTACCCATAAAGCACGATGAAACCCACGCACATCCTTGCCGCCCTGATTGCAGTCATCACCTGGGGCATCAATTTCGTAGTCATCAAAATCGGTTTGCAAGGATTGCCGCCTGTGCTGTTCACCGCATCGCGCTTTATCTTCTCTGCCCTGCCCCTGGTATTTTTTGTGTCATTTCCCAAGACATCATGGAAATGGGTGGCTGCCTACGGCATGTTCCAGTTTGCTTTCCAGTTCACGCTTTTGTTTTGCGGTATCAAGCTCGGCTTCCCGGCGGGATTGGCATCCCTGGTCATGCAATTGCAGGCATTCATCACCATGGGTCTGGCCGTTGTCATCATGGGTGAGAAACCGCAATTCGTGCAGGTACTGGGTGCATTGATTGCCTTGTCTGGCATGGCGCTGGTTGCCATGCATCTGGAAGCGCAGGCAACCATCATAGGATTCTTGCTGGTGGTTGCTGGTGCGGTGTGCTGGAGTATCGCCAATATCGTCACCAAGAAGATAGGTGTCGTCAATCCGCTGGCGATGGTGGTGTGGGGCTCGGCCATTGCAAGCCCACCCTTGCTGCTGGCGTCTTACATGATGGAAGGCATGGATGCCTGGCAAGCAGCCTATGCGCAGCTGAACTGGACGTCAATCGGTGCCATTGCTTACCAGTCTTACCCGAATACCATAGTCGGTTTTGGCATCTGGTCATGGCTGATGCGTAAATACCCTGCAGCGACGATAGCGCCGTTTACTCTGCTAGTGCCGGTAGTCGGCATGCTGACCGCTTCTATCGTATTGAACGAGACTTTATTCTGGTGGAAAATCTGCGCTGGTCTGTTGGTGCTAGCAGGTCTGGCTTGCAACCAGTTTGGTTTGCGCATCTGGTCCTGGTTCAAACCGGCTGCAAGCACCTGAACTTATCCGGCGACTGTTTCCAGTTCGGTCTCGTCCACATCGATATCTGCCACCGCATCTGCTACATGCTCAGGGTGGCAGATGTCATGCCAGGTTACCAGCCTGAGTTCGCCTTTAGCATCTTCCACCAGGGCTGACAGGCTTTCTACCCAGTCGCCATCATTGCAGTACAAGATGCCCCCGATGTCACGTATTTCTGGCTTGTGGATATGGCCACAGATAATGCCATCCAGGCCTTTGCGACGGGCCTCGTCTGCCAGTGCATCTTCAAACTGCGTGATATAGCTGACCGCGTTCTTGACCTTTTGCTTCAGATATTGTGACAGCGACCAGTAAGGCATGCCAGCGCGGGCGCGCCAGTTATTGAATATCTGGTTAAATTTCAGGATGACGGTATACAAGCTGTCACCTACATAGGCCAGCCATTTGGCGCAAGCGATGACGCCATCAAACCGGTCACCATGCAAGACCAGCATGCGCTTGCCTGCGGCCGTGGTGTGCACCAGCTCATCCCTGATTTTAATGCCGCCAAAATCGAGGTCGATGAACTGGCGTATCGACTCGTCATGGTTGCCAGGCACGAAGATGACATTTGTACCTTTTTTAGCTTTTTTCAGGACAGTCTGCACCACATTATTATGGGTCTGGTCCCAGTACCAGCGGCGCTTGAGTTGCCAGCCGTCGATGATGTCACCGACCAGGTACAGGGTATCTGAATCGGTGGCACGCAAAAATTGCAGCAACTTGGTCGCCTGGCAGCCGCTCGTTCCCAGATGCAAATCTGAAATCCAGATAGTGCGGAAACGCTGGGTTTCTTTCTTACCGGTTTTATACAATTTGCTACTCAGGAACTGATCGGCTGGTTTCATATTTATTGCTCCCCTGTGCCGTAATGGCGTGCGTAACGGTCATCCAGATTCGCCAGTGGCAACATGACGAATAAATCAGCGCTATGGAAATCAGGGTCCCAGGCAGGATCACCACAAACCCAGGCACCGGCACGCAGATAGCCCTTCAGCAGTGGCGGAATACGTGCCTCAGTCGTGCTGCTGTCGATTTCATCGAGCGGGAAAGGTGTGTGTGGCGTGACGCGGTATTCGAGCGGAGAGAAATCTGCCGCAGACAGACCACGGTAAATCGCCGCAGCATTCTGGCCACCGTCGGTCAGGCTGATACTCGCGCAACCAATGAGGTGCGAGCAACGCTCACGGCGCATGTATGCAGCCAGGCCAGCCCACAGCAGCATGATGACGGCACCACTGCGGTAATCAGGGTGTATGCAGGCACGACCAGCTTCTGCCACGCTATTACGTATATGTTGCAGGCGGGATAGGTCAAATTCTGTTTCGGAATAATAGCGACCGAGCTGACGGGCAGCATTTGGCCCCAGTATGCGGTAAGTACCGACCACTTTCAGGGTTTTGGAGTCTCGCACGATCAGGTGATCGCAGTACTCATCAAACTCATCCTTATCCAGGCCATCAGGGTTGGACAAAGCAGACAGGCCCATGCTTTCTATAAAGACCTTATAGCGCAATCGCTGTACTTCTTTGACTTCTTTTGCCGTGGTAGCAAGGCTCAGATTGAGTTTGGAAAAACTGGGATTAGCATCGGCGGGTATCGTGAGTAATCGCATTCATCGTCCTTGTCATGTTGTTCGTTGATCCGACGAACGAAGAATAATCAAGGATTACTTCAGCAAGATGACAGCAAGATGTCGGTTTTATGACAAGTCTGAAAAACAACAATCCCCGTTTTGGCTGATCTCGAACAGATACCAGAACGGGGATAGTATTGAAAAACTGCATGCCAGCAGAACAAAAGCGCATACCTAATACATAAAAGATACATAACAGATACATACCGGATGTATGCCCGGCATCATGTCCTGCTATTCACGCATTCCTGCAGCTGAATTATTTTTCTTTCTTTGGCCTGCCTGCTTTCAGCGGCGCCAGACCTGCGATCAGTTTTTTGAGCGCTGGTACGTCGGTCTTGCTCAGCAAGGCAACGCCTATACGCAGTAACTGGCTCTTTTTGACTTCAACGCCAGCTTTCAGGCAGGCTTTCTTGACTGCACCAAGCGCCGCATATTCGCTTTCTGGCATGGTGAAACTGTCGCGCACCAGCTTGGCCTTTTTGACTTTTTCGACGACCACGTCGGCCACGGGTCTGGCTTCAGGCAGCCTGGCTGTCGGCTTGGCGCGCACAGGGGCTTTCACAGGCGCTTTTGCAGCGACTTTCACCTCGGCAGCAGGTTTGCTGACGACTTTCTTCCCGGCAGCCACAACAGCAGGCTTAACAGGCGTTTTTTTAAGGGCTACGACTTTTTTCTCTGCACCTGCGACTACAGTACTTACTTTTTTCGTTGCTGCGGTTACCATTCCAGCCTCCAGATTAGAAAACATGTAAACAATATAAACAATTTATTGTTGATATGCAAGGAAGAAGCATAGCCACTAGAAATGACAGGTTCATTACGGAAAATACCGCTTTAGGGAGGAATTTTCAGGCTCGTGAGATAATCCGCGCCAATTCGTTTCCAGTTTCCCGGCTTTTCAGCTTTATTTTTTATCATGAATACACGCAACTCCCTGCTCTTCCCCCTGGTTTTACTGCTTTCCCCTCTTGCCAGCCTTACTGCCCATGCCGACATTCAGGGTTCAGGTTCTTCCGCGGCGGCACCCCTTTACCAGAAATGGGCGGATGCTTATAGCAAAAACGCTGGTGTTACGGTCACTTACCAGGCCAGCGGCTCGTCCGCCGGTATCAAGAAAATCAAGGAAAACAGTGTGGAATTTGGCGCCAGCGATGCGGCCCTTAGCCAGGCTGATCTGAAAAAGGACAAACTCATACAGTTTCCCTCAGCTATTTCAGGCGTGGTACCGGTAATCAATCTGCCAGGTATCAAAACCGCTGAACTACGTCTGACGGGCGAAGTCCTTGCGAATATTTTTTCCGGCGAGATCACCAGCTGGAACGATACTGCGATCACGGCGCTTAATCCGGGCTTGCGCTTGCCAAACAAGAATATAGAAGTCATCGTGCGCC
This sequence comes from Undibacterium sp. TC4M20W, assembly GCF_049340245.1. Classification (NCBI taxonomy): domain Bacteria; kingdom Pseudomonadati; phylum Pseudomonadota; class Betaproteobacteria; order Burkholderiales; family Oxalobacteraceae; genus Undibacterium; species Undibacterium sp. TC4M20W. Next base: position 151,392 of record NZ_JBMPPI010000005.1, read on the forward strand.
AGGATGGTTCAGGCACGACTTACAATTTTTCTGATTACCTGGGCAAGGTCAGCAAAAACTGGCAGGCCAAGTATGGCAGGAATTTCACTATCCCCTGGAACAGCCGTTTGATACAAGTCAAAGGCAGCAGCAATATTGCCAGCACGATCAAGAAAACGGCGTACGCTATCAGTTACATTGACTTTAATTATGTAACGCAAGAAAAACTCGACTACACCCTGTTGCAAAATCGCGATGGCAAATTCATCGCCCCTTCTGCCGAGGCATTTTCTGCAGCCCTGTCAAACAGCAGTTGGAAAACCGATGCCAATTTTGAAGAAATGCTGACTGACAAACCAGGGCAAAAAACCTGGCCTATCAGCATGGGTACTTTTATCATCATGCAACAGCGTGCCAGGGATGCGCAGCAAACCACCGCCACCATGAAATTCTTTACATGGGCCTTCATGCGCGGTGACCGCTTTGTTAACAGCGTCGATTTCGTGCGCCTGCCCGATAGTTTGCAAGCCAGGATATTCAAGGAAATGACGACCGTCACCGACAAGAACGGCAATATCCTGAACTGGAATCTGAGTACTGATCCTGGTTCAAAAAACTAAGGAAACAGGGATTACGTCAGTCCTTGCGCAGCTTCTCTACTGCCTTCAATTCCGTAGCTCGATCAACAGTCTGATTGGTGTTAGCAAACATGCTGTTGGCGGGCAGTTTGATTTCTATATCTGATACCGCCCCGACCTTGATCGTCCCCTGACTAAGGCTGAGTGCCAGAACATGGCCACCTGCCTTGCGGTCATCAGAAAGATAATGCCAGTGATAACCCGGCACATTAAAGCCCTTGGCAAAACCGGGGCTGCGGAATGCAACCAGGGTGCCCTTGGTATTGCTAAAGTTAAACAATGTCTGGGTCTTGGTCACTTCTGCCAGAGGTTTATAAGGCTTGTCCTGCGGCGAGATGGCACGTGTAGTCAACTGTTTGAAGTCGCCATCTACCCTGATTGCATAAAAAAGATTTTTATTGACCAGTCGTTCATCGAGCATGTCTTCCAGCTCTTTCATGCTGGTTTCTTTGCTGACTTCAAAGCGATTGTCTGCTTTGAAAGTGGAGACTACAGCAAAGGGCGTCAATTGTCCGCCACTGGCTTTAACCACAGTCCCATCTGCCTTGAACTGGAATACGTCGCCATCAAGCACAATCATTTCACCATCAACACGGTTAAAGGTGCCTATGCCAAAATCACCCTTCTTTTTCAGCTCATCAACAGTCAGCTCACCTTCATAGGCACCTGCGAGCAGTGCATCTATCGTGGCGTAATGAAATACTGTCGCCTGTTTTGGTACCTGGGCACAAGCCGACAGAGTAGCGACGACAAACAGGACTGCCAGTTTTTGAATTTTCATGATTCTCTACGCATTTAAGTTGATGAGGGTGAGGTAGTAAAAGGCATATTGCCACTGATTGAACATCAATTGCTTACTCCGGTGCTTCTGGTTTTACTCTGGCCCTGGCGATCAGTAAAGCGGCAATCGTCAGCAGTATGGCAAAACAGGTCGTTGCACACAACGCAAAGCGAAACAAAAATGCCTCTTTTGCTGCACTGGCATTCTTAGCGCCAGATATGGCAAACGCCATCGGCAACGCGAGTAATAATGCAGTCAGGGCAGTGCTGGCAATTAAAATATACCGCCACTGATCACTCTCCCTGGGTTCGAGTATGACGATGTGCGGAAGTTTTCTCAGCCATTGCCAGTAACAGTAAGCCAATCCCCCTACACCAATCAAGGTACTCAGATGCTGCACCAGATGAAAGACGCTGGTATGAAAACCGGCGATCTCTACCGGCTCACGCAAGACATCAAAGTAGGCGACCGCAAAACCACTGGCGTGGGTGAATGCATCCCAGACTATATGCGTCATCGCCCCCAGCAGTAAAGACAAGGATATCCAGATCACTTGCGACACATTCAAATTGCGCGACGGGGACAAATGCGCCTGCAATGCCTGCCTTTGCATCTGTGGCAGCAGATAAATAAAATGTGTTTGCATCAAACGCAAGAACATGAATACAGCCCAGCCTAAGGGCAGGCACACCAGCAGCAAACCCGGCCACTGGTGCGCCAGTGTCGCCAGGTCGAAAGCAAACACATAGTAGCCAAGATCTGGCGCAATACTGCCTATGACCAGGGCCATCAGATTGAAACGCTGCGGTGCCAGGCGGCGCAGGGGCAATATGGCGAGTGGATGGGCAAAGGTCCAGGGCATATTCAGCTAAAGTAAGTTCAGGTCATCCGGTCGTGCGTTTTAAAATCAAGCAGTGTTTTTTTTGCAGGGCAAATCAAAATCAACATGATAATGCTCATCATGCCTGATCCAGGCTTTTCCCTTCATGAATTTCAGGTGTTTTTGCAGATAAGGCCCACGCTTCGTGGCAAATAATTTTGCCTGATAAGGCGGGTCAATAATCACCAGTGCAAGTCCCCTGCCCTTGGCTTTTGCTGCAAGATCAAGCTGGTATAAATGCTCGGCCAGGGCGGCAAAGTCGATGCGGTAGTCACCAAAGCGCCCTTGTGTATCAAAATCAATATCGTAGCCATAGTTGTTATTCATATTCCCAGGCAAGGGCCGGGATATGCCTTGGACATCAAGCACGGGCACCATGAAATCGACAGACAGACCATTTTTATGGGTACGGTGAGGCCTCATGCGCCCACCTGTTTTCCAGCCGGTTTCACCATAGACAAAGACTTTGTCGCTGGCAGTTTGCTCAAGTTCTTGATAGGCCAGAGAAATAATTTCTGCAACGGTGGAATGTACATACGTGCGCCCCAGGCTGACGCCCAGGGCACTATACGCAGAAAAATTATTGCCTTTTTCTGGCAAACTGACGCCAGCTTCCAGCCTGCCATTGGCGACCGTTCCATAGCAGGTACTTTCTTTGGTCTGCACTTTTTCTTGTGCTTTTGCCTGCCCTGCTGTCAGTCCGGCACAAGACCATGCCAATACCAGGCCCAGGCCCAGCAGATGGCGACGGAGATGTGCGAAGGATTCCACCTTGATGCAGATACTTATTTTGGCTCAGTCGTCTGCGCAGGTGGCGTTGCGCTCACTGCAGGGGCCGGAACATTCACTACCGGCATTGCATTTCGCCAGTTTTCTGGCGTGCACATTTCCCATTTTGTATTGGTCACATAAAATAATGCTGCCTGCTTGTGTGACAGGACATGGAAGGATGGCTGCTGTATCGCCTTCACCGCACCATCAGCAATAAAATACTCGATAGAGAATCGTGGGTAAGCCATGACCAGGCCACCGACTGCGAATGAAACATCTTCAGGCTTGATGATCTCTGCTACTTTGCCTTCACTGGTGCCGGTGGTGACCTCCATCAGGCGCAGCCTGGTTTTTTCAAACAATTCACGCTCCGCCATGGACTCGCGCGCATTATTGAGTTTGCGCAAAATACCCAGGGGATTGGTACCTATATCGACCAGCGAGCCGATCTGGGAAAGCGAAGGATTATTGACAACTTCAACAATACTGCGCCAGCTCGACTTACCAGAGAATTGCAAAGTGATTGTGGAAGTCGGCTGGCTGGCGGCCAGCAAACCCTCTATCCAGGCATTGGCGTCTTTAGCCCAATGATATTTGGTGGCAGAAGCATAGCCACGGCAGCTATAGAAAGCCAGCGCATCCTGTTTGGAAACCGCACCCGTGAGTTTGTTATCAACAAACACCAGGCCACCAACATCACCATCTGTCATGGCAACATAGGCAATATTGCGCCCCTGAGCATCTTTCATCTCAAAGCGTTCCATGGCCGACTCTTGCGGCACGGTAGTAATTACATAACGTGCATCTGATTTTTGATCGACTGCCAGGCTCTTGATAGGTCCCGCAGTTTTAGTGGGTTGATCTACATTATTGGCGGCAAGGGCAGGATAAGAGATGCTGAAAGCAAGTGCTGGCAGCAGAGTGATGATTCTGAATCGCATATGATGAAAAAGATTTATAAAGAAGCAATCTTAACTGAAATTGCTGATCTATAACACTTTTCATGGGCAGGCGGATGGAGTCATTCGAGTATGTCGGCAGTATGGCAACGATTGCAGCCAATGCTAAAAGGCTACGGCTGCGGCTGCTGCCATACTCTACTTCGTGGTGGTGTCACTTCCAGTGCGACAAGTGATAGCTACAGGGGCGTCGGATAACACCAGGTCTGCCACTACCGGGCCAGAGAAATTCCAGCCCTTTCACTGACCTCACTACATCAGCGTTCACACCAGTGCTCGAGACACCACCACACGCCGCCAACATAACTGTAATAACAGGTCGCCAAGCGGGTGGCAGATTTCAAATCCATCTGCAAACAATGTCAATTAACACAAGTGTAAAAGCGGATGAAGCGCAAGAATGTTTAAAAATGTATGTGAATTGTCATCAAATTGTAATTTTCCACTCTATTCCATTGCAGCAGTACGGTAGCGATTAACTTCTGCTGGAGTAACTGGCTCGGCTTTATTGCCCCAGGCATTGCGCACATAGCTGAGTACCAGGGCGACTTCGCTGTCAGTGAGGGTATGGGCAAAAGGCGGCATGCCGTAAGGACGCGGATTATCTTTCGTGACTGGCGGGAAGCCACCAGACAAGACCATGCGTACCGGATTCGACAAGGCATGGCTGAGCACACCGGGATTAGATTTCAGTGCCGGATAAATATTGCTGACACCTTCTCCCTGCGCTCCATGGCAATCCATGCAATGGGTTTTATAAAGTGCTCCCCCTTGTTTCATGACTGCTTCCATGCGCTCCGCACTCAGCTCAGAACCTGCCATGAACTTGTCCAGGACATCCTTCTCAGCCACCTGCACGGTAGGTATGGCCTGCAGATAAGTGGCCATGGATTTGATATCAGCATCTGACAGATGCTGGGTACTACCGGCGACCACTTCAGCCATGGGGCCAGAGACGGCAGTATGCTGATTGACGCCGGATTTCAACAAGGCGATCAATTCTTGTGGTGACCATTTAGCCAGATTGACTTCTTTGCTATTGGTCAGTGCAGGCGCATACCAACTGGTTAATTCGCCACCAGACAAATCTTTGACACCGGCATTCGCGCCCAGGCTATTGCGGCTGCTATGACAGGCGCTGCAATGCCCCAATCCATTGACCAGATAGGCACCGCGGTTCCATTCAACAGACTTGCTCTTGTCTTCCTGATAGCTAGCGGGCCTGAAATAAGCTGCACGCCAGAAAGCCAGCAAAGCCCGTTGATCATAAGGGAAGCGCAGTTCATGCGCCTGGTTTTGCTTTTCGACCTTGGGCAAGGACATCAGATAGACATACATGGCATCAGCATCTGCGCGTGAGACCTGGGTGTAATTGGTATATGGGAAGGATGGATATAGCAGGCTGCCATCTCTGGATTTGCCATTGTGCAGGGCTTGCCAGAAATCGTCGGCAGTCCAGCTCCCTATGCCGGTTTTTACATCAGGCGTGATATTCGGCGTCCTGAAGTTACCAAAGTCAGTTTGCAACAAGCGTCCACCGGCAAAGGCGGCTTCGCCCCGTGAAGTGTGGCAGCCCATGCAATTACCAGCCTTGACCAGATATTCCCCCCTGAGCAGTTGATCTGCCGTATTTGTTTTGTCAGCAGCCGTGTTTGCAGTACTTTTGTCATCGACCAGATAGTAGCCAAAGCCCGCTACCGCAACAATGCAGACCAGCAAGAACAGCAGGACGGACATGAGAATTTTTTTCATGATTTTTATGGAGATGATTGAGTCAAGCTGCCGCATTTCATCGGCAATAGTCCGTATTCTGTCGATTTCAATATGGGAGCAAGACTATCGCCAGGCACAGTCTGTGCTGCCAGCCAGCTTGATACCGCTGCAATATCCTCAGGCTTGAGTTTGCTGGCCACTTGTTGCATGCAGTCTGGCGCATGTGCCTTGCGACTACCGGTTTGCCACGCACCCAATTGCGCAATCAGATAATCACGCGGCAAGCCTACCAGGCCGGGCATGAAAGGTGCCATACCCGTCATGCTCTTGCCATGACAAGAAACACAGGCCGGTAAATTGCGGGTTTTGTCGCCCAGCATCACAAGCTGCCTGCCCTGTTCCAGCAGAACGGCATTTGCATCGGCGACCTGTGGTGCGGCATAAGGCGGATGCTGGCTGGCAAAATAGTCTGCTATTTCTTTGAGGTAGGCGTCAGACATATGGGCCACCATATAGCGCATGGCAGGATAGGCACGTTTGCCTTCCCTGAAATTCAATAACTGGTTATACAGATAACCCGCTGGCTTGCCGGCGATACGCGGATAAAAGCCATCAGTTGCTGCCCTGCCCTCAGCACCATGACAGGAGGTACAGGCTTTCAGCCTCTGCTCGAGAGTGTCAGGCACCTTCAAAGTTGACCGGGCAGGCTGGGCGGTTTGCGCCGCAGCGATCAGTGGCAAGCCCAGCCACATGCAAAACAGGCTGGCTTTCAGGCGAAAAGTAAAGTGCATGGCGATAAAAACAAATAATGGCACAAAGACGCTAGCTTAACAGTTTGTCCAACTTCTTTAAGAGCTAGCGTAAGTACATATGATCTACATCAAACATTGCCAAGCTATTCACTACTTGAAACCTCAAACAAAAATGCTGTAACAAGGGGCAAAGCCTGTAGATATCAGGCCCTTGGCCACTCGTCTGCTTACCGGCGCGGGCAAGGGATAAATTTTTCTGCAAAAGAAAGCAAAGTCTTGCTTGTCAAGAATGCCTAAGCCGAGGATAATTCTGCCCTTTCGTCTCTTTTGAGGCCCAGATTCAGCAAGATGACCTGGCCCGCTTTTACCAGCGGGCTTTTTTATCCGCGCCACGCCTGCCGTTGATCCTGTAGATGATGATCGCCAGCAGCTTTTTCGCCCTTGCTATTGCCTAACACCATTGACAAGCATTTGTTGTCGTATTCGAATTTGTTACATGAAAAACAGCTTAACTGACTCAAACACTTCTCCTACAACAAAAACAGGCTCAACGCTGACATTAGGTAAAAAACCGCAACTGCAACTGAACCGCCCCGCGCTCAGCGTAGCGCGCACGGCCACAGTGCAAACTGTACAGGTGGTAGTACCGGTGTCGAATCCAGTAGATTCGATAGAAGAAACACCGACACTGGTCTCAACACCGGTGACAGTGATTACCAAACGTCGTTCCAGATTACAGGCTGCGGTGGCCGACGGCAGCGATGCGCCTGAAGAAACAGCAAGCGCATCCACAGAAATGGATGCAATGACGGCGGATAGCGACGACAGTGGCAGCACAGCCCTGCCGGTAGCATTAGCCGACACAAATACTGAAGCTGCTGTCGATGTTACGGAAAGCATCCATAAAACCGATGCAGCAAAAGATATAACAGATACAGAGGCCGCCAAGCCGCGCGTAGTTGTGATCCGCAAGAGCGGCCCCAAGCTGGCAAAAAAATTGCTGCTGGCTGACCAGCCTGCGGCTGCCGCGCCGGTTGTCATTAAACGCGAAGCACGCATAGGCTCAGGCAAACTGGCACCACCTGCGCCGGTAGTCACGCTCAAGCCTGTGGCGAATGCCAGTTCTGCTACGTCATTCACACCGGCAGCTTCCATGCCTGCTGCAACAACGGTTAAGGCGGCTGTTACAGCTGCAGTGGCAGCGTCTGTTGCCTCTGCACCCGCTGCACCTGCTACTGCGGTCACCAGCATCAAGGACATCGACACATCGGCCTATGTCTTGCCGGCGATGCGCGAGCCTGCCAAGCGTGGCCGCAAGTCTTCTGAATTTCATTTTGAAAATGATGAAATCCAGGCATTGAATGCAGCAGAATCAGCAGAGATGAAGCGCGCAGCGCGTGTCAAGGCCAAAAAGCCAACGCCCGCCAATGCAGCAAGCCAGGAAGCGCAACTGGAACAATATCGCAAGCAACTGACCAAGTTGATCAACCTGGGCAAGGACCGTAGCTACCTGACCCACGCCGAGATCAATGATCACCTGCCTGACGACGTTGCCGACGCTGAAATGATACAAGGCGTTGTCAGCACCCTCAATGACATGGGCATTGCCGTCTATGACGCCGCACCTGATGCTGCGATGATGCTGCTGACCGATAACGTCGCCAACAATGTCACTGAAGATGAGGCAGAAGCCGCCGCCGCCGCTGCGCTGGCCACAGTTGATTCAGACTTTGGCCGCACCACCGACCCGGTACGCATGTATATGCGTGAAATGGGTGGCGTGGAACTGTTGACACGTTCGGGCGAAATCGAAATCGCCAAGCGCATAGAAGATGGCTTGAAAGACATGGTACAAGCTATCTCTGCCTGCCCTGGTACGATACAAGAAATGCTGGCGATTGCCGACAAAATTTCCAAAGATGAAATCCGCGTGGATGACATCATCGATGGCCTGCTGGACCCTGATGCATCTGACGCACCTGCCATAGAACTCAGCGACAATGATGATCTCGACGATCTTGATGACGACGATGATGCAGTAGCAGAAAACGCCAGTGGCATCAGCGACGAGCAATTGCAGCACATGAAAAACGTAGTGCTGCAAAAATTTGCAATCGTCGCCATGCGCTTTGAGCAAATGCAGGCTGCCCGCACTACGGATGGTTATAAATCTCCTTCTTATCAGCAGGCGCAGATTGCTATCACCCGTGAACTGCAAGGCATGCGTTTCAGCGTCAAGACCGCAGAAAAACTGTGCGACTCTCTGCGCAAGCAAATGAAGACGCTGCGCCAGACTGAAAAGCAGATGCTGGAATTGATGGTCAATAAATGCGGCATGCCACGCGCGTATTTTGTTGAGCATTTCCGCCAGAATGCGACCAATCCAGAATGGCTGAACAAGGAAATGAATGGCACATCCAGCTATGCTGCCATCCTGGGCCGCAATATTCATGCTGCCCGTGAATTGCAACAAAAACTGATCGACCTCGAACACAATGTCAGTCTGCCTTTGTTTGACCTGCGTGAAATCAACAAGCAGATGGTGGCTGGTGAAAAACGTTCCAGCGAAGCCAAGGCCGCCATGACCGAGGCCAACTTGCGCCTGGTCATTTCCATCGCCAAGAAATATGTTAATCGTGGTCTGCAATTCCTGGACCTGATCCAGGAAGGCAATATCGGCTTGCTCAAGGCCGTGGATAAATTTGAATACCGTCGCGGCTACAAATTCTCTACCTATGCGACATGGTGGATCAGGCAGGCGATTGCCCGTGCGATTGCCGACCAGGCACGCACTATCCGTGTACCTGTGCACATGATAGAAACCATCAACAAGATGAACCGCGTACGTCGCCAGCTCTTGCAAACCACTGGCCTGGAGCCAGAGCCGGTAGCGATTGCTGAAAAAATGGGCTTGCCAGAAGGCAAGGTCCGGGAAATCCTGAAGATTGCCAAAGAACCAGTCTCGCTCGACGTGCCTATCGGTGACGACGGTGATTCACAACTCGGTGACTTCATTGAAGACAGCATGACCTTGTCGCCGATGGCAGCAGCGATGCAGGCATCCGTACAAGAGAAACTGAAAGAGGCACTGGATTCTTTAAGCCCGCGCGAAGCCAAAGTCTTGCGCATGCGTTTTGGCCTGGAAACCAGTACCGAATTCACGCTGGAAGAAGTAGGTAAACAATTTGAAGTAACGCGTGAACGTATACGCCAGATTGAATCCAAGGCCATGAAAAAACTGCGCCACCCTGCCCGCGCTGATCACTTGAAGAGCCTGATGGAAAGCAATTAAGCCATCATCGCAACAAATCGAAAAGCACTGCTTCCGCAAGGTTGCAGTGCTTTTTTTATGGATTAGCTCAACAGGAAAGATAAAGCGAACTGCACTTGTTCGAGTCTGGAATGGTTACTTCCCTCAACCAGCAAGAAAGGGATTTCCCTCTCATCCAGCACATCCAATACTTCCTGATGTACGCGGTCACGCACATAGGCAGATTCACGCTGCAAGCCATCTGGCTGCCAGGGAAAATCTGGTGCAGTGACTATGCAAAAATCATATTGATGCGATAGTTCCAGTTCAGCCAGTTCAGCATCCGGCTCGCCAAAATAATGGCGGCTATAGATAGCTGTCATGATGGGGCCAGTGTCGCAGAACAGCCATTGCTTAGCCTGCTTCAATAGCTCGGTTTCGCGTTGCACCTGTGTCCTGGCGATGAGGATTTGCTCTTCTGCCTTAGGAACACGCTGATTCTGCTCAACGAATTCACGCAAATACTCGGGCACCCACAAGGTCTGGTAATGCGCGGCCAAAGCTTCTGCCAGTATGGATTTACCTGAGGACTCGGCCCCCAATATGACGACACGGTTTACTGAGGACATGTTTTACTCCAGGCACGCAGGCCCATGATGGCCATCATAACGAAAATTGCATACAGCAGCGCCGTCAGCACCAGGCCCTTATAGACATACAGACCAACATACAACACATCGACGATGATCCAGACATGCCAGTTCTCCAGTTTTTTACGGCTGAGCAAAATCTGCCCCAGCAAACTGCCTGCGGTCAAAAAACCGTCTGCGTAAGGCACATCAGTATCGGTATAGGTCTTGAGGAACCAGGCCAGCAAGACAAAGGCCAGCACAGTTACCCCTAGAGAATTCCACCTGCTCTGCGCATTCAAACGTGTGACTTGCAAACGCTCATGACTATCATCGCCACGCAGCCAGTTGAACCAACCCCAGACCGATACCAGGATAAAGACAAACTGCAAACCCATGTCTCCGTACAATCTGGTGTTAAAAAACACGGCTGCATACATGCCAGAGGACAGGATAGAAAACAGCCAGGCCCAGTGTATCTGCCGTATATTCAGAGCGACCGTAATGACGGACAAGGCAGAAGAAAGCAGCTCCAGCAAGGTGGTGGTGAAGCCGAATATAGGGATAGGATCATTCATGATGCAAAAGATAATTGGTTTGCCCGCATTATCAACGATAGGGCTACTTGTGTCATAGCTTATTGCACCAACAGGTGTCGCCAACTGCTGCAGAAGTACATTCTCTTGATATTTAGATTGTGATAAGCAAGGCTTATCCGCTATATTCCTAAAAACTCAACATTCAACAAAAATCAGCTTTATGAAAAAACACTCAGGATTCACCTTACTGGAAATGATGATAGTCATCGGCGTCATTGCCATCCTGGCCGCCATGGCTGTTCCATCCTATATGTTCAAGGTCGTCAGGGAGCAATTGGAAGTCGGCATACAGTTTGCCGATATCGCGAAAAAACCGGTCGCCGCTACCTGGCAAACTGAAAAGAAGTTTCCGACAGACAATATTGCAGCTGGCTTGCCAGTCGCCGACAAAATTGTCAGCAACCTCATCAGCTCAGTCGAGGTGCAAGAAGGAGTGGTCAATATCACTTTTGGCAATAATGCCCACGGTGTACTAAAAGGCAAGGTACTGAGCCTGCGCCCGGCAGTGGTTGAAGATGCGCCCATCGTGCCAGTGGCATGGGTATGCGCCACAGGCACACCACCAGAAAAAATGACCGTCAAAGGCATAGACAAGACCACAGTACCACCAGCCAACCTGCCTTCATACTGCAGACCAAAGCAAGAAAGCAAGAAATAAGCTGAGTTGGCCGCTTGGCTTAAACACCAAGCCTCTGCATATAGACAAAGGGCACTTCATTACTGAAGTGCCCTTCTCGTTTCAGTGCTGATAATGTCAGAACTTGTGCTCAAACATGACGCGGGCAGTCACGGTGGTAGGGGTGACCGACGTCTGGATTATTGAACCCTTATCGCTGTAAGTTCCGATATTGACATTATCCTGATGCAGGAGATTGCCCAGGGAAACACGCAAATTGGTTTTGGGATCAAATTTCCACAGGGCATATACATCGAGTACACGCTTGGGCACGGAATAAGAGCTCTGTACCGTAGAAATATTCACCGGACCACCGGTCTGGAAGCTGGCATTACCGCCCAGGGTCAATGGTATTTTATCCAGTTTGTAATCGATGCCCAAATTGGCACTGATAGGCGTTTGTGAATCCAGGCGGTTATTCGGGCCAGGCACACTACTGATGCTGGACCAGTTGAAAGAGAGATTCGCCCTGAAATCGATAGCCGGCGCACCTTCCACCATCGCGCGCAAAGGGAATTTAGCCTCCAGCTCTATGCCCTTGGTCGTTGCCTGACCATCATTCACTGGCATGGTGACGTACACCGCATTCGGGTCAGTCCCCTCTTTGACCAACTGCGTACGCGTAAAATCATTGATCCGGCGGAAAAATACGCTGGCACTGAGCATGCCACCACCAGGCAGATAGTGTTCATAGGCCATATCCAGACCCCAGGCCAGCTCCGGCTTAAGATTAGGATTGCCCATGCTGTCCGGGCTATTCGGGTTCTTGTTATCGTTCGAGATGAAGCGGCGCGGTATCAAACGGCTGGTATCTGGTGCCTTGTAAGTACGGGTAAGCCCCAGCCTGATCTGGTCGTTCTTGCTGTCTGGCAGTTTGTACAAAGTTTGCAGTATCGGGCTCCAGACGCTGAATCTGTTATGGATACTGTACGGCGTGTTCGTCGGATCCGTACTACTCGCTTTGAAGGCACCACTACTACGGGTATCAATACCCTCCCAGCGCAAGCCGCCGTACACGGACCACTGCTTGGTGACATTCCATTCATCCTGTGCAAACACCGCCATGCGGGTCACATCGGCATTGAAGTTTTCGTCAAGATTGATCAACGGCAAAGTGTTACTAAGGTCAACTTGCGTACGTGTTTCACCACGCTTGCTATACGCGCCATCCCAGCCAAATACAAACGAGTGATCCTGAACAAATGGCGCACTGTATTTGCCGCTCATGGTCAGGCCTTTGTCTGTAGCGCCAGAAATGCTCCTGCGATCAAGTATCTGTGCATTATTCTCGCCATAACCCCACAATTCCACATCAGAATTGCGCTTGTTGTAGTTCAGGCCAAGTTTGACATCGAGCTTGGCACTATCTGCCAGCTTGTGTATCCAGTTCAGGTTGGTACGCAACATGGAGAAATCGGAGTGCACATTTTGCAGGTCACTTGCATAAATTGGCTTTAAACTATTCTCCTTGCCAATCAATTCTGGTGGCAATACGCCAACGATAGCAGGCGTTCTTACCTCACTGAAATGCCCATCAAAACGGTTCGCATTGACAAAACTCTGCGTGGTCAGGGTGTCGCCATTTTCAAAATTCCAGTTTATCCTCGGTGAGAACCCCAGGTTATTGAAAGTCCCCCATCCGAGAGTGCTGGTGTGCGTTGTTGCATAAGGTCTGCCATTCGCATCCGCGCGTACCTCATCCGAATACGAAGGACGCTCGTATTGACCATGATTCAGATTACCGGAGATGGAATATGACATGCGGCCAGCCTTGTCGGAGACCTGGTAATTGATGTTTTCACCAAACTTGCCGCCATCTTCAAACAAACCCAGCTTGAGTTCTTTTTGTGCTGTCTGTACAGACTTTTTCAAGACGATATTGATCGAGCCCGCAATTGATGCGGTGCTTAGATCAGCTGTCGCTGCGCGTATGACTTCTATGCGCTCTATCAGGTCAGGTGAGAGAGAATCCAGCGAAAAGCCAGGTGGGCTGGGTTCGCCATTGAGCATGATCTGGGTATAACCTGCGCCGAGGCCACGCATGCGGATATCGCCACCGCGACCCTGAACACCGCCGACAGTCACGCCTGGCAGGCGCTTGAGTACTTCGCTGACATTGGTATCGCCATAGCGCAGGATCTCTTCCTGAGTGACAACGATCTTGGTGGCAGTGTCCTGACGGCGTTCGTCATAGACGCGGTTACCCTGTACTTCTACTTTTTGTATCTTGGGTTCAAGGGCCTTGGAATCTGCTTTTTCAGCAGTTTCGGTTTTAGCAGGCGTCGCCGGCGCAGTAGTTTGCGCATAGGAAGACTGGCTGAAAGCCGCCATGATGGCCAGGGACAAAATAGTTGGGCGTAGGGCTAAACTGTGGGTTTGCATATAGATGTTATTGTGGCAATAGTCGTTAGAGAACAAACCTAAGACCATACCACACGGCGTCAAGTTCCGCGACGCAACAAATGTTTGCTCAAGTTATTGCTCATTGAAGTTTTTAAATAAGCAATACTCCTATCAATTCTTACAAATTATTTTTTGAAACATCAGCAACAGAGTCTTACACTTGAATTGTCAACGCAAACGCCCTGTCAAGCATTACTACTGGAGTACTAACCTAACAGGAGTACATCATGCGAAGAAACATTATTGGAATGGCTATCATACTTACTGGCGTGCTGGGTTTGTCTGGCTGTGTCGTAGCCCCGGCTCAAAACTATGGGTATGGATATGGTTATGGGCCACGGGTCTATGTCAGCCCTCCGCCCGTTGTAATACAGAGCGGCCCTTACTGGGGTGGCGGTGGCGGCAGGCACTGGCGTCGCTGGTAGGACGCAAGCTGTATTAATGCATTAATTAGTAGAACTCATTCAAAGACTGGTGCAATTGCCACAGGTGGCTGTTGCGCCAGTAACTGCCCTTTTTCTGGCGCGTCGGCAAAGCGTAAGGTCACGGTTTTATAGGCCTTGTTGTTTTCGTCAGGGAATGCGCTATTCTCTTGCCATGTCATTGCATGCACAGACATGTCGGCCCCCCTGAGCTTGATGCTTGCCTGAGCGGTATTCTTCAAATAAGAAAATCTCACGCCGACACAGGATTTGCTCGCGGTTTTGGCATCACCCATATTTTTCAGATAAGTCAGTGCCTGCTCGCACGCGAGACGTAATTCGGCAACTTCATAAATACCATCAGCCCTGGCAATAATTGATATCCGGCTTTGAAAACTGACCTGCCCGGAAGCCTGGTTCAATACCAGTTCTGCATTTTCATCATAGGCAGACTTCAACAAAGGAAAACTGGCGCGGCCAACTGCATCCAGTGGCAAGTTCAAGCGCATGTTTTTACTGACCAGATGCAATTGCAAGGTGTCTGGCAAAGGATTACCATTTTTTGCACTAACCTGGAAATGGCTCTGGATCAGGTTCTTGGGTTTGCCATACTTCTCAAACTGTATCATCAGGCGGTAAGCGCTGCGATAGCTGATCCATTCAGTCTCGGCCTGGCTTTCTGCTACCTGTGCAGCCGCAGGCTTCGTAACAGGTGTCGCGCTATTGGTTTGCGCAAAAGCCTGTACTGAAGCTAACTGCATCAGGACAAAAATGGAGGAGTACTTATTGATCATGCTTTAGTAAAATTAAAATCGAATTAAAATCGATATGCAAGGCCAGAATACACGGTGACGTAATTCTTCTTGCCTAGCCACAAACTGTCACTGTCGATATCAAACTGATGTACTCCGGTCACATGCGAAGTGATTATCCAGGATGAACTCAGCTCCCAGTTCCAATTCGCACCCAGATAAAAATTCCTGACATTGGCATTGGTGTGCACGATGTCCTTGCCTGATTTTGCAATCAATATCTGGCCGCCCGTACCGACAAAATTGTTTCCGTCACTGTTAACATAGACAGGGTAGCCATCTGCAAAATTAGGGTCAAACCTTGAGTTGGCGCCATCAAAATAGCGCCTGCTCCAGGCCAGGCCAGAAGAGAAAGCCAGCCCATGATGGGATGCTATTTTGTAATAAGTGCGTGCTTCTACATTCAGGTAAGTAGTCTTCTTGCCTGCGCCGGTGCCGAATAATAATTTGGACCCCAGACGCAAGTTGGTCATAGGACGGAAGTTAAAAAAACCGCCAACCTGAAAACTGCCATCCACATCACCAAACCCAGCCAGCTTGCGCGCAGCTGAGGCACTGCAACCTCTTTGATATGACAGCAAAGGGCCATACTCATAGCCACTGGAGCGGCTCAAATGCATGCCGAGATTGGTGTTACGCAAGAACACGCCATTACTCCATTGCATTTGTACATTCGGCATGATGCGTGTGGTCTGTTCACCACCTACCTCACAACTCGGCTCTGAAACTACCCCCAGGCCGACATACATATCCGAACTACCGTCTGGCAACATGCTAGCTGCCGGGGTCTGGGCACAAGCAAGATTGGCGATGCAAAAAAGGGAGGCAAATAGTATAGATTTCATGCTGATCAATTGTAGTCGTGTGTATACCCGGTTTATCGCCAATATCTTCAATATCATCAAAATAGCGAAGCGGCATTACGGGCATAAGGGCGGAAGAAATCCGCATCATAGACACCTCTTTCCAATTTCGCAACATCAACGCCCATGCTCAAGGTTCTCTCGTGTTTCCTGATATGACATCCACATACAGACGTACATAGTTTCTTGCCATCATCTCAGAAGTGAATATGGTCTGGTAGCGCTTTTGCGCCAATTGCCCCATCTGTGCTGCCAGGGCCGGCTTGTTCCATAAATCGGTCATGGCGACCCTTAAGGCCAGCGCATCTTCAGGCGGCACTACCACACCAGTCTCACCTGCAATATTGACATAGCTGGTGCCTGTTCCTATCTCGCTTGATATCATGGGCTTGGCATACATTGCCCCTTCCAGCAGCGAAATGCCAAAGGCTTCTGAACGCAAGTGGGAAGGAAACACCACGCCATAGCAGAGACTGAGCAAAGCGACTTTATCTTCTTCTGGCAAGGCGCCCAGGAAATACACATTGTCTAATTTTAAATCTCTGGCTTGCTGCTTCAACGCAGCTTGTTCAGGCCCGTTACCAACAATCAGCACAGGCATATCGGTATCGGCAACTGCCTCCAGCAAAATATGCAAGCCCTTGTAATAGCGCAGCATGCCTACGAACAGGAAGAAGCGGCCAGCAAAACGCTGCTGCCATTTGGCTATCAATTCTGGCGATGGTTGCGGATAGATATCCTTGTCCAGTCCATAAGTAATCACCTCAGTCTTGTCGCGGTAGCGGTTCAGCACCGGGCTACTGGACAGGTAATTGGGCGAAGTGGCAACGATCCTGTCCACATCATTCAAAAACCAGTGGCGCAAAGGCTGATACACTTTTTCCAGGAATTTTTGTCTCACAATATCTGAATGATAGGTCACGATAGTTGGCTTTCTGATTCCGCAAAACAGATGCATCAAATCCATAAAAGGCCAGGGGAAGTGATAGTGAATAATGTCCGCACTATTCGCCAGTTCCCTGAATCGCGAAAGTGCCCGCCAGGAAAACCCAGTGGATGCAATTTCAAAACTCTGTATTACCCTGTGTACTTTATGCCCTTCCAGCTCCAGTTCCAGATCGCCTTGTTTGCGTGTCAGCGTCAGCACCTCAGCATCCACACCGAGGCGGGCTGTTCCCACCGCCAGTTGCCGTATTACTTGCTCTATTCCCCCAAACGTATCGGGGTGATAAGTGCGGTAAAAATGCAATACTTTCATGGCGGGCCTTGGTCAGGGCAAAACAGAACGCAAACAACACTGCGACATTGAGCAATGATAGAGAGCGGCAAGGTGCAAGTCTTCCCCAACTTGTCTGGCAAATGTCATCAATTTGTAAGCACGGAATTTGATGAATTTACTGGTGCAAGATGCTGTAAAACAGGTAAGGAAATAACAAATCTGGCTCCACCATATTGACCTTCTTGCACCACTATTTGCCCACCATGGGCAGCAATGGCTTTTTTGGCAATGGCCAGCCCCAGGCCAAAACCACCAGTGTTACGGTCACGGCTGCGGTCCAGCCTGAAAAAGGCTTCAAAAATACGCTCCCTTTCCTCCGCAGGTATGCCGGGACCATCATCTTCAAGCATGATTTCAAGGCTGCCATCTGCATTCCTGCTGGCACGCAGCCAGATACGTGCAGTGGCGTATTTGGCAGCATTACGCAAGAGATTGCTAATTGCCCGTTTCAGCAAACGCTGATCTCCGCAATAAGCCCCCAGATCGACAGAGAAATCTGTCTTGACCGCATGAACATCCAGCACATGCTGCAAGCTGGCGACGCAACTGGAAAGACTATCGGCAATGTCGAATTCACTCCCGTTCAGGCTGGCATCCTGATCCAGTTTGCCCAGGTCCAGCAACTCACTGACCAGCGCATTGAGTTCACTGATATCGGCTTCCATGGCTTGCATACGTGGCTCAAGCTGGGGGTTTTTGGCGGCGTTTCTCAAGAGCTCCAGTGCAAATTCCAGCCTGGCGATGGGTGTGCGCAATTCATGCGAGACTGAATGCAAGAGATTTTTTTGCGCATCCAGCAGGCTCTCTATACGGGCTGCCATCTGGTTCATGCGCTGTGCCAGCGGATGTATGCTGTCGCGCTCTTTGGTGTACGCCCTGACTTTCAAATGACCGGCACCAAATTCATCGGCCACTTTTTCCAGCGCCTGCAAGCCACGCCAGTGCGAGCTGGACCAGACCGCAATCGGGATCAGCAGGCAGAGTGCCACGATGATGTAGCGCAGCGCCTCGGTCTTGAGAACGGGCGCAACATCAATCGGTAAATTCTGCGCATGGATGACTTCTTCATCACTGCCGACGTAGCGTTCGCCTTTCAGATCAACACGGCGGTAAAAGGATTTACTGGCAACATCGATGACCACCTCACCGCGCATCAGTTGCGCCCGCCTGGTCTGGTTCAGCTTGGCCAGTACTGGCTGCATGGGTATCAAATCCATACGCGCGCGGGTGATTTCCCTGATCTTGTTGAGGCGTGTCAGCCATTCATTCTGACCTGCCTGATCGACGTACTCCGTTAATAATAAAATCTGTCCTGATGCCTGCTGCTGTGCGACTTCTTCCAGCGGATCACCAAAGAAAATGGTGATGGACACATAGATGGCAATCGTAGCGACGCTGATGGACAGCATCACCAAAGCAAAAAAACGCAGGAACAGGCGATTCATCTGCTAGTCCCAGGCAGACGGGCTGAACAGATAGCCCTCTCCCCAGACTGTCTTGATCTTGTCGGCATGCGGGTCATCGAACTTGCGCCGCAGACGGGAAATTTTATTATCGATACTGCGATCCAGGCCATCAAACTCTATGCCGCGCATCTGTATCAGAATATCGTTGCGTGACAAAACCTTGCCTGCAGCCTCGGCCAGCACCAGCAATAATTTATATTCTGCGCTATTAAGCGTGACAGTTTCGTCGCGCCAGAATACCGTGCGGTCACTGCGGCAGACACGAAAGGCACCAAAAACCAGGTCAGCGTTTTCATCTTCAGGCTCATCCTTGACACGCCTCAGCAAGGCGCGCAGGCGGGCCAGCAATATTCTTGGCTGCACAGGTTTGTTGACATAGTCGTCAGCCCCCTGCTCCAAACCCGAGACTTCATCAAAGGCATCTTCACGCGCTGTCAAAATCAGGATAGGCACGGCACTGATGGCACGCAATTGACGACAAACCACCATGCCATCGAGGCCAGGCAACATCAGGTCAAGCACCACAATATCCGGCGATGTTTGTTGAAAATGGCTGAGCGCAGCATCGCCACGGCTGACGATGTCTATCGTAAATTCGTATTCTCTGAGGTACTCGGCAACCAGCGCTGCCAGCTTGGCGTCATCTTCCACCAGCATTACACGAAACATATTCTTCTCTCCTTTTTGCATTGCCCTCATTTGCTGCATTTGCCGCATTGTAGTGCGGGCAGCGCGCGATTCTACGCAAATTGCCCATGCTTGCGACGCCACTTACAATTTTCAGACAATTTCAAGCCAGTCAAGATTTACAAATTAAAGACAATTATCTGACATTTTCAAGAACGACTTTATCTCTGCCGCCCGTTATTCTCTGTCACCATACCATCCCCAACAGGCAACTCTCTTTTAATCTTGATTATGAAAACATTCACGCATTTTTTCGCAGCGACTGTCATCACTACCCTGCTGGCTGCCTGTGGCGGCACTACCAATTATATTCCCAAGCCAGTGCCAGTCCAGATCAATACCGATTTCAGCAGCGAGCCACCCGGCTGGGCCTTTGGCACCTCTGACTTCAGCAGTGAAACAAAACCAACCGACGTCGTCACTGAATACCGCACCCTGCCCCTGCCTTTCAGCGGCAAGGGCTTGTATACCTTTGGTACCAACCGCAGTGATGACCTGTTCATCTACATCAAGAAAAAATATTCCGGCTTTGCCCCGAATACAGAATACGCCCTGAGCTTTCAGGCCACCATCGTCAGCAATGTAGCCACAGGCTGCTTTGGCGTAGGCGGCTCGCCAGGTGACAGCGTCTGGTTTTTTGGCGGCGCATCACCGACAGAGCCTTTGACAGTACAAAAGGGCGATGAGTTCGTCATGAACATAGACCGTGGCGGCCAGTCGGGTTCAGGCAAATTTGCCCAGGTGCTGGGTACCATAGGCAATGCCAGCACCGATTGTGGCAAAGCGCCGTATATGGAAAAAAAATTAAGCAACATGACACCCTTGAACGTCAAGACAGAAGCCGATGGCAGCCTGTGGATCTTGTTCGGCCTCGATTCCGGCTTTGAATCGACCAGCCATATCTATTACAAGAGCATCGTCGTGAATGCTACGCCAGTCTCAAAATAAACGGCAAACTTGCCGTTTGCCTGTACGCAGGGCAAACGGCACAGTAAAATCATCTCTCGTGAAAACCTCAGATGAATCAGCCATGTCACCAGCTTCACCAGCATCTACTCCCTCGACTTCCTCATTGTCCGGTATATCTACCCAGATACAGGCATGCGCCCAACAGGCAGGTATTGCCCAGCGCCTTGCCGACCTCGGACTGGCAGGCGGGCCCGCTTTTTTAAAACCGCAAAAAATCACCGGCCATAAACTGATCATGCGTAATGCCACAGTGGCAGACGCCAGCTACATCGTCGCCTTGCGTACGGATGAACAAAAGTCACGTTTTATCTCCAGCACCTCAGCCGATATCAAACCGCAAGAGCAATGGCTGGAAAAATATGCGCTCGATGACAGGCAGATCTACTTCATCATACAAAACATGCAGGGTGAGAATATAGGTACTGTGCGCCTGTATGATCAGCAGGCAGATTCATTTTGCTGGGGTTCCTGGATCATACAAGCGGGCGCTGCCAGCAGCAGCTCGATAGAATCTGCCCTGATGGTATATCACTATGGACTGGCACTGGGTTTCCAGAGCGCGCATTTTGATGTCAGAAAAGGCAATGAGTCAGTCTGGAAATTCCATGAACGCTTTGGTGCAATCAAGACAGGCGAAAGCACTGAGGATTTTTATTACCGCATTGCGGCCAGCGATATCAGCAATTCCCTGAGCAGGTATGCCAAATTCCTGCCCGCGGGAATACAGATAGCGTTCTGAAGCAAAAGTACTACTCTCAACCATCCTGATTGATACGGCTGGTCAGGGTCGCCAACACCTGTTCAGCCTGTTCATTGGCGACCTGGCAGGTACCCGCATTTTCATGACCACCGCCACCAAATTCCAGCATCAACGGGCCTATATTGGTTTTGGAACTACGGTTCAGGATGGACTTGCCGGTGGCAAACACGGTATTCTGGTTTTTCAAACCCCAGAGCACATGGATGGAAATATTGGTCTCAGGGAACAAGGCATAGATCAGGAAGCGGTTACCCGCGAAGATGGTTTCTTCATTGCGCAAATCCAGTACCACCAGGTTTTTATGCACGGTTGCGCAACGCAGTATCTGCTCCTTGCATTTCTCTTCATGCTCGAAATACAGATCCACCCTTTCCTTCACATCCGGGTCTTGCATGATGTCAGCGATACCCTGGGTTTTGCACAGGTCTATCAGCTTCATCATCAGATTGTAGTTCGATATCCTGAAGTCACGAAAACGCCCGAGGCCAGTACGGGCATCCATGAGGAAATTGAGCAAATCCCAGTCTTGCGGATGCAAGACTTCCTGGCGATTGAATTGTGCCGAATCTCCCTTATCGACAGCTGCCATCATGCTGTCCCAGGATGCCGGGAACACCTTGAGGCCGCCATAATAGTCATACACAACCCTGGCTGCGGAAGGTGCCTCAGGTGCAATCACATGATTTTTTCTGCCGCCACCATCTGCATTACGCAGGGTTTCTGACAAATGATGGTCGAAAGCCATATGTATGCCTTCGACATAGGGCAGATTGGTGCTGATGTCAGCATCACTGACAGCTATCTTGCCGTCCTGCATGTCTTTGGGATGCACAAACAAGATGTCATCAATCAGATCAAGATGCTTGAGCAAGACAGCGCAAACCAGGCCATCAAAGTCGCTGCGCGTAATCAAACGAAATTTTTTGCTATCTGCAGACATGAATACTCCCCCATAAATGGTTTATAAGTGGTTTATTCCTGATACATCAAAAACGGCAAGCACAACAAGCCGCTATCCCGAAGATTTGAACACGACTACCCTACCCTCGCCATTGTTTAATGTAATCACTTTCACCGCACTTGTCCATGAAATGAATACTGGCTTCACTACCGAGGAAAGTCCTTCCACCTGCCAGCACGCATGCCATCCAGTACGGTAGCCTGATTGGCTTTGAGACGGTGTAACTGTGCAGTCAGGGCAGGAATAAGTTCGGCATTGTTTTTGTGCAGATAATGATAGACCTGCATGCTATACACCTCATGCGAACGAAAATCAGATTCATGAAACTGGTTAGCCAGGATAGCGTCTCTGATCACCTGATCACCTCATCAGCGCTCAGCAAAGCGCTGCCCGCAAGGCTGGCCAGCTGACAAAACTCACGCTGACACCGATTGCTGCATACGCTATTTCAAGAGTAAACCTGGTAATGTCAGGCGACACGCCTTACAGATATCTTGTACTCAAAACAATGATAGTCGCCATGAATACTAACAAATATCTGTGACTTTGGAAGAAATACATAAAAAAGAGACACTATTCCCCTCTGCGGCCCGACACTGGCCCCTTCTGCTTTCTGACATGTGCAGCAACAGGCTGATTCAATCCAGCCCGGTCTTGCCAGTAGCCCAATAAGCCTTGGACTGCCGCCGTGAAGCAGCTACACCGTGGTGCTTTAACAAGCGCTGCATGCACTGGATAGTAGCAGCTTTGCCTGTCAGCACAATGTCAGCACCTGGGTGTTCTTGCAGCAAGGCTGCCATGTGCTCTTCCAGTGTGGTGAAATGCGCATCGCTGCCAAGACGGGCGACCAGTTGGGCTCCACCCATGTTTAGCCGATCAATAACGGCCATCGCATCAGCGGGTACAGACACTTCGAACAGCATTTGCATGGCCGGAGCAGAGACTTGGCTGGATAATGCCACCGCCAATCCCAATGATGTTTCATCCCCAAAAAACAGGACACCTGCTTGTGGATGCGCCAACCTGACCGACTTGCGTGGTCCAAAGAAAACGCATTCATCACCCGGGCGTGCGGCACGCGCCCATTGCACACCTGGGCTGTCAGAATGCAGATAGACCAGGATGCGGGTGCGGCCAGACTTGGCATCCCAGTCCATGGGCGTATAGGTGCGCTGCACCCATCCACCAAACTGTATCTGTATCTTGTCACCGGGCGTCCAGGCAAGATCGAGCAAGGCATCGCCAGCAAGAGTAATGATGCGAAAGGCCGGACCAAGTTCTTCTATCTCAACGATCTTTGCCCTGTGCGTGAACATCTTGAGCATCATCGACTCAAACATGCCTGCAGATTTTTTTGTTGTAGATATAGTCGTGTCACTCATTTTACAAACCCTGCATAGTCATTGAGATTGAAGGGCTGCACCAATTGCCCAAAGTCTGGTGGAGCGCTGGAAATTCCAGCTTCGTCTGTTTCGCCTGGCTCCACAGATTCGCCAGATATCGAATCCATCTCAATATTGGTTTCACGCGCCACCTCCTGATTGCGCAACACATAATCGCGCAATTGCTGTTCATAGGCTGCCAGACCCGCAATCAGTGCATCTTTATGCGCGGCAAGCTCACCAGCGAGCACATAGGCACCCACCATCGCCACCGTCGTGCCTTGCCCCGAAGCCAGGGCAATGCTATAAGCTGCATCGCCAACCAATACGACACGCCCGTTTGACCAGCTGTCCATGCAAATCTGGCTGGTGGAATCAAAGTGAAAATCTTCTGCGCGCATCATATGGTCCACAATCTGGGGCAGTACCCATCCGGCACGAGCAACACGCTCAGCCACTATTTGCTTTTGTGTCGCGATGTCACGGTAATCATAATCAAGCGGCTCGGCAGAACTGAAGCCCACATATGCTCTTACATCAGCATCCTTGCGCAAACCCATTAGCATGGCACCGACACCAGCAGCCTCATCGTTAAAAAATACTTCCCAATGCTCAAGTCCCGGAAAATTGGGCATGCCAAATGTCGCGACATACCAGTCACCAAGGCGATGCATGAAATCTTCTTCAGGGCCAAATGCGAGTTTCCTTACCCCTGAATGCAAGCCATCTGCACCGATCAGCAAATCAAAACGGCGTGGCGCAACATTGGCGAAGGCAACATCGACCCCACTCTCATCCTGGGTAATGGAGGTGATCCTGTCATCAAACAAAAATTCGACCTTTTCATCCACCGCTTCATACAATATTTTGCACAGGTCATCACGCAGGATTTCAATATCAGGGCTGTCAAAACTGCCACCTGTGAGCGTGCGTTCAGTGTTGCGGTAAATTTCCTGTCCCGCCGCATCTACCGACGACATCCCGGTCAGTCTGGTACGGTGTTCCTGCAGGGCTTCCAGTATCCCCATGCGATCGGCAACTTCCAGTGCCGGCCCGCGTACATCAAGTGCCTGGCCGCCCGGACGCAAATAAGGAGCACGCTCCACCACAGTCAGCTTGAAGCCATAACGTGCAAGCCAGTAAGCAGTGCAGAGCCCGGCCACGCTGGCGCCGGAAATGAGAATATGAATTTCTTTGTCATTGTTCACCATGGGTATTGCGCTTTCTTAAATCCGCTGTATTGAAATCTGCCGGTCAAGCCCTGTAATTACATATGCAAGGCATATTGCTATTGACGGATGACAAAACCAAATATTGTGAAAGACTGCCAAAAGAAAAATCAGCTTCTGAGCAAAGAGGCAGCCCTTTCCAGCAGCCTAATCACATCCAAGGCTCGCGGCGTCTTGATACAAGCTGGCGAAATCGATCTTGATTTATACAGTCAGACTGTATATAATTTTTTAACCCCATCACCTGTAACAGGAGAATTTATGACAGGCACAGTATCCGGCGGTGTACGCACTGTCCTTCGCCTGGAAGGCGTATGCGTACTTTTGAGCAGTCTGATTGCTTACTCAGAATTCGGTGCAGGCTGGGGTGTGTTTGCCCTGTTCTTCCTGGCACCCGACTTATCGCTACTTGCTTACCTGGCTGGCCCCAGAGCAGGCGCACTGATATACAACACTGCACACTCATACGCTGGCGCCACGTTGATACTGGCGTCCGGGATTTTCTTTTCTGCGCCGCTGGCAATCACTGCCGGCTTGATATGGATATCGCATATAGGTTTTGACCGGGCCCTGGGTTACGGCTTGAAGTATTCAATCGGTTTCCGCTTTACCCATCTGGGAGTCATTGGACGAGACCCGGACAACTCTCAGATAAAGACGAAATGAGATTGCTGACAGTGGCAAACGGTTTTTTTCAGACGTATTTCATGCAAGAGTAAATAATGCAAAGACGTGCATTCATGGGGCACTTCACGACTTTTCTTGTTGTCCCAAATTGCTTACTGACGGGTAAGGCGGTCGCCGCCAGCAATATCTCACCGCCCCACACACAAAATATAAACATCAACTATTTACCATCAGATCACATGGATAATCATGCCAGTAAGGAAGTCGTAAAACGCTTCAACAAGGAAATCATAGAAGAAGGAAACCGTGCGTCTTTCGAAGCGCTCATGGATACCCGCTTCATCAATCATTCAGCCCCACCCGGCACTGCAAATGACGCCGAGGGCATGTGGAACACATTCCAGCACATACTCAGGCCAGCACTGAGCGACTTGCAGGTGCAGATACATGACCAATTGTGCGAGGGTGAAAAAGTCACCACAAGAAAAAGCATTACTGGAAAACACACTGGAACCCTGCTGGGTATTGCTGCCACTGGCAAATCCATTTCCATAGACGTCATCGACATCGTCCATATCCAAGATGGCCGCTACCTTGAGCACTGGGGCATCAATACAC
The DNA here is from genome assembly GCF_049340245.1 of Undibacterium sp. TC4M20W. Classification (NCBI taxonomy): domain Bacteria; kingdom Pseudomonadati; phylum Pseudomonadota; class Betaproteobacteria; order Burkholderiales; family Oxalobacteraceae; genus Undibacterium; species Undibacterium sp. TC4M20W. The sequence continues at coordinate 177,497 of NZ_JBMPPI010000005.1, forward strand.
TGAGCGCAGTACTCGCACAGTTACGCGCAGACTAATCAACCCTACATGAGCAGCAATGATGCCGCTTGTTCGCACCCTGTGAAACTTGGCGAAACCAGCAATATGCGCCATCATCGCACCAGGAGGAAACCAGCTTTGAAAAGAACAATCGTCACTGACAGCAACCATGAGAACGATCATGAAAGCGTGCAAGCCCTGGCAGAAAATTTGCGCGACACCATAGGCAAATTCGTCCGCGCCGTCCGCAGCCAGACGGGAACGCCGACTACTGCCCAGGGAGAAACACTGGCCTTCCTGGAGCGCAATGGGCCTGCCAGCATTGCCACCCTGGCAGAGAACCGGGGTGTAAAACATCAAAGCATGCGCCTGGTCATTGCCAAGCTCGAAGAAAACAGCCTGATTACTCAGACTCCAGATCCCAAAGATGGCCGCAGCCAACTCATCACCCTGACCAGAAAAGGCAAGGCAGAAAATGCCGCTGCCCGCAAGGCCCGCACACTCTGGCTAAGCGAGGTATTATCTACACGCATGAGTGCCCGTGAACGGGCGCTTCTGGGCGAAGCACTGCCCATATTGCAAAAGATCACGAAACTCGATTAAGCTCTATTTCCATTGCCTGCGCCGGGACGGTTTTGATGTTCAATCTTTACTGGTGATACTCAAACTTTCCATGCGCCCTGCAATCGACATCAACAGATTTTGCATCAGTCTGTTGGATCAACGATTGCAAATATCGACATACATTGATGCTTACCAGCGACGCAGCACTTTGAATATGCCATGTTCCACATCCACAGCGAGTAATTGCCCGCCACTGCTGCCGTAGTGTTGGCCCGAGTGAAAACTTATTGCACCAAATCCAGGAACAGTAAAATCTCTAAGCTGGTTCAGTTGTTGCAGCAGTTCTGCGTGACCAAGCTGGCGACCACTGCGTTTAAGTGTCTCTATCAATACCATACCTGCTGCGCAGGCCGCATCGCTATAGGCAGTGGGCAGATCAAACACCGGGCTGCTGGTACGCCATGGTAACAGCAGACGCAGGCGGGCTGCTTGTACGGGTGGTAGTTGCAGGCTGGCGGGACCTATGTGAATGGCGCTCGCATATACCAAACCTTCACCAGTGGCGGCAAGTACTTCACGCAAGTTGGCGGCGCTACCCATATAAATCACTGCTTCGCCGGGCTGGCGAACCTTGGCAGACCATATTTGTTCACGCAGTGACTGGTGATTTACCCGCGCTTGCTGTCGCAACTCTTTGAGCAATACATGCAAGGCGGGATCATTGCCCTGATCATAGATCAGGGTTAGCTGTTGTGTCGCTCTATTGCTGCTGGCTACGCCACGAGCATACAGTGCAGCCTGTGCCAGCAAAGCGCTGACTTGTTCACGCATTGATGGCAAGAGATGGAAGCTGTCTTGTGCAAGCGTGTCAGAAAAACTGGCAAGACCTGGTACAGGCAAGGAGCCGATGACTGCCAGCCTGTTCACTTCAATCGTGGAACTGGACGCGGCCTGCACGCCGCTTTGCAAGCTGGCGACCTCGACAAATACCTGGTCAGGTGCTGGATTGACAAACAGTTCCAGTTTGCGCCCATATACGCCATTAGGGACCTGATCAAAAGCCTTGGTCAAACCTGCTTGTATGGCAGCACCATAGACATTATCAGGCAAAGAGATACCAACACGCAGTGCGGTATCAGTAAGGCCGGGCGTGTCCTTGCCGATGACACTCAGGTACGCGAGCATATCATCGAGGCCTGCGGCATCGATGTGATAACGGGGCATGAGTGGATGCAAGAGCTGGCCATTGCCACCCACTCCTTCAAGCAAGGCGCGTTGCAGATGCTGGCGGTCTGGCTTGCCTGCCAGAGGTGGGGCTTGCAAGCCGCCCTCTTCTTTGCCCTGGCCCAGGTTGCCGTGACAGCGCACGCAAGCGGCCTGACCGTTCCAGCCCTTGTGGTACATGACCTGGCCGCGTTGCCAGGCCTGATCGTCAGCGGCGTTGGCAATGCCAGCACAGAACATCCACAGCAAAACACCAAGCGCAGCGCAAGACCTTGCCATCATCGTACAGGCAACAGCTTTCCTACGGCTAGGGCAATATCTTCTGGCCTGGCAGTCGCATAGATTTTTTTCCAGTCACCGGTCTGTACATTGCCAGCCAATAAAATGCCGCTGTGGGCATCTTTGTCTTCGCCACTGCCACCGAGTTTTTTAGCGACCGCGCTGATATTCTCTGCGCTGCCGGTCAAGAATAACCAACCGGGGCGCACTTTGAATTTGCTGGCAAAATCCTTCAATACCTGTGGGGTATCCGTGTCAGGATCGACGGTGATGCTGACCATTTGCACGCGTGGGTCCAGCAAGGGCTGTACCTTTGCCAGATTGGCGGTCATGGGTGAACAGATGCCTGGGCAGGTCGTGAAGATGAAATTGATGAGTACGACCTTGTCTTTCATGACATCATCAAAAAAGTGCACGGTTTTGCCATCTTGCGTTTGCAGGGGCAAATTGGGGAAGTAGCGGCTATTGGCTGACTGCATGGCAGGGTCAGGCCCGGCTACCTGTTCTATCGTAGTCTGGATCAGTTTGGCCTCGGGCATGCTGGCGAGTTGTTGCCAGGCCTGTTTTTTTTCATTGATGACCAACACCAGGCCACTGTGATTGCTGATGTCGCCAACACCGGCATTAAGGGAGCGTAATAATTTATCGACGACGGATTTATTACCCGTCAAAAACTGCCAGCCAGGGCCGGCCTCAAATTGTCTGGCAAAGGCTTTCAGACGTGGCGGCTGGTCGGTATTCGGGTCTATGCTGATGGAGATGAAAACCACATCGCGCCCTACCCGCGTGCCCAGGTCACGCTGCACCTGGCGCAAGGTGGCGGTCTGGGTGGGGCAGATCATGGTGCAGGAAGTAAAGATAAAATTGACGACCGCTGTCTTGCCTTGCACCAGGTCACGATAGAAGGCGACGTTCTTGCCATCCTGATTTACCAGTTGGGCTTCAGGTATGGGACGCATGGCGGCTTGCGCAGATGGCATTGCCACGAACAGGCACATCATGAATAGCAGCGCTTTGTTTGACATCTTCGACAACTTCAACATCTTCAACACCTGTTTGATGACTTGCTTCATATTAAATCCCACAGTAAGTCTTTATTTCACCGTCAGCACCAGTCGTGCCGACTGATTCCAGCTCATGCCCAGCGACGCTGCCTGAAAATAGACATAGTAATGTCCGCTGACGGGCGGCGCAAAGCTAATGGCATAGTCACCGTTTTTTTGTTCATGCGCGTCGACTTGCAGTTGTGTTCCCGTCGTATTGAAAAGCAGTACCTGCAAATCAGGAATGCCTGTCTGGGTCTGGCCGCTGATTGCATCGCGGATAGCGAATTGCAAATTCTGGTTTTCACCTTTGCTCAAGGTGGGCGTGGTGCCAGCCAGTGTCACGGCATAACGCGTTGCAGGTGGTTTGGACGGATCAGCCTGCACCGTGATCGGAAAACAATGCAGCATCCTGGGTGAGTCAAGATAAAACACGACCTGGTAATTGCCAGCCTTGGGCAAACGGGCGCTGGCCTGGTACAGACCGGGCTGGCGTTCTTGCAAGCTGTGGTCCAGCACCAGCACGGCACGTGGTTCATGTCCGTAATTGCGGAAGCTGCCTGCGGGTGCACTCATGCCTTCCTGATAGTAATAGATGGTACGGTCAGCCGGGTTGGCCAGCAAAGCAGCTGCGCCATTTGGCACCATGACCGTGGTGTCTGCCAGACTACCTGTGCTGCGCCCCAGGTCCGGGGCTTTTTGACCATAGCTGACAGATGCCAGCGCCAGTGGCTGCCCGGCCTGTATATTATGCGCAATCGCATCCAGCGGTACCAGTTGCATGATTTCGCTGTGACGTCGCCTTATATAGGCCATGCGATCAGAAAACGTGACCTGGTCTGGCCCGTGCGCAATGTCTGCACCCTGCACGATCTGGTTGGTGGCAGTATCGAGCAAATCGAGTTTGTTTTTTTGCGGATTGAGGATAAAGCCATAGCGGCCATCAGGCGTAAAACGGATAGTCGAGATACCCGGCAAAGCCTTGATGCTGGCTATCTGCCTGCCTGTCGTATCAAGGGCAATCACCTGGCCATCAGCTTCATGTACGACATACAGCAGTTGCGCCTTGGATGACCATGCCATGGCGACAGGTTTGCTGCCGCTGGCGATATCAGTAGTTTTTTTAAGGCTGCCTGCATCAATGAGGCTGATGTTGTTGTCTGCGGCATTGCTGACGAATGCACTCTTGCCATCGTCACTGAAGGCGATGGCGTGACTGCCCTGCCCTGTCTTGATGTTTGCCAGCAGTTGCCCACTTGAGGCGGACAATACCGTCACACCATCATCCGTTAATACCCACACTTGCTGCGCACCGGGGCGCAAAGCCATCTGGCCGGGATGACCGGGCACGGGCACATGGGTTCTGACTTGCCAGTTGCGGGTATCGACCAGCGCCACTTCATGCACCTGTGGCTGGCTGACCCAGAGATTTTGCTCAGGCGTCAGCAACCAATCCTGCCCTACGCCTTTCAGTATCACCATGGTCAGCAGTTTGGAACCACCAAAGCCGGTTTGCGGATTAATGACGGAGATGGAATTATCTTCATTCAGTGCCAGCACATAATAAGCATTCAAACTCAGTGCGGGCGCATGCAGCAAATCGCCACCGATAAAGGTGGCGACCTTGCGGCGGCAGGCTTGCTCGCTGTTTTCGTCTGCCTTGTTTTGCGCATCGACCCAGGCAATAGGCCGTGCATTACGGATGGGATTGGCACTCGCGGCATCGCGCAGGCTCAGCGTAAAACGGGCTTCTACACCTTCCTGCATGGACTGCGACATGTCCAGTTGCAAGGAGACGCCATCCTTGATTACCTGATTTGGTGTGGCGATAATTTCTGGTACCGGTGCGGCAATGGTACTACCTGCAAAAACAACTACATGCGTGCTCGCCAGCGTAGTCGCCAGCACCAGCCCAAGAAGGGCTTGATGCCAGCGATTGCGTGCACAGACAGGCTTGTCAAATATCGCGTACGCCATCAACGCTTCCGTCGTTCAAATTTTTGCAGCGGTATTGCAGGTGGTACGGCTTGTTTGTCTATCGACTCTATCGCATTATTGCTCGCTGTCAGGGTAGCTGCTGCCGATCTGTGTTGTGCCAGTCCACCAAAAGAAGAACGCACTTCCAGCAGGGTCGGCGCTACTGCATTGGCATTGGTCTTGAATTGCCAGCGGCCTGACTGATCAACTACGGCCTTGCCCAGTTCTTTGCCGTCCGCCACGATGGTTACAGAGTCAGCCTGCTCCCATTGCACACTGCCGGGGCGCACGGTGACACTGCCTGTCACCTCCAAAATCCCCTCGACGGACACAGCCTGGTCAATGACGACGACATCGGCAAACACTTCCTGCACTGCCGTTACTGCCTTTGCAGTTGCACCAGCTACAGCAGGACTGACGCGAAAAACACCCCAGCCACCGGTGCTATATTGGCCAGCAGGCCAACTGCGGTACAGGTAATCGCCAGGCACTGCAAATGCACCACCGGCTTTATCGACGACCACATCAAAATGTGATGTCGTACCATAGCCTGACTGCGTTCCCGTAGCTAAGGATGCCGGGTTACTGGCTATCCTCGTCGAGTTATCGGCATAAGGTTCAAACTGCCATTGATGCCCGGTCAACTCAAACACATTCTGGTTATCCGCCAGCCCCAGCGGGCCAAACAGGCGGAAGCGCACTGGCGTGCCTGCATTGGCGCGGAAGACCGGTGTTTGCGGATCACCATTGACTTGGGTATTCGATACCTCAGCCGTGGTGTCGATGGCAGAAAGATTGGGGTTGACCTCGGTACCATAGCGATAAAAGAAAGGCTCGGTACGGTAGTTGACCGCCATCAACGGCGATTTAAGCTGATACAGTGAATTGCCCTTATATTGCATGGCGATATCAGTTTGCATGAAGACCGCAAAATCGCGGAAAGGCTTGCCCACCGCAGGCGACACCGTGCTGGAAACATGCGTGCCTGGATCATCTTGCCATTTCGCGCCCAGCGGCTCGATGATCATGCCACCAAACAGGCCATGGTAAGCCTGCATCAGCGGGTCAGCCGGTGCCAGGTTGAGCGCACCAAATTCTACCGGTGTGGCGCGGGTGACGCCATTGTCGTTTTGCAGGGTGCCGGCATACCAGGTGTAGATGATGGATGGCGGCGTGCCTGTGCAAGGCGCAGGGTTGCAGGCGGCCACGGTTTGTACCGGATTGATGCCGACGTTCATGCCATCTGCATTGCTGACATCCATCGCCAGCAATTGCGGGTGCAAGCCTGCCTGGGTCGAAGGCAGCAGCTTGATGTTGGCATAGGCATCAGTAAAGCCCAGCGTTGGCCTTGAAGCAGATTCAGGCGTGGTAAATACTGCGGCCCTGGCATTGACCCGGTTGGTCAGTTGCAGCCGTATGACATCACCAGCAGCAGCACGCAGGGCCAGCGGTTCGATATTGAGCCCGGCTTTCAAAGTGCCATTCGAGTTCAGGTCCTGGTCTTGTACATAGATGATGGCATTGGGGTCGTTCAGGGTGTCACTGGAGAATCTGCCATGCGTCAGCCTGGCACCGCGGCTGTTGTAGAGCAGCGGGCTATTGGTACCCAGCAGTTGTTGTATGGTCGTTGCCGATACCTTGAACTGGCGCACGCAAGGGCCACGCGCCGTGCAATCAGTGGGCAGATTGGGCATGGTGGTAGCCACCGGTCTGATACTGGAATTGCCAGGCAAAGGTGAGAGCCATGACACCTGGTTGTTATAACTGCGCATCAGGCTCCAGGCACCGCTGACATTGCCATCATAGGCATTGCTGGCGTTGACCAGATAATCCAGCGATTGCGCCTTGCCGGTTTGCGGGATGGTGAACAGGCTTTCAAAATGCTCGGACAAGCCCATGGTCTGGCTGCCGCGATAGCCAGAGTTGGTGTTGAAGGGTTCGAACAGCCATTTATTGCCATTCACGGTGACGGTATGGTTACCTACCAGCGCACCATCAATGAGACGCAATTGCACGGGGTCATTTTCATAGACATGCAAGATAGGCGTGAAAGGATCAGTGCCACCCATCTGCGCACTGAGAGGCTGCCTTGGGAAGCTAAAGCAATTATTCGTAGCAGTTTTTACGCAACGCGGATTGATGTTGCTACCGCCCGCAGGCTGCACGTTCAGTTGTGCATCATTACGCAGTGTCGATGAATAAGCGCGCGCCAGGTCAGTGCCGGAATTAACGGCACTATTAGCGGATGCCACCCGCAAAGCCAGCGATTCATTACGGTAATTGAGTACCGATACACCGACACCAAAACCACCAATGATACTGGGCGTGGTCGATGGTGGAATTGGTGGATTGGTTGGATTGCTGAGTGCAACTGGCAAGCAGCCAACGCAGTTGATGCCATTGAGCGGATCTGCCCAGCCAGTGTAAGTACCATTCACACTGCGCTTGCAACCGCTATATATCGGGTCTTGACCCGGATAGCAATCAAAGCTGGTGCGGCTGGCTGGCAGGTAGGCAAATTGGGAGTCAGCCACCGCCAGACCAAATTCACGGTAGGCCTTGCCCTGGCGCGGCAAGATGTTTGCCGCATAGCTGGTAGGGCCGCCATCGCTGCGGTTGCCAAAAAAGGTTTTGCCATCTGCCGAAGTCCAGCGCGAGTCTGTCGGTTCTACCACCAGCCCTGCGTACAAGCCCACCATCTGATGGGTGGAAGGGCCAAAATGGTCATGCGTGAAAACGGTCAGCAGGGTGCGGTCAGCTTTTTGTTTATCCATCACCGGATCTACCCACCAGCGCTGCACCGTGGCCTGCGCGCCCACCCACTGCATGCTGCCGGGTGTAGGGCCATTGCCAAAGGTGGCGATGGCTTTGGGGGTCAGCCTGACTTGCCTGCCATTCACCGCAATACCGCCAGCCTGGTTAATGCCATTGATGCGGGCGCGAACTTCGTCCGGGCTGAAGGTGCCGTCTTCATAATTGAAACCGTTGGCTGCGCCGTCAGAGGCAAGCACATCAAACTTCACGAGGTGGATATGCTGACCTATGATGTCAGTCGGTGTGCGCACCTGGAAATCATCAAGCTCATAATAACTGGGCACAAGATTGGTGTGCCAGTACTCAACCACATCATTGCTGTTGGCGCGGAAGAACAGGGGTTCTGGCGGTTTGTCGCCATTCAATATCGGTTTCACATCCTGCCACAAGGCCAGTATGCGTTGCTGCGGGAAGTGCCAGCCTTTTTTGTTGAGCACAACGTCAGTCTGCATCGCAGCACCCTTGTAGATGCGCACCGGCGGCGTGACGCTGGCACCTCTGGCAGGGTTGGCAAACGGCGCACCAGGCGCGCGCTGCAAACCATTCATGGCGAACTGCGCGGGGCTGCCATCTGGCAACCTGGTAGCGACGGATTTTTGTTCATGCATGCTCATCGCCGCCTGTTCGGTGGCAGTGCCCTGCTCTGGCAATTCTATCGCGTTGATGCGTCCCATTTCTTTGGTAAAGTCAGTCTGCGTGTATTTATCAATAGAAATCGTGCCGCCGGTAATCAGATGGCGTGGCAAGCCGCCATTCAGGGCCACCCCATTTTCCACCGCAAAATCATTTGGTGGATGCGGTGCACGGTGCCCCGCGACACCTGGGACAAAGAAGGGATAACCAGGGTTGCCCGCGCCAGTCACTTTAACTTGGCCTTTATCAATATGCACTGCCGCCGGCAATGGTGCCATGGCACGGGTTGGCAAGGGCACCAGGCCAGGGATGGGTGTACCAGCCAGTATCTCGGCGTCCGGCAACGCCCGTGAACCAACCCTGGGCTTGCCATCGCTACCTAGCGGCGTGCCCAGCTCCAGCACATCATGCACACGGAACAGCGCCCACATGCCGCTGGCAAAATGCGGATAGAAATGGCAATGGAAGATAGAATCACCCGGCGTCAGATTGCGGTTGCCGCTGCCCTCATAGACCAGGTCCATGGTATAGGACGATCCCGGCCCTATGGTCTGGCTATCAAGATAACTGCTGGTATCACTGTCCGGTGAATACAACCACTGATGCGCATGGTGGTGATGCACATGGAAGATGCCCTGCCCCGCATGCAAGACACGGAAGCGCGCACGGTCACCCTGGTAGGTGTGATACACATTTGACGGGTCATCCGGATAGAAAGCCTTGGTCGCCTTGGGCGGTGTGCAAGGCTGGGGCGAGCAGGTCAGGTTGGCAGGATTATCCACCACCATGGCAGGGTCACCACCAGCCCAGGAGCTCAGGAAAAATTCTTCAAATTTACACTCAGGGCAATCAGCAGTCGGCCCGACCTTGAGCCTGTTCGCGAGAATTTCTGCAGAAATACCTGCCGAACCATAGTTGATGGAAAACGCATCACTGGCACCACTGAGTACATTAGTTTGATCGGCCAGTTGTGGAAATGCCTGCACCAGCGTGAACGACTCGTGGTACATCACCGTCACTTCGCGGTAAGGTGATTCTGGATTCGGATAAGATGGATTACGCGTGCCGCTGAACGTGAAGGGGCCATGATTGGGCCCGGTGATGATAGCCGTCAAATCGCTGTGGACGATATTATTCCTGGCATCCAGCATCTTCAACACTGGCTTGCCGCTACCAGGTATCAAGGCATCATAATTGATCACAGGGTAGCCAGTCGCACTGGTACCCGATGCCTGCTGCATCTCGGCCTGCGTGACCTGGCTGCGATACCATTCCGAGCCGCGTGGCTGCACATTGACAGAACCAAACAAGCCATACGTCAGTTGCTCTTGCCCTGCCATGCTGTACAGCAAAAAGCTGCCCTCTTGCGCCGCATACAAACGATAGATCATGGCCCTGCCAGGGGCGATGATGCCACTGTCATTGCCTGAGGGCGAAACCGCGTTATTGCCAACAAAGCTGCCATCATCCTTGATGGATGAGACAGCCTCCATGCCCGCCACATGGACAGACGCGTTTTTTGTCACCGGATTGGGATTAACATTGGCGGGTTTAAGCCAGTTCTGGAAATTGACCACCAGGCAGTCACCCACATTTGCCCGCAAAACCATGGGCCGCGGCCGCTTGCCTGGCCGCAATTGCGCATTGCCCGGCCCCGCTACGCTACCGCTGACAGCAACCACATCCCCCCGCAGCGCAAACACCATGCCGCCCGGTTGCGACGTACCCAGACGGTTAATCATCATGGCCTGGTCTATCGCCACCACATCCGCCGTGACGACGCGTTCACAACGCCCAGCAGCCAGAATATCCGGCGCAGTCTGGGCTTGAGCCTGAGCGGCGAGCATGAGTAATATGGGGGCGAGACTACCGCCTATCATAGAAAGGAATTTCATCTCGGTTCCATTTCAAGAAAGTTGGGGTGCGATAAACCTGGAAGCAGTCTGGCAGAGCCGCCAGCTGTTTATATTTTTGATTGTTTTTTTTACAATTTCAACTTCACTATACTCTAATTTCTTAGGTTTTTAACAATCAGTGGAAATATTTTAATTGCGACCGGATTGTCGTTGTGTTTTTAACACAAATCCATCAGCGCGAGATGTCAAACTTGCCTGAAAACTGGTCACAAATGTGCCAGCCCTGAATACCATCTAGTAAAACCACTTCAGCAAGTTCTGGCCTTACTCATCAAGCGACGCAGGACTGAGCGCTAAACAAGAGTCGCCATGGATATAAATCATCTGGCAAAACGAAACAAACTTATGAACAAATCGATGATGTGTATCCCATGCTGCAGGGAAAATACCCGGCGTGATTTCATTCCCTTCGAAGCCATTCGGATTCAAACGGAAATGGCGCATTGGATAGCATGTGGAGCAAGCAAAAAAAGAAAAAGTCCCTGGTTACCCAGAGGCTTTTTCAGTATTGCTGGCAGAGATGGTGGAATACAGAGACCTTGTAAATCATAGCTAATGGCCGCGCTGAAATGATGGAAGCCATCCACAAAGTGGCCTCCAAAGTAGATGGCCTATTTGACAAACTCGACAAGAAAGTTGACAAGACATGAGCGACAACAATACACAAGATAAAAGCGTCAGCGAAGAACTCGCACTGCTGCGCAAGATTGACAAAAAAGTTGATGGCATAGACCGCCAGATGGCGGGCATGCGCAAGCAGGCCATCATTTATGGTGCGGCTGCAGGTGGCCTTTCCGGCGCAATCGTGGCATCCGGCATCATGGCCTCTAAGATCAAGTTAGGACTGTAACTGATGGCTCATCCCCCAGAAACCCGCGATAAAGTCCGCCGCGCCTATGTATTTGACCGCCTGTCCCTGGAAGTAGCAGCAATGAAATGTGGTGTCAGCTAAGGTACAGCCAGCCGCTGGAAAACACAGGCCGCAGAAGCTGGCGACGACTGGGAACGGGCGCAGGCCGCGCAACTGATGGCAGGTGGCAACATTGAAGACATAGGCCGCCAGATGCTGGCCGGACTGGTGACCCAGTACCAGGCCAGTATGGTCGAGTTGCAAAATAACAGTGATATTGCCCCGGCGACCAAAGTACAGCTACTGGCGAGCCTGACTGATGCCTTTAACAAGACCATCGCCGCATCGAAACGGATCATGCCAGAAACTTCGGAGCTGGCCACGGCAATGGAAGTTGTACAGAAGTTGGCCGCGTTCATCCGCCAGCGCTACCCGCAGCATGCCAGTGCTTTCACGGAATTGCTAGAGCCATTCGGTGATGTTTTGGTCAAGGAATACGGTTAGAAACCATGGACTACAAATTTCAAGACATCAAACTGCTGGATGAGGCTTCCGGGAATCTTCGACTGCGGAAACAATATCCTCCCAAACATCTGGGCACTGCATATCCGGCGGAATTGATGAAGCGACTTGGTTTAAGAACATTGAGAAATCTTCCGACAGCACACCAGGAGGAGCATGATAAATCAACGCCATTACTGCGCAGCGCAAAACCCATTCCCGATTCGTTAGTTTCGTTAAAAGCGAGTGGTATGAAGCGTGCTGGCCTTCTAAGCGTTCGATTCGTGCAAGCAATTCGTCGTTACTTGTAGTCATAGAGGGTGCCTTTTATGTCAATGAGAGTTGGGGAACTTGCATTGTACCTAATTGTCATCCTCGCCTTACCAAAAGCATAATAGATGGAGCAAACTAACCAAAAAAGAATTCCTAAGTCAGGTCGCCGAGCTAGCCGCAGGCATGCGGCTAGCCATTGAATCAGAGTGCGATGGTTTCAACCCTGAGCCAGAAAAGATACAAGAACGGCGTTTCCAAGCCCTTGGGTCTTTTCGTTTTTTTGCGCAGACCTATTTCCCGCACTACGTTAAACATTCCCCGGCGACGGTGCATGAATACCTTTTTGACCGTTTCCAGGAGGTCGTGGATAACCAGATCGGTGGATTGCCACTGGAAGACTTACGCCAGGTCATGGCTCAGGGCTTAACGCTCTTAAGGCCAATAGAAAAACTTTGTTGTAATTGCTTTCTACAAAAAATCAAGTCTATTTTGCAACAAGGGGATGGAGATCGACTTGAGAAGAGTTTGAAGTGCCATAGATGTAGCGGGAAATTGGTATTTCGGCATTACATTGACAACAAATAACTGTAATGAAAACGGGCCGCCGCGAGGCGGTTTTTTTAATGGGCTACACGGGTATTGATTTTGAACTATACCCAAATTTCAAATATTCAAAATCATGTGCAAACTTATTCAAAGTCTTGCGCGGCCTTACAAATTCATTGATTACAAAAGGAAAAAGGGGTTAAATCATATTTGATTTAACCCCTTCTTACGTGTTACTGGCGGAGATGGTGAGATTCGAACTCACGATTCAGGTTACCCCAAATGCTTCCTTAGCAGGGAAGTGCCTTCGGCCACTCGGCCACATCTCCACACTATTGCAGCCGCTAGAAACTCAGCTGTAATTGAGACCGTGATAATAGCTGCTTGTATGACTTTGGTCAACAGTCAGGCCAGAAAAAATTTTAAGCGCTTTCCAGACCGAATGCTTTATGCAGGGAGCGGACCGCCAGTTCCATGTATTTTTCATCAATCAGGACCGATATCTTGATTTCTGAAGTGGAGATCATCTGGATATTGATGCTCTCTTCTGACAAGGTGCGGAACATCTGGGAAGCGATACCAACGTGGCTGCGCATGCCTACGCCAACGACCGAGACCTTGGAGACCTTGGAGTCACCGACAATGCTGCCAGCGCCGATATGGGCCTTGACGCTGTTTTCCAGCACGTCCATGGCCTTGGTGTATTCGCCGCGTGGTACGGTGAAGGTAAAGTCGGTCTTGCCTTCGACAGACTGGTTCTGGATGATCATATCGACTTCGATATTGGCATCAGCAACCGGGCCCAGGATTTGATAGGCGATGCCTGGTCTGTCTGGTACACCCAGGACGGTGATTTTTGCTTCATCACGGTTAAACGCGATGCCGGTGATGGTAGCTTGTTCCATGTGTGTATCTTCCTCAAACGAAATCAGAGTGCCGGAATTCGCTTCTTCTTCCAGCGGTATTAATGGGTCGGTCAATGATGAGAGAACGCGGGTAGGCATGCGGTAGTTACCGGCAAATTCGACGGAGCGGATTTGCAGGACTTTGGAACCCAGCGATGCCATTTCCAGCATTTCTTCAAAGGTAACGGTATTCAGGCGACGCGCATCAGATACCACGCGCGGATCGGTCGTATAGACACCATCGACGTCAGTATAAATCAGGCATTCTTGCGCCTTGAGTGCTGCGGCAACAGCCACGGCAGACGTATCAGAGCCGCCACGACCCAGGGTCGTGATATTGCCCAGTTCATCGACACCCTGGAAGCCGGTGATGATGACGATCTTGCCGGCATCGAGATCAGCCTTGACCTTGGCTTCATCAATCGAGGCGATCCTGGCCTTGGTATGGGCAGAATCGGTCTTGATGGCAACTTGCCAGCCTGCATAGGACACGGCTTGTTTGCCTATCGCCTGCAGGGCAATGGCCAGCAAACCGACTGAGACTTGTTCGCCGGTAGAGGCAATCATGTCAAGTTCACGGGGATCAGGCTGGGCAGAAATTTCTTTTGCCAGGCCGATGATACGATTTGTTTCACCAGACATTGCTGAAGGCACCACGACTATCTGGTGACCGGCATCATGCCATTTGGCGACGCGCTTGGCGACGTTCTTGATGCGTTCTGTCGAACCCATCGAAGTACCGCCGTATTTGTGGACGATTAAAGCCATAGATATAGAAACTGAGATAGAAACTGAGATAGAAGACCAAAGGGTGAAAAATGCGGAAAATCAGCCTCTTACTGTACATGTTGCTCTGCAAAATAACAAGGCACTTGTCAGCAGAAAATCAGAAGAAACACTTGCTCAGCAATTGCCAAAAGCAAATTTTCTACAGAAGCGTGGTTATTAAGGCATGGGATTTGCAAGGAAATGGGATCTGCCAGGCTTAAGCTGGCCCTGGAATTTGCGGCTGTTTTTTGGAGGCGGCAGGGACAATAGAAATAATTATATAAAATATTCCAATTTTTCTATTTTGAATCAATCACTTACGCCAACATACCCCTGCCAGTATATTGATTTTATAGTATGCCGAGCAATTGTCAGCCTTATGCAGATCGCAAATTACTTATTCACATATCGATATAAGAATTCGATTGATCTGCATTCGTCAACCGGGCTTAAGTTGCTCACTTTCTTTACTTACTTTTTAGCATAATTGGAAAACAGGCGACGCCAGCCTTCATGACCAAGCTCACGCATGGTTTCCATATTCTTTTCATAGATTTGCTCGGCTTCTGGGAAGGCTTCTACCGCCTTGTCTATGCTTTCTTCGCGCAACAGATGCAGCGTTGGGTATGGCGAGCGATTGGTATAGTTTTCTATATCGTCCTGCTCGGTATCGGCAAACTGATAGTCAGGGTGAAAGCTGGCAACCTGCAGGATGCCGTCGAGTTCCATTTCTTCCAGCATGCCATCGGCGACATCCAGAAAATCATTGAAGTCCAGAAAATCGTTCAATGCCAGTGGGTGGATCAGCAAGGTGGTTTCTATTTTCTCGGGATTGGCTTCGGCCAGTAATTCGAGTTCACGCTCCAGGTCTTCCAGCAAGGCTTCTGGCGTCTTCGCTTCACTGACGACATAGCGCACCTGCTGCTTGACCTGCACAGCCTTGGCAAAAGGACAGAGATTCAAACCGATGACGGCTTTGTCCAGCCAGGCTGCGGTCGCGGAAATAACGTCGTCGGAATTGATGAGGTGACTGGGCATGATATGCATAAAAGACAGGGAAGGCCCGAGGATACCATGCCAGATTTTCAGGTGCGTGACATCCGTCAATTTTGCATCGTATTTACGAGCCTTCAGTGCTTATGCATTACCTTGCGCGGTACTACCCTGCCCTGCAATCTGTTTATCTCGCCTCACCAGCAATCGCCTTATAGCTGACAGCACCCAGCACAGCACCAACGATAGGTGCAAGCCAGAACAGCCACAATTGCTGCAAAGCCCAGCCGCCAACATAGATGGCCACGCCTGTACTACGTGCAGGATTGACCGAGGTATTGGTGACAGGAATGCTGATCAGATGTATCAGCGTCAAACCCAGGCCAATAGCGATAGGTGCAAAACCTTGTGGTGCGCGGCTGTCGGTCGCGCCAAGGATGATGACCAGAAACATCATCGTCATGACAACCTCAGTCACCAGAGCAGCCACCATGGAATAACCGCCAGGCGAGTGTTCAGCAAAACCGTTGGACGCAAAACCACCAGACACGTCAAAACCTGCTTTGCCACTGGCAATCAGGTACAAGACACCACCGGCAACGATACCGCCCAATACCTGGGCGACGATGTAAGGCAGCAATTTGTTGGCAGGAAAACGGCCACCTGCCCACAAGCCGATAGAGACTGCGGGATTAAGATGACAGCCAGAGATATGGCCTATAGCAAAAGCCATGGTCAGCACAGTCAAACCAAAAGCCAGCGACACGCCGTGCAAGCCTATGCCCACACCAGGGAAAGCCGCTGCCAGCACCGCACTGCCGCAGCCGCCAAGTACCAGCCAGAATGTTCCCAAAAATTCAGCACCATATTGTTTCATTTTTTCACTCACTTTTCTAAGGTATGGGTTGCCCGGTTTTCCATGCGGCAGGATTAAAAATCTTGCCCGCATAGTGAGGAACAATATAACAAACTTACATTGCCATATTGTTAAATATTTATGATGAATTATTAATTTTTCGAGAAATCAACTGATTAATTAAACATGTTTTTCAAACATTGAAATATGTCTGAAAAAAACCCCAAAAAAAGACGAAAAAAAAGCGAGCTAAATTCGAGCTCGCTTTTTCACTTCTATGGCATTTACAAAGGCCTACTACCTGTTCAAGTCAAAATTCATAGATGACTTAAAGTTTGGCTTTAATGCGTAAGCTGACAAGCCACCGCGTGCCAGCCAATGCTTGCCTGCAACATTAAATTTCTTCGTACAAAGGCAAAGTCAGGAATTCTGCAAAATCTTCAGAAGTAGACATCTCTTCAAAGATTTGCGCCGCGCGGTCATAAGTAGCACCCGTACCAGCCACTTCTTTGACCTTGGTCAACTCTTCCGGGATCATCGCGCGTACCATGTCGGCAGTGACTTTGCGGCCATCTTCCAGGTTGCCTTTGGCAGAACGTATCCATTGCCAGACTTGTGAACGGCTGATTTCTGCAGTTGCAGCATCTTCCATGAGGTTATGGATAGGGACGCAGCCATTGCCAGCCAGCCATGCGCCGAGGTAATGGATGCCGACGTTGATGTTGTAACGCAAGCCCGCCTCAGTGATCGGTGTTTCTGGCTGAAAGTTCAGCAAGTCTTTGGCACTGACTTCGATATCAGGGCGCTGTTTGGAAATCTGGTTAGGTGCGTCGCCCAATACTTTCTTGAACTCTGTCATCGCCAGTTCTACCAGGCCTGGATGCGCTACCCAGCCGCCATCGTAACCATCTGTGGCATCGCGGGCTTTGTCAGTGCGCACGCCACCCATCGCGATATCGTTTTTCTCAGGATCATTCTTGATAGGGATCAGCGCTGCCATACCACCAATAGCTGGTGCATTACGCTTGTGGCAGGTTTTCAGCAACAGCAGCGCATACGAACGCATGAAAGGTGCTGTCATCGTGACCTTGGCGCGGTCTGCCAGGCAGAAGTCTTTGTCGTTCTTGAATTTCTTGATGCAAGAGAAGATGTAATCCCAGCGACCAGCGTTCAGGCCTGAGCTATGCTCGCGCAGCTCATACAAAATCTCATCCATTTCGAATGCGGCAACGATGGTTTCGATCAGTACTGTGGCCTTGATGGTGCCTTGTGCCAGGCCAATTTCATTTTGTGCCATGACGAAGATATCGTTCCACAGGCGTGCTTCCAGATGGGATTCCATCTTGGGCAGATAGAAGTAAGGGCCAGCGCCGCGTGCCAGTTGTTCTTTGGCGTTATGGAACAGGAACAGGGCAAAATCAAAAATGCCGCCAGAGATGCGCTTGCCATCGACGAGCACATGCTTTTCATCGAGATGCCAGCCACGTGGGCGCACGACCAGAGTGGCTATCTTGTCGTTCAGTTTGTAGGACTTGCCATTTTGTTCCAGGCTGATAGTGCGGCGCACGGCGTCGCGCATATTGATCTGGCCTGTGATCTGGTTATCCCAGTTTGGCGTATTGGAATCTTCAAAGTCTGTCATGTAGCTGTCAGCGCCAGAGTTGAAAGCGTTGATGACCATTTTGCGTTCTACCGGGCCGGTGATTTCTACGCGGCGGCATTCCAGTGCTTTAGGAATAGGTGCAATCTTCCAGTCACCTTCGCGGATATGCAGAGTCTCTGGCAAGAAGTCTGGTGTTTCACCGGCATCCAGGCGTTTCGCACGCTCTACGCGGGCAGCCAGCAATTCCTGACGGCGTGGCTCGAAAGCGCGGCTCAGTTTGGCAACCAAAGCCAGGGCTTCCGGTGTCAAAATCTCGGCAAAGCCTGGCTTGATTTCGCCGCTGATTTGCATGCCTTCAGGTAAAGTCAGTTGTGTCATTGTAGTCTCCAAAAATGAATTAAAACGAAATCAGTTGCGGTGTTTTGCGATAAAGGGAATCAGGTCTTGCAGCGTGTGCCCTACACCGTGTGGCGTCACACCCAGTTGTTCCAGCGGTGCGTTTTGCCGGTTGACCCAGAAAGTGGTGTAACCAAACCAGGTAGCACAACAGGCATCCCAGCAATTGCTGGATACAAACAAAATATTTTTTGCTGGCACACCAAATACATCAGGTGCCATTTGATAGGCTTCAGGTGCAGTCTTGAATTTTTTGACGACTTCGACCGACAGCAAATGGTTGAATATGCCCTGCATGCCAGCAGCATCGACAGCCGACTGTAGCATGTGCAGATTACCGTTCGATAAAATCGACATTTTAATGTCTTGTGCCTGCAAGGCTTGCAGGACAGGCAGGTTTTCAGGAAAAGCTTTCAGCCGTGCATACTGACCCATCAGGCTGTTTTGTGCATCCAGCGTCAAATCAAGATCCAGCTTCTGGCAGCAAAATATTAACGCGTCCTGAGTGACTTCCCAGAATGGCTTGTACATGCTGCACATGGTACGCAGGCGGGTGTATTCAATCTGTTTGTCGCGCCACAACTCTGCCAGTGCCCTGCCCTTACCAGGAAAAAGCTTGTCTGCCAGTTCGCTGATGGAATACACATCGAACAGGGTACCGTAGGCATCAAAGGCAATGGCGGAAATGGTCATGGTTTTATTGATTGCGCTGAATGTGAGGCTGGCCTGGATGTGAAAAATTAAATAGCAAACATCATGAAAGCAGTATATTCAATATAAAATACTATAATCATTGAATTTCATCACTACATCTTTTCATTTTAGTTGCAAATGAAGAGTTAACCAGCCAGGCTGCCATGGATCAGTTCAAACAAATCTCCACTTTTGCAGAAGTCGCAACCAGAGGCAGCCTGTCTGCAGCCGCCCGTGCTGAAGGCGTGGCCCCGGCAATGATAGGCCGCCGTCTTGATGCTCTCGAAGAACGCCTGGGTGTCAAACTCTTGCAGCGCACTACCCGCAAGCTGGCATTGACCAATGAGGGTGAAGCCTTCCTGGAGGATTGCCAGCGCATACTGGCTGATCTGCAAGATGCAGAAGGCGCAGTATCTGAACGCAGCGCCCGTGCCAGCGGTACGCTGACGATTTCAGCCCCTGCCGGTTTTGGCCGCCAGCATGTGGCACCACTGATGCCCTCGTTTTTGAGTGAACACCGTGACGTGAAGCTGACGCTGAGCCTGAATGACCGGGTAGTGGATTTGATCGGTGAAGGCATAGACGTGGCGATACGCATCGCCGCGTTGACGGACTCCAACCTCATAGGTGTGAAGCTGGCGGACAACAAGCGTGTGGTAGTCGCCTCACCCGCCTACATCAAACGCCATGGCACACCGCAAACCCTGGATGAACTCAGCAAGCACAATTGCCTGGCTTTCAGCGCTGATGGCAGCCAGCGTGGCTGGACCTTTCGGCAGAACGGTAAAAATGTGACTCTGAAGGTGGAAGGCAATATGGTCTGCAACGATGGAGAAGTCTTGCATGACTGGGCGCTGTCAGGCAAAGGCCTGGCCTGGCGCTCCATGTGGGAGGTGGGAGCAGAAATTGAATCAGGCAAACTGGTGACGGTGCTCGATGAATTCAATGCGCCGGGCAATGATATCTATGCGATCTTTGCCCAACGCCGTCACTTGCCCTTGCGCATACGTGCCTTCATTGATTTTTTACGTCACGCCTATAGCCAGCCGGATTACTGGCAAAAATCCTGAACATGATTTTTGCCATTCAGGTTTGAACCATGAGTGTGGAGAATTAAAACTCTTCCCAATCATCCTGCGCTGCAGAAGCTGCCGGTTTGGCTGTCTTTTTCGGCGTAGCCGCAGTTGCCGCAGGCAGTGATTTGACTGCAGAGCGCTTAGTCACAGGATTATCCCTGATGACAGCTCTTGCAGGGCTAACCACTGCAGGCCTGCTGCTATTGCCGCCCGCATCATTTGCATCAATCTTGAAGATACTCACGGCATTGTTCAGGTTATTTGCCTGGTCACGCATGCTGCTGGCTGCGGCAGCGGCTTGCTCTACCAGCGCAGCATTTTGCTGGGTAGCCTCATCCATCTTGCTTATTGCCAGGCTGACCTGGTTGATACCATCTCTTTGTTCGGCACTGGCAGAAGTGATTTCTGCCATGATATCGGCGACGTTTTTGATAGAGACCACAATCTCGTCCATGGTCTTGCCCGCATCATCGACCAGGCGCGAGCCAACTTCGACCTTATCAACAGAATCACTGATGAGCGCCTTGATTTCCTTGGCGGCGTTGGCCGATCGCTGCGCGAGGTTACGCACTTCAGTCGCTACCACGGCAAACCCACGGCCCTGCTCACCCGCACGTGCGGCCTCTACCGCAGCATTCAAGGCCAGAATATTGGTCTGGAAGGCAATGCCATCAATGACACCGATAATATCGACGATCTTTTTAGAACTGTCCTTGATCGAAGACATGGTGTGCACCACGTCACCGACCACCTGACCACCTTTGCTGGCAACATCCGAAGCACTCGATGCGAGGGTGCTGGCCTGGCGTGCATTATCGGCGTTCTGCTGCACGGTCGAAGTCAGCTCTTCCATGGAGGAAGCAGTTTCTTCAAGGCTGGCAGCCTGCTGCTCAGTGCGGCTGGACAAGTCCATGTTACCAGTCGCGATTTCTTCTGAAGAGACGGCAATAGAGCCGCTTGATTGCCGCACCATGGTGACAGTTTGCATGAGGCTCTGACGCATGTTTTCCAGCGCAGAAACCAGTTGCCCCATTTCATCACGGGATGTTGGTTTAAGTTGCTGGGTCAGGTCACCATTGCCTATCGCTTCAAACTGATCAATTGCCAGCTTCAAGGGGCTGGAAATAGCAGCCAGCAAATAATAAGCCGAGATACATACGGCAACCAGACCACCAATCACACCCAGGATATCAACCCATAAAAAGGTAGTGAATGCAGTCTCGCTGTCTTTTAAAGAATTGGCGGCACCGGTAAATTGATATTCACTGAGCTTGGCCATTTTGTCGGAGTAAGCAGTGAAGGCTGGCGGTACAAGCTTCATATTGATGTTGTCGGCCTCTTCCTTGTTGCCTGCCTTGATGGCGTTGAACATGGGCATGTGCGCAGTCTTGATGTAATTGTCACGCAAGACGGCAACCTCATCAGACAACTTCTTTTCGTCGGCATCTTGCGGCAAGGCCAGGTATTTTTTCCAGTAAGCTTCAGACTGGTTAAAAAAATCCTCTGAACGCTTGAGGGTTTCAGCTGTATCCGGGAATTCGGGATGGGCAATTGCCCTGTCGACCGCAGTGCGGGCTCGCAGGAGAAAAACACGGGATTGCCCCATTGCTTCTACCGACGGCAATTGATTGGAAAAAATCTCCTTGATGACCGCATTGCTGTTGTGAACGCCGTACACTCCCATCAATCCGCCAATGATCAGCATGATTGCCATGAAAGCCATTGCACCTATCAGTCTTAGTCTGATTGTCAGATTGAACATCTTCACTTCCCCCTTTTTTATGTTCCGATTTGGAACCAGAATACAAAAAATTCTTATTAAGAGTATTGATCAGAGACAACATTAACACGGCTAATACAGCTCAAGTATAAATAAAATTGCAAATTTTCGTGAAAGAAAATTTTGTGCTTTTGCAAAAAAAATCCCCGGAGAACCGGGGATTTTTTGAGCAAATCTGGCGTGACACCAGACATCAGCAGACTAACAAATCAGCAATTAGATTGCTTGGATGTTAGAAGCTTGCTTGCCTTTAGGGCCTGTAGTTACTTCGAAAGAAACGCGTTGGTTTTCTTTCAAAGATTTGAAGCCGTTAGATTGGATAGCGGAGAAATGAGCAAACAGATCTTCACCGCCTTCATCTGGAGTGATGAAGCCGAAACCTTTTGAATCATTGAACCATTTAACAATACCTGTTGCCATTACAATTTCCTATTTCAGTTAATGTGGGCATATGCCCGATAGATCGTTTCAACCAAGTAAGAAATGACAGACTGATACTGCACTACCACTTTGAATCTCAACGACTGAACGATTATACGCAGAATTTCAGGGAAAAGTAAAATAAAACACTACACTCTCGATTTATCTTGCAGTTTCAGAGGAGAAAACCGGTTTTTAGACACAAAATCTGTCACAAAACTGTCATATATCCCCGTAATTGCCAAAAAATCGCGCTTAATTAAGCTTGCAGCCAAAATGAGCGGTGCGCTTGTCCAGAAAGGCCGATACACCTTCGGCAAAGTCCGATGTCATCGTGACTGAGGCAAAAGCCTCGATTTCATCATTGACCTGCTGCTCCAGTGAGGTCGCATCTGACTGATAAACCAGGCGCTTCATCCTGGCATAACTTTCTTGCGGGCCACGCAGTAACCTCATTGCCAGCTTTTCTGTGACGTCCTTCAATTGCTCAGGCGGCACAACAAGGTTGATCAGGCCAAAGGCCAGGGCTTCTTCAGCATCAAAATTTTCTGAAAACAATAGCCATTCCAATGCCTTACGGTTGCCAACGAGACGCGGCAGGAACCAGGTATTGCCCACATCCGGGCTGGCACCTATCTTGGCATAAGCCATATTGAAGCGCGTGCCTTTGGCCGCCACCACCAGATCAGCCGCATTCATGGTACCCATGCTGCCACCGGCAACTGCGCCGTGCACAGAGGCAATCACGATGGCTGGCAGCTTATGCAGGCGCAATATCGCCTGGTTCAGCTCGGCACCAATTTCACGTATGGCTTCGGGGGATGCCGGGTCACCGGGCTTGAAGCTGGCGATGTCACCACCCGCACCAAACACCTTGCCCTCAGCACGGATAATAACGACGCGTATGCTTTGGTCTTCTGCCAGCAATTCGGTTAACTGGTTCAGGGCACGAATCTCTGCTGCGCCCATGACGTTCATGCAATCGGGATTATCAAAAATGATGGTAGCCAGTCCATTGGCTTTTTCCAGACGTATGCTCATGCTGCCTCCCCTTGTTGTAGTTTGTATCTACATCCTAGTACAAGCGGGCAGAAAGGCAATCAGGCGCGGCCATGCAACATGAAGGCGGCGGCCCCAGTCGCAATCCTGTCCCCCTTCTCATTACGCAAGTCCATCAAGACATTGGCGACACGCTTGCCCAGCCGGGTGACTCCGGCAGCCGCGACAAAATGCTTGCCGCGCCCAGGTTGCAGATAGTCGATGCGCAAGTCTATGGTACTCATCTTGCCGAATTCCTTGATCTGTGAAATGACATCGTCCTGTGGATTGTGTTGCGCCATTTTTAGCAGGATGGCGAATCCCGCTACGCTATCAAGCACAGACGCGATGACGCCACCATGCAGCATGCCATGGGCAAAGTTGCCGAGCAATTCGTCACGCATGCCTATGGACAGGCGTGGAGCATCCGGGTCAAAACTGTCGAGCTTCATCCCCAGCAATTGGCAGAAGGGGATTTTTTCCTCAATCACCACTTTAAGCATGCTCTGAAACTCTGAATTATTAATCATGTTTTGTGTCATTGCCTTTTTCCTACTATCCTGTGAGTAAAATGGTAATAAAGTAATTAATCAAGCATTTGCTTTATTAATTGTATCATCATACACTTGCGCCACAAATTGACTCACTTGATACCTTACAGCAACAACCCAGGATCCAACCAGACAGGAGAACACATATGACTGAAGCCTATCTTTTTGATGCGCCACGCACACCGCGTGGCAAAGGCAAGAAAGATGGTTCGCTGCATAGCGTCAAGCCCATCTCTTTATTGTCTGGCCTGATGCAGGATATGCAGCAACGCCTGTCGCTGGACACTGCACTGATTGATGATGTCGTGCTGGGTTGCGTTACCCCCATAGGCGATCAAGGGGCAGACATCGCCAAGACAGCGGCTCTGGCAGCAGGCTGGGACTGGCAGGTCGCAGGTGTACAACTGAACCGCTTTTGCGCATCCGGCCTCGAAGCAGTTAACCTGGCCGCGCAAAAAGTGCGCTCGGGCTGGGAGGACCTGGTGGTAGCAGGTGGGGTTGAATCGATGTCACGCGTGGCCATGGGATCAGATGGTGGCGCCTGGGCAGCCGACCCGCAAACCAGCATGCAGACTGACTTTTTACCGCAAGGCATAGGCGCAGACCTGATTGCGACGCTGGAAGGCTTCAGCCGCGAAGATGTCGATGCCTTTGCCCTGCGCTCGCAGCAAAAAGCCACGGCAGCACGGGCAGCGGGCCGTTTCAAATCCCTGCGCCCTGTGCGCGACATGAATGGCCTGGTGATACTGGCTGAAGATGAATTCATCAAACCACAATCCAGCATGGCAGCGCTGGCTACTCTCAAGGCTTCATTTGAGATGCCAGGCAAGATGGGCTTTGATAGCGTCGCGATACGCAAGTACCCCCACATTGAACGTATCAAGCATGTGCATACTGCTGGCAACTCGTCCGGCATTGTCGATGGTGCAGCGCTTGCACTGATAGGCAGCGCCGCCATGGGCATACGCCTGGGCCTGAACCCACGTGCCCGTATCGTAGCGTCTGCCGTGACAGGAACTGATCCCACCATCATGCTGACCGGCCCTGGCCCTGCGACGCTGAAAGCCTTGAATAAAGCAGGTTTGAGCATTGAAGACATAGACCTGTTTGAAATCAATGAGGCATTTTCTGCGGTAGTCATGAAATTCATGAAAGACCTCAAGGTGCCGGAAGAAAAAGTCAATGTGAATGGCGGCTCAATTGCGCTGGGTCACCCACTCGGTGCCACAGGTTGCATGCTGCTTGGCAATCTGATCGATGAGCTGGAAGCGCGCCAGTTAAGGCGCGGCCTCATCACCTTGTGTGTGGGTGGTGGCATGGGCATCGCCACCATCATAGAGCGCGTATAGAAAATTGGGGAAACAGACATCATGATCAATTACAGCAAAGACCAACATCAGATAGTCACCCTCAGCATCGATATGCCTGGTTTGTCGGTGAATACCATGAATGCGGTATTCCGCGCGGCCCTGGCATCTGCGGTCAACAGATTGGAAGAAGAAAAAGAACAACTCAGCGGCGTCATCCTGACGTCTGGTAAAGACAGTTTTTTTGCTGGCGGCGATTTGCGTGAACTTGTCAACATAGAAGATGCAAAAACCTGCCTGGAAATGGTAGAGAAAAACAAGGCCGTGCTGCGCCGACTCGAAAAACTCGGAAAACCAGTCGTTGCAGCCATCAATGGCAGTGCTCTTGGTGGCGGACTGGAATTGGCGCTGGCCTGCCATTACCGCGTAGCCCTCGATCATCCTAAAGCCAAAATCGGTTTTCCTGAAGTGTCACTGGGTTTGTTGCCAGGTGCAGGTGGCGTAGCGCGTATGGTACGCATGCTGGGCTTGCAGGAAGCCATGCCATATCTGGTTGAAAGCAAGCAACTTGCTCCCGCTAAAGCCGTCAAGGCAGGCCTGGTGCACGCGCTGGCTAGCAGCCATGACGACATGCTGCAACAAGCCCGCGCCTGGATACTGGCCCATCCTCAAACACAACAAGCCTGGGATGATGCCAACTATAAATTGCCGGGCGGCGTAGCCAGCTCTGCCAAATTGCTGCCCATGATCATGGCAGCTCCTGCCATGCTGCGCGAAAGAACCCGTGGGAATTATCCTGCACCAGAAGCCGCACTGGCCGCGATGGTAGAAGGTGCACAAGTCGATTTTGATAATGCCCTCAAAATCGAGGGTCGCTATTTCACGCATCTGGCAACAAGCCAGGTGGCCAAGAACATGATAGGCACCCTGTTTTTCCAGATGCAGGAGGTCAGCTCTGGCAAAAGCAGACCACGGGATATCCCGAAATCAAAAATCAGCAGGCTGGGTGTGATCGGTGCGGGCATGATGGGCGCTGGCATCGCATCTGTGAGTGCGGCGCGCGGCATCGTCACGGTGATGAAAGAGCAATCACTGGAAAAAGCTGTGCAGGGCAAGGCCAATATTGCCAATAGCCTGCAGAAAAAAATCGAGCAGGGACGCCTGTCCGCAGAAAAAGCGGCTGGTCAGTTGACACTGATACTGCCTTCAGCCACTGCCAGCGATTTTGAGGGATGCGAGCTCATCATCGAAGCCGTGTTTGAAAACCGTGAACTGAAAGCCAGCGTCAGCAGCGAGGCGGAAAGCATGCTGGCTGCAGATGGCATCATGGCCAGTAATACCTCTACCCTGCCGATCAGCGGCCTGGCAAAAGCCGTCAAGAATCCTGAACGATTCATAGGCATACACTTCTTTTCGCCTGTCGATAAAATGCAGCTGGTGGAAATCATCAAGGGCAAACAAACCAGTGAGGCGACGCTGGCACGCGCTTATGACTATGTACTGCAAATAGGCAAGACACCCATCGTCGTCAATGACTCCCGCGGCTTTTTCACCAGCCGGGTGTTTGCCAGTTTTGTCAACGAGGGCCTGAGCATGCTGGCAGAAGGTTTGCCAGCAGCACTTATAGAAAATGCTGCGCTCTCAGTCGGCATGCCGGTGGGGCCGCTGGCCGTGCAGGATGAAGTATCACTGAGTCTGTCACGCCATGTCACGGCGCAAACCAGGGCCGATCTGGAAGCCGAAGGCCAAAGCTGGCAAGCACCAGCATCTGCCGCGATCATCAATACCATGATTGATCAGCATCAGCGTGCAGGCAAAGCAGCAGGCGCGGGCTTTTATGAATATCCCGTAGATGGCGGCAAGAAGTATCTATGGCCGGAATTGAATAACTTGTTTGGCAAGGCCGGGCACAGCCTGCCCTATGTCGATTTGCAAGACAGGTTTTTGTACATGCAGGCGATAGAAGCCCTGCGCTGCCTTGATGAAGGCGTACTGGAATCGGCACGCGATGCCAATATAGGTTCGATTTTTGGCATAGGTTTCCCTGCCTGGACTGGCGGTGCGGTGCAATTCGTCAATCATGTCGGCACGGCGCGCTTTGCTGAGCGTGCCGCAGAATTGCAGGCCAGCTATGGAGAGCGCTTTGCCTTGCCAGCGAGTTACTGGGCATTTGCTGCCGACAGCAAGCAGTATTAGTAATAGTAGTGAGCATCGTCGCAGCAGCATTAAATATATGGATGCCGCTGCGACCATGTAAAAAACAAAACAAAGCGGCTTCCCTGCACGCATAAATCCTGTGATAATCAGCGCTCGACTAATTAAGGGCGGTGCAGCTATGTGGTCAGTTGAAAGATGGTTGGCAAGCAGTTGTTTTGTATTCAGCAGTCTTTTAATGATGACCATGCCATGCGCAGCCAAGCCGCTCTTGCGCTGCTATGTCAGTTATGCTGGCAGCATGCAAACCATAGAAAGTCAGTTAGTCACTGACCCGTATGATGTGAAGAGCACCGATATAGGCGAGCGCTTCACTTTCAAAGCCGTCATGGTAGGCAAGGCGCAGCAGATAGACTACATCAAGCTGTATGCTTATTTCCAGACGCGTCGCAGCGATGTCCCCGTCCATCAGGCGACTTACCGCCCTCCCTTCAAAGTCAGCACTAAAGAGAACCCACTGACACCACAAAACTCCGTGTATGCGGGTGACATAGAACGTGAGCTGCAGTATCGCTGCACCTTGCAGGAGGTGCAATGATGATGAAGCTCAAATGCGTAAGTCATATGCTCGTAGCTATTGCGCTGACAGGCATGTTCACACATACAGCCATGGCGCAAGACGACAACGTCAGCATATTGTTTGCCGGCGATGTAGTCCTTGATGGCAAACCCGGCAAAATGATCGCCGACGGCAAAGACCCATTTTTTGCCTTTGCCACATTATTCAAAAGTACTGACATACGCGTCGTCAACCTCGAATGCGTGGTTGCCACAACGGGTGATGCTGCCGACAAGAATTTCACCTTCCGCGCGCATCCCCGCACCCTGGCTACGCTGAAGCAGCATGTTGATGCTGTGTCGATTGCGAATAATCATTCCGGTGATTTTGGCCGTGCGGCTTTCCAGGAAATGCTGGGTTTGCTCGATCAGCAGCAGATCAAGCGCTTTGGCGGCGGCAATAATCTGCGTGAAGCGCATACACCACTGATCATAGAAAAGAAAGGCTTGCGAATTGCCCTGCTGGGCTATAACGAATACATGCCGCGCAGCTTTGAAGCGGAAGCACAGGCAGCAGGTGTGGCATGGAGCGAAGATGAACAAGTCGTACTTGACATACGTAAGGCACGCCAGCAATACCATGCCGATCTGGTCATACCCTTCATGCACTGGGGCTGGGAAAATGACAAACTCGCTGTCGAAAGACAGCGCCAGTTAGCGAGACTGATGATAGATGCAGGCGCCGACGCCATCATAGGCGGCCACCCCCATGTGATACAGGATGTAGAGCATTACAAGGGCAGGCCCATCATATACAGCCTCGGTAATTTCGTCATGGATGAGCTCGACAATGAACCGCAAACCCGTGGCTGGGTCATACGCCTGCAACTCGATAAAAAGGGTGTCAAAGCCTGGGATACCCGTTTGGCCAAAATAGATCAGGATGGCGTGCCTCACCCTGTACCTGAGGCCAGCACTGCGTGCTGGAATCGCAAGGACGGGCAGCTCAGGCAATGCAGCAACGCTGAATAATAATGATGCCAGCCGCTATACTTTGACTGCGGCTGGCACATCCAGCACCACATCCGAACAGGCCTGGGCGACACAGGGCAATATCCAGCCCTCCTGCTTTTCTTCCAGGCTCAGGCCCGGCCAGTCTATCTGGTAGCTTATTTCCCCGGCCAGCATCTGGCACATGCAGGTGCGGCAGGTGCCATTACGGCATGAATTGGGGATACGTACACCTTCCAGCAAGGCAGCTTCCAGCAGGCTGAGCTCATCATGAGTTTCGCAAGTCCAGCCCTGGGGTTGTATGGTCACAGTCCATACCTTATTCCCTAATACTTCCGGCGTATTCATTTTTTCTCGCTATCAACCTTGTCTTCAGGCTTGAATTTTACTAGATTGAAAGCCTGCCCTCCTGATGACTCAGCAGAGGCAGAAGTCTTTTCAGGAGCTCAACATGATGACAGCCAGTGCACATCTACTTTCCCAACAGCAAGATACTTATTCAGAAAGGCGCAATGCCCGCGCACCAGATTTTATACTGATGCAGCTTGATCCCCGTGATGTCATAGAAGGAGTAATGTTAGAAGAAGGTTTTCAATCCGAGGATGCGCCCTCGGCAGGCCATATGCGTGAGCATTGCCCCCATTGCAGTGGAGTGCAATTGCAACTCATACTGCGCTATAAATTCGTCAAGCGCTCCCACCTTTTTTGCTGCAGTTGCACACGCTGCTATGACGCCTTGTATCCAGATGGTACGTCGGCACTGGCATTGAGTGCCATGTCACTGGTCTGACAACAGTAATATCGGCAAGGTCTGCAATATTGCAAGTCCAAAATAAAACGGCATTTCCTCGCTATCGCCAAGGAAATGCCGCTCTGTAAAAGCTTGTCTGTAAGACTGGTTTTACACCACAGTCTGCAAGCGCATGGCCACGCCCATGTCGCCGGACACTTTAAGTTTGCCCATCATGAAACCGTTCATAGGGTTCAATTGACCGGTCAGCAAGGCTGCCAGGTTTTCCAGTGAAATTGTGATGGTGCAGCCAGCTTCCTTGTTTTCATTGCTGACTGTATTTGGTGTCACCAATGCATCAACAAATACCACGCCGTCATCACCGCAATCAAATTTCAGGGTAGCGTTCAAACCACTATCATCACCAACTTTAGCGCGTATCGCTTCTGTGCAAGCTTGCATATCCATGAATTACTCCAGAAAAAATGTAAACGACTTGCAATGTATCACGGCAGGCTTTCGAGGGACAATACTAGAAGAGTATGGAACTCAATCGCCAATGCTTACTTCAATGTGCAAGTCAGCATCCAGTAGTAAGTGTTTCTGAAAATACGGATGTCGCGTACCGCAGGACCAAATTTTTTGCGCAGTGCACTATCAGTAGGGAAGTTCTTGAGTATCTCTACCCTGCTGCCATCTTCCTGCTTGCGTAACTGGAAGGTATTACCTTCAAGATCAGTGCGGGCAATGACTGTGCTGCTGCCTTCGACATAGTTATTGTCGATCAACATCAGTGTCGTGCCTTTACCTGTCACCTTGCTCAGATGGCCCAACAGGCTGGTCTGATCATCACGCATAACATGCGACCAGAAAAAACCGGCGAAGCAAGTGGTGTATTGGTTTGCTGTCGCGGCAGGCAATTCATGCAAATCAGCCAATGCAAATTGCACTTTGCCTTCAGGGTAAGCTTTGGCCTGGGCCACATCCAGCATGGGCTGGTTATAATCAGTCGCCACGACGCTTGCCGCTACGGGGGCAAAACGCTCAGTCCAGTAGCCTGTGCCACAGGCCACTTCCAGCACGCGCTGGTCTTTCAATACGTCCAGGACTTTGCCCTGGATTTCACGCAAGTCTTGCTGGCGCTCAGGTTTTTGGTAAACCTTTTCCAGGGTCTGGGCACGTTGCGCATAGTATTCGCGCATTTTGTTTTCACTCATTTTTATCTTTCAACAGAAAATCCACCAGCTCAACAAATCCCTCGCCGTATTCGGCATGACAGACATAGGCCGGGTGGGCCTCAAACCTGTCCAGGTATTTGCAGACGTTTGCCACTCCAACGGAGTATGGGTAATGGGCAAACATGCTGGCATCATTGGCAGAATCACCAATAAATACATAAGTCTTTTTTGCAGCTTCATCGCTGACACCAAACACTTCATGCAACACGCGCTGGCTCATGCTTTGTTTGCTAAACGGCGCAACCGAGGCATGGGCGTGGATGCTGCTGGTAGTCGCATGAAAGCCATGTTCACGGATCAGGGCGACGACTTCATTCAATTGCGTCAGCGGTATCGCAGGAATATTTTCAGCAATATCAAATGCCAGGTCACCTATTCGTTGCGCAGCATCTGCAGCAGGCAATACATCCGGGAAATGCTGGCGCATGATGTCAGCAAAATCCAGCAGGCGCTGCCTGTGTTGCAGACGGGTTTGTGCATCGGCGTAATACATCGCCTGCTGCCTGCCATTCTCATCCAGCCAGAAAGCACTCGCGCCATTCTCGGCAATGACTGCATCAAAATCACAAAGCCTTAATAACGGCAAGGTCCAGTAAGTTGGCCGCCCCGTCACAGCTATACGACGCAAACCTGCGTTTTTTGCCCGCTCAAGTGCGGCAAGCGCAGCCACGGTCAGCTTGCCATGGCTGCTGAAGGTGTCATCAATGTCCATCAGTATACCGCGCACTTGCCTGCGTTGTCCGGCAGGCCAGCTACTCAGTGCCTGCATGCTCATAAATCGTAAGTATCCTTATTACCTTGCATGACATTGTCTATCATTTTACGGTTCAGGGTAGGATTCAGTAATTCTATAAAGGTGTAAATATAACTGCGCAAATAAGCACCCTGCTTGATGGCGACCCGCGAAATATTCATGCCAAACAATTGGCCTACGGGGATGGCGCGCAAATTCTTGTCGCGCTCGGCATCAAAGGCCATGCCGGCAATAATGCCAACGCCCATACCCAGTTCTACATAAGTCTTGATGACGTCTGCATCAATGGCTTCCAGCAGGATATCGGGCTTAAGGCTGCGTATCTGGAAAGCATGGTCTATCTTGCTACGGCCTGCAAAAGCGGCATCGTAGGTGATCAATGAGTAATTGGCAATTTCTTCCAGGCTGATGTTCTTTAATTTTAGCAGCGGATGATCCACCGGCACCACGACCACATGCTCCCATTGATAACATGGCAGGGATATCAAGCCATCAAAGCCGGCGATGGCTTCTGTCGCTATCGCAATATCTGCCTGGTCACGCATGACCATCTCGGCAATTTGCTTGGGGTTGCCCTGCAATAAAGACAATCTTACCTTGGGGTATTTTTGCATGAAAGCCTGCACTACCTTGGGCAAAGCATAGCGTGCCTGAGTGTGGGTAGTGGCAATGGTGAAACTGCCGCTGTCCTGTGCCGCAAACTCTTTGCCTATGCGTTTGAGTCCATCAATTTCCTGCATGATGAGCTCAACTGACTTCAACACCGCCCTGCCCGGCTCGGTCAGGCCGCGTATGCGCTTGCCATGACGGGTGAAAATATCGACGCCCAACTCCTCTTCAAGCTCAATAATTGCCTTGGAAACACCTGGTTGCGATGTAAATAAGGCCTTGGCAGCCTCAGTCAGATTAAAATTCTGTCTTACAGCTTCGCGTACAAAACGCAATTGATGTAGGTTCATGGGTAGTTTTTTGTAAAGGCGAGGATAATCTCTTATGCAATTAGACCTAGGTTAGCATCGTTTTATATGCATGCGCTAGTATATAGACCCTGAGCCAAGAATTCCATGTTTCCACCAATTACAACATGCACAAATCATTATTAGTAACAGTTTTCAGCCTTTTCGTTTATTTAACGACAGCATCTCTTGCCCTGGCAGAAAGTATTACCGTCCCGAGGCCAGAACTTAAAAGACCCAAGATTTGCCTGGCCTTGTCTGGCGGCGGTGCGCGTGGCTTTGCGCATGTTGGTGTGCTGAAGGTACTGGAAGAATTGCATGTCCCTATCGATTGCATTGCCGGCACCAGCATGGGTGCAGTGGTCGGTGGCTTGTATGCGGCGGGTTTTTCTGCCAGCGAAATTGAAAAGCGCCTGGATGCCTTGAAGCTCAACGATATCGCATTAGACAGAGTGGAAAGACGCTATCTGCCGCAAAGCGTCAGGGAAGAAGATGAGCAATACCCTCTTGGTGCCACTCTGGGCCTGAGCGCCAATGGCGTGCGCCTGCCCGCAGGTGTCGTACAGGCCAGCCAGTTTCTGGAAATTTTGCAGAACTGGACTGCGCACCTGCAACCAGACATCGATTTTGATCGCCTGCCCATCCCTTTTCGTACCGTCGCGACCGATATGGAAACCGGCAAGATGGTACTTTTCACGAAGGGCCCCTTGCATAAAGCCATACGCGCCAGCATGGCAGCACCCGGCGTGTTTGCGCCAGTAGAAATTGATGGCAAATTATTGTCTGATGGCGGCCTGGTCAGGAACCTTCCCGTCGATATCGCCCGGCAAATGGGTGCCGATATAATTATCGCGGTTAACATAGGTACACCGCTGATGCCACGCGACCAGTTACTCACCCTGTTCAATGTCAGCCAGCAGATGGTGAATATTCTGACTGAGCAAAATGTGGAAGCACAAAAAGCTCTGTTGGGTTCAAAAGATATTTTGATAGAACCAGGCCTGGGCAATATCACTTTTATGGATTTCGCCAGATCCAAGGAAGCGGTGAAGATAGGTGAAAAAGCCACGCATGAACTAGACGCCCGCTTGCTGACTCTGAGCCTGCCGCCAGACATGTATACCGTCAAGCATGAGATACGCCTGAACCCGCAATTACCGCCGATCAAAATTCAGTTTGTCGATATCAGCACCGACGGTGCCGTGCCTGAGAGTGATATACGCCGTCAGTTGAATATACGCCCGGGTACAGAATACAAGGCGGAAGAAATCAACCGCAAGCTGGCCATACTGAATAACGCGCGCGAGTTTGACAGCGTCAACCATGAACTGGTAGAGCGGGATGGCGAATATGGCATACGGGTAAATGCCCATGGCCGCAACTGGGGCCCGCATTTCCTGCGTTTTGGCCTGGCCCTGTCCAGCGGTTTTGAAGGTGCTGGCGGCTTCAAGCTGCAAGTTGGTCACCGCCGGCCCTGGCTGACTGATGGCGGGCTGGAATGGCGCAATGACCTGGAATTTGGTAACAGCATCAAATATCACACTGAATTGCGCCAGCCACTGTTTGAACGTGAAGGCATGTATCTCGCACCATTTGCAGAGATAGGCCAGAACACCCGCAACCTGTATAGCGGCAATACCCGTATTGCTGAATACAATTTCCGCAGCGACAAACTGGGGCTGGATCTGGGCTTTCGCATAGGTGAACAAAGCACACTCGGTGAAGCCAAGTTGGGCCTGAATTTCAATCACTACCGCGTGCGCCCGAAGATAGGTGGCTTCCTGCTCTTGAATGAAGATGGCAGCACGAAAGTCGAATCCCTGCCGAGCGCAGACTTGCAACAGTTTGGCCTGAAGTCGGCAATCGTCTTCGACCAGCTCAGCGATGCCAGCTTCCCGCGCTATGGCTACAAGATAGATGCCAGCGCCTTTCTGGGCACCAGCGATACCCGCAAAAATTTCCAGGAAGTGGCGATCAATACGACCTGGGCAAATAGCATAGAAAACCATAGCATCAATCTGAAACTGAATGCGGCAGGTCTGTTTCAGAAAGGCACTGATGTACGCGGTATAGGGTATACCCTCGGCGGTTTCCAGCAATTATCCGCGTACCAGCCTGACCAGTTCACGGGTGACTTTATGGTCTATGGCAGCATGACTTATTTGCTGCGGGCGGTGAAGTTTGATCTGGCGGGACAAAGCCTGTTCCTCGGCACGTCACTGGAAGCAGGCAGTGTCTGGAACAGGGGTGAAGACATGTCATTCAAGTCATTGCGCAAGAGTGCCAGTCTTTTCGCCGGTTTCAATAGTTTTATCGGTCCTATTTACCTGGGTTTTGCGGTGGGGCAAAGTGGCGCAAAAAATGTTTTCTTCCAGTTGGGCAGGCAATAAATTTTTTAGCCACCGTAGGCATACACAAATTTGCCATCCTGAATTTTGCCCATAACGCGTGAACGCTGGTCCAGGCCCACATGGTCGCCAGCATTCATGTTGATGACACCTTGAGGGACGACCAGATCCCTGGTGTTTTCCAGCGCAGTGCGCAAGGCTTGCCGGAAAGCCTTGCTGCCAGGATGGCTGGTTTTGAGGGCGGCAGGAATCGCATTCGCGAGCAGCATATACGCTCCCCAGGCGTCACCAGCAAACTGCGTTGTCGTGCCTGCGCCATAAGCAGCTTCATACTTGCGCACAAATTCGGTAGAGACTTTTTTGACTGCATGCTTTTCCGGCAATTGCAATGCCACCACTGCCGGGCCGGTAGGAAACAAGGTGCCTTCCACATCCTTGCCGCCTAGCTTTAAAAACTCCTGGCTGGCGATACCATGGGTCTGGTAAATCTGCGCCTTGTAACCACGTTCTATCAAGGTTTTTTGCGGCAAGACTGCAGGTGTGCCAGAACCTGCAATCAATACGGCATCAGGTTTTGCCGACATCATTTTCAAGACCTGCCCCGTAACGCTGGTATCGGTGCGGGCAAAACGTTCATTCGCAACGATCTTGATATGGCGCAGTTCAGCCAGCTTTGAAAACTCACGCCACCAGCCTTCGCCATAAGCGTCAGCAAAACCAATAAAGGCCACGGTCTTCACGCCGTGATCAGCCATGTGCTGTGTCAATATGGTGGTCATATGGGTATCATTCTGCGGCATCTTGAAAGCCCAGGCACGCTTGGCGTCCATGGGTTCAACGATGCTGGCAGATGCGGCCAGGGTGATCATCGGCGTTTCATTCTCTGCCACGGTTTCCAGCATTGCCAGCGCGCTCGGCGTGGTATTCGGGCCGACGATGACATCGACCTTTTCTTCGGTGATCAGTTTGCGCGCATTCTTGACGGCATTGCCTGGGTCGCTGGCATCGTCAAGCAAGATATACTCGATTTTTTTGCCTGCAATTTCTTTGGGCCACAGCATGATGGCATTTTTGGATGAGGCACCGATGGCCGCTGCCGGCCCGGTGGTAGATAAATTGATACCCACCCTGATCTGCGCCTGCGCCACGACACTACCCAAGCTCAAAGCTGCGACGACTGCGCCACGCAGGGAAGAAGAAAAGATCATGGACATGCGGTGACTCCCAAAAAATAGACGATGAAACCAGCTGATAAAATTTGACAACAAAATCAGGCAAAAAATAGCAACTTAAAGATGCGACTCAACCACGCTTTGATCAATTGCCCCAAAAATGGACTTGCCGTTTTTATCCAGCATTTCTATCTTGATGCTGTCACCAAATTTCATATACGGTGTGACTGGTTCACCCAGGGCTATCATTTCCAGTGCGCGTTTCTCAGCTATGCAGCTATAACCCTTGCTGGCATCCTTGTTTGATACCGTGCCAGAGCCAATGATAGTGCCCGCCTTGGCATTTCTGGTCTTGCACAGATGCGTGATCAGTTGCGGGAAAGAGAACACCATATCGACACCCGCATTCGGTTGCCCTACCAGCATGCCGTTCATGCTGGAGCGCAGGGGCAGATGAACTTTGCCATCCTTCCAGAATTCCCCTAGTTCATCTGGCGTGACCGCCACTGGTGAAAAACTCGATGCGGGTTTGGACTGGAAGAAACCAAAGCCTTTTGCCAGCTCAGCCGGGATCAGGTTACGCAGGGACACATCATTCACCAGCACGAGCAATAGTATGTGGTCGCGTGCGTGCTGCACCTTGACACCCATGGGCACATCGCCGGTCACGACGGCGATTTCACTTTCAAAGTCTATGCCCCATTCTTCCGACGTCATGACGATGTCATCGCAAGGGCCAATGAAGTCATCGCTGCCGCCCTGATACATCAAAGGGTCATGCCAGAAGCTGTCTGGCATCTCGGCGCTCCTGGCTTTGCGTACAAGCTCTACGTGATTGACATAAGATGAACCGTCCGCCCATTGAAATGCGCGTGGCAGAGGTGACATGCAGTTTTTTGCTTCAAACTCAAAACTATAGGCTGCCCTGCCAGAATTCAGGCGGTTATACAGCTCTTCGAGCTGGGGCTGGATGAAATTCCAGTCGTCCAGGGCACGTTGCAAGGTCGGGGCGATGCCGTCAGCAATGGCTGCTGTCTTCAAGTCACGGGAAACAACCAGTAATTGCCCGTCCCGGGAACCATCCTTCAGTGTTGCAAGCTTCATAATTCCTCTGTTTTGATCAAGTATTCTGCGATTTTACCCGAAGGGTTTAATGAAATTGTCAGGAAACTGACAGGTGCCGCGACTAATGACCAATTTACTTAGCAGAACAGCGCAATTTTAGGTATGCTAAAACCTCAAACTGCCGTTGCCTGCCCCCTCAAAACTGATCTGCACAGGAATAATTACCATGAACTTCAGTAATTTAAAAATCAGGGTACGTCTCAGCTTTGGCTTCGGCCTGACCTTGTTGACCATGCTGCTCATGGTCGTCATCAGCGTGGTGAGGCTCAATGAGATTGCAGACCGGAACAAGGAAATACTCGAAGATGATGCAGTCGGCGTCATCAGCGCCCTGGAAATTTCTGCGCTGATACAGGAAAACGGTAGCCGTACACTGGAGTTGTTCATTACACCAGATCAGAAAGCCCGCACGGCGCAGTATGCCTCCATTGATGCAAACAAGAAAAAAATCAACGCCCTGCTTGAGATTTCCAAAAAACTGGCGATACCTCAGAAGGAAAAAGACGCAGTTGAAAAACTCATTGCCTCCAATGCCGCATTCGTCGCGGCTTTCAGCAAGACCGGCGACCTCATAGAGCTGGATCAAAAGGATGAAGCCACCGCCATGATGGGAAAATCCACCTTCCCTGCGTTGAAACAATCCCTGATTGACATAGAGAGTCTGAGCGCCATACAAAGAAATGATATGGAAACCAATGGTGAGGCGATCAAAAGCATCATCATGTTTTCACGTAACCTCATGATAGTACTGGGTATTATTGCCTTCATCATCAGTGCTGTCATTGCCACCTGGATTTCTCGCTCGATTACCATCCCACTCGATGAAGCCGTCCAGGTCGCCACCAAGGTCGCCAATGGCGACCTGACCGGTCGCATAGAAGTACGCTCAAGGGATGAAACCGGTCAGTTGCTGAGTGCGCTGGCAGATATGAATAACAGTCTGGTCATGACCATCAGCCAGGTGCATAGCAGCACGGAGATGATCTCAACGGCATCCAGTGAAATCGCCTCTGGTAATGCCGACCTTTCAAGCAGGACAGAGTCGCAGGCGAGCTCCCTCGAAGAAACCGCGTCTTCCATGGAAGAACTGACATCCACCGTCAAGCAAAATGCTGATAATGCCCGCCAGGCCAATCAACTGGCAATCTCGGCGACTGAAGTTGCTACCAAGGGCGGCAATATCGTTGGTCAGGTTGTTAATACCATGGGCTCCATCAAGGACAGCTCTGGCAAGATCGTTGATATCATCGGCGTCATTGATGGTATTGCCTTTCAGACCAATATCCTGGCTTTGAATGCCGCAGTCGAAGCCGCCCGTGCTGGCGAACAAGGCCGGGGTTTTGCCGTGGTAGCCGCCGAAGTCAGGAACCTCGCGCAACGCAGCGCCAGCGCCGCCAAAGAAATCAAGACCCTCATCGATGACTCCGTAGAGAAAGTCAATCTCGGTAACAAGCTTGTCGATGAAGCTGGCCTGACCATGGATGAAATCGTCACTTCCATCAAGCATGTGGCTGACATCATGAGTGAGATCACTGCCGCCAGCCAGGAACAAAGCGCAGGTATAGAGCAAGTCAATCTGGCGATTACGCAGATGGATGAAATGACGCAGCAAAACTCTGCCCTGGTCGAACAGGCTGCAGCGGCCGCCGAGAGCATGCAAGAACAGGCTGGCGCACTGGCCCAGGCTGTCAGCGTTTTCAAACTGGATGCGGTAGTGAAAAAACCGCCTGCACCTGCATTGAGCAAGGCGCCAAATAAAGCACCACGCGTTGCAACGACTACTTTAAAAATAAGCAAGGCATCGGCAAAAGCGGCAACGAAACCAGCGATGAAAACATCCAGCATGGAAAAACCGACCGCTGCGACAAATGACGACTGGGAAGAATTTTAAATGGTGATTGAGTAGTGATTGAATAAAGATTATCAACGCGCATACAAAAACAGCTCATTGTGTAAGGAGCTGTTTTTGTATGCGCAGGTCAGAAAAGCAGGCCAGGCAATTTATACCGACAAATCCACTTGCTGCAAACTATGCGCCTTACCGTCTTCACTTAACCATATGCCGGAAGAACGTAACTGTCCGTTAGACTGATTTTGCGCATTCTTCAAATCAAACTCAGTGCTGGCATTGCCAAGATACAGTGCGCCGACATTCGCCTGTTTCAGGGTTTGCAATTGATCATGCCCGGCACCATCCTTGGTCCATACTTTGAGTTTTTGGTAAATCGCATCGTTTTCATCTATCCAGTGATTACCATCACTGTCATAAGCTGCCAGTTCAGAAAAACCATTTCCGGTACCCGGACCAAACAATTCACTACCATTATTGATCTTGCCATCATTGTTTTTATCCAGCGCCAGAAAACCGGCGCCCTGAACGAAAGAGATATTATCTTTCTTGCCATCGGCATCCAGATCAAAAGCAAATTTTTGCGATGTCAGTTGGGTAGAATTACCAGAGAAATTAATTACCAGAGGATCGACTTTTTTGGCATCGCCAAGGCGCACACTGCTGCTACTTTCTTCATGATAGCTGCGGTTTAATTCAAACGACAGATCAAAGCTGATTTCCTTATTATCTGCAGTCACTATTTTGCCGGTCGAATGGAAAGAAGTCTGTTCAGTCTCGGTATAGGATTGATGCGTATCTACTTCCACTCCCCAGCCTTTCTGCGCTGGCTGGGCATTTTGTGCTGCGTCAGCAGGTGCCTGGGATGCTGGTGCTGACGGTGCTGCTGGCGCACTGGTATCTGCCTGTATATCTGCACTGCTCAGGGTGTTGATCTGTTTACCCGTCATGAGTTCTATGATGTATTTGATCAGGCGTATGCGCGGGTCATTGTCAGCCTCATCGCTGGCTTTCTGCACAGCGTCAGTCTGTGCAGCCGCATTGTCGGCAGGTATCGCTGGCGCAAGCTGGGCGGCTCTGGCAGCGTCTGAAATTTGCACATTGCTTGACGCGTTTCTCAAGTTCGCCGGGAGACTGGCATTCCTGCCTTCAAAATCAGGGCGTTCCTTGCCTATCCAGGCGCGCAGTTTTTCCTGCGTTTCCAGCGTTGTAGTGGCAGTATGTTGTGAAGAAAAGGAAATATCTGAGGACGCAATTTTCATGATGTGCTCCAGCCATGAGCTGATGATGAAGTAAACCTGGAACACATACCGGGGGCTTATATTTTTTACATACAACAGCTCCCCTCGCCGTCCTGCGCTCAACACACAGGACACGACCACGCGAAGCTTGTCAGCCCGATATACCTTCCATCCGCACGCACTTCAGTATTGCTCATTCGTCAAATGGAATATGCGTGATCTAAACAGGTAACGGTCAAAGTTTAAAAAGCTTTATGACTAAGAGGCAGACAAGACCGTTTTTTTTCAGCCAGCTTTAGCGGCCAGGGAACTGCCAATATCAAACTGGGTCTTAGCAAGGCCTGAACAAGGCTATGGCAAGGCCAGAACAAGCACATGACAAACTTGCATACACACAGTGGTATGCTTGCAAACTATTTTAATCTTCTCCGGGAAATTCTTATGCTCAAGTTGCGTTTCAAGTTGCGTTTACTATCCAGTGTCCTTATTTCTGCCGGTGTCCTCAGTTGCGCCAGCGCGCTGGCTGCAAATGACAAAAATGACAAAAATGACAAAGGCAGCGCAACTGGCAAGCAGGCGGTAGTCGCGCAAGCCGGACAGCAACAAGGGCAGCAACTGAACAAGCTGGCTGACGAATACTATGAAAAACAAACTGCCTTTGACCCCATAGGTGCCACTTATAATGGCGACACCCGCTATGACGACAGACTGCCAATGACACTGTCGGCACCTGTCAGGGCCAGGCAGATTGCCATGTTGAAGGAAGTTTCCAGCAGACTGGCACGCATACAACGTGAACAATTATCAGCAAGCGATGCCGTTACTTATGACTGCCTGGATTATGAACTCAAGGCCAGCCTGGAAATGTCCAAATTTGACGGGCATCTGCTCCCCGTCAATCAGATGGACAGCCTGCCCGTGACCCTGGCCCACTTCGCCTCCGGCCAGAGCGCACAACCCCTGAAGACAGTCAAACAATACGAAATCTTCTTGCGTCGTCTGGCGCAATTGCCGGTATGGATCAACCAGGCCACCGCGAACATGCGCGAAGGCATGAAACGCGGCATCGTCCTGCCCAAGGCCCTGGTTAATTCTGCCCTGCCCCAGTTTGCCCAACTGGTGACCGACAAGGCCGAAGATCATGCCTACTTTGCCCCTGTCAAAAACTTCCCCGAAGGCTTTAGTGAAGCAGACAAGCAACGCCTGAGCAAAGAATACAAGCAGGTATTAACTGCAAAAGTCTTGCCCGCCTTGCGCCAGTTCAATCAATTCCTGTCACAGGATTATCTGGCCGCCAGCCGCAGCAGCAGTGGTTTTGGCGCATTGCCAGGTGGTGACGCCTGGTATCGCGCTCTGGTACGCGACCAGACCACGACTACCCTGGACCCGGAAACCATACATGCGATAGGTTTGAAGGAAGTTGCGCGCATACAAAGCGAATTTGTCGCCCTCGGCCCAAAACTGGGTTATAGCGGCGACCCGGTGGGCCTGCCAGCCTGGATAGATACGCAAAACCAGTATCGCCCATATAAAACAGAAGCCGAGGTGCTCGATGGCTATCGCCAGATAGAAAAAATGGTCAAGGCCAAACTGCCAGAACTGTTCAACAAAATGCCCAAGGCAGCGCTGGATATCCGAGCCGAGCCAGAAATCAGCCGTCAGACCGCGTCTGACCATTACACCCAGCCAGCCTTTGATGGCTCACGCCCCGGTGTATTCTGGGCGGTCATCAACAACCCCGCTGACTACAGCACGACGGGCATGAAAACCCTGTACCTGCATGAAGGCCAGCCAGGGCATCATTTCCATTTGGCAACATCGCAGGAACTGGACATACCCAAGTTCCGTAAATTCGGCGGCAATAATGCCTATACCGAGGGCTGGGCCTTGTATGCCGAAACCCTGGGCAAGGAAATGGGCCTGTTTGAAAATGACCCAAGTGCCTATCTAGGCCACCTGACAGATGAACTCTTGCGCGCCACCCGCCTGGTCGTCGATACCGGCTTGCATTCAAAAGGCTGGACACGCGAGCAAGCCATTCAGTACCAGCAAACGACTCTGGGCTATAGCGAAGCTGCCTCACGCCAGGCAACCGAGCGTTACATGGCCTGGCCGGGCCAGGCGCTGGGCTACAAGATAGGTTCACTTAAAATTGTCGAACTCAGGCAAAAAGCCAGTGCTGCCCTGGGCAAGCGCTTTGATCTGCGCCAGTTCCATGACGTGATACTCAGCGACGGCACCCTGCCACTGGCCCTGCTGGAAGCCAAAGTCAACAAGTGGATAGACAGCCAAAAGACAAATTGAGCAAGTTTGGATTTATTTTCTATCGCTTGATTGACCTGCAACACTATCTGAAGCAGAATGAAACATAAGACTCATTCTGCAAACCCATTTTCAAACTTATTTTCAAGCATAAGCAATATATCGAATACAGCACCGGGCTTGTTGATCAATAAACAAGCCCGGTGCTGACCGGCCGGGTGTAGCTTGCACCTGTCATATGTTTGTTTAACTTGTGCAAAAGACATAGCGATGAATAAAATCGATGCGCTCAACAGCATAGCTGAACAAGCCAAACGGGGAGAGCTGGTTTTCCCGACGAATGTGGCGGCTTCCATTAAACTGCAACAGACCCTGGATGACCCGGATTGCAGCATTGATACGGCAACCAAACTGGTCTTGAACGAACCCTTCCTGGCGGCCCGCATGGTCGCCATAGCCAATTCTGCAGCCTACAACCGCGGCAATGATGTCACCAATGTCAAGGCGGCCATCAGCCGTCTGGGCTTTCGCACCCTGCGTGCGGTGGTTGCTTCGCTGGTGGTGCGCCAACTGGCGGGCACCAGCAAGAACAAGCAATTGCAGGCCATGACGAATAAGCTGTGGGAGCATACGGCCCAGGTAGCAGCGCTGTCACGCGTCATTGCCAGGCGTATCACCAAGCTGGACCCGGACACAGCGATGTTTGCCGGTATCGTGCATGAAGTGGGAAATTTTTACCTGCTGTCCCGTGTCGATGAGTACCCTTCTCTCATAGAACGGGATGAACCTGCACCTGATTCCAGCCCGGATGACCTGCCCTCTTTCCTCGACACCATCATAGACCGCGAATCATCCGAGTCGCAGATAGGTGCCGCCGTGATCAAAAGCCTCATGC
The DNA here is from genome assembly GCF_049340245.1 of Undibacterium sp. TC4M20W. Classification (NCBI taxonomy): domain Bacteria; kingdom Pseudomonadati; phylum Pseudomonadota; class Betaproteobacteria; order Burkholderiales; family Oxalobacteraceae; genus Undibacterium; species Undibacterium sp. TC4M20W. Next base: position 220,793 of record NZ_JBMPPI010000005.1, read on the forward strand.
TGCCGCAGCAAGTGGTAGAAGCAGTAGAAGCCCTGTGGTTCGGGCTGCGCGCCATGCCGCCAGAAACCCTGGGAGATACGCTGTTACTGGCGAACGAACTGGCAACCACGCATTCACCCATGGATATCCATTCCTATGCCGAGGTGTCTGAACAGTATTCTTCAGAAATTGACTTTGTCGTCGGCGACGGTACGCTGAACAGCATACTGGAAGAGTCAGAAGAAGAAGTCCAAACCCTGGCTGCTGCGCTGCAACTCTGAATTTTCTCAAGACTGCGTACAGATTCTGCGTACAACAAACCAAGGGAGCATATGCTCCCTTGGTTGTTTCAAAACACGGTTCTCAATACGTGGCTTTCAAACGTTCAGGCCTTTTCAGGCCTTCAGAGCTGCCTGGATTTGCTGCAAGGAAGATGGGTCTTCGATAGTCGTCAAATCCCCTGCCTCGCGCCCTTCACAGATCGCCTGTATGGAGCGGCGCAGCAATTTACCGGAACGGGTTTTCGGCAACATACTGACAAAATGCACGCGTGAAGGCCTGGCGACTGCACCCAATTGCTTATCCACCACGGCCATGACCTCACCTTCCAGTGTTCGCTTCTGCTCCGGCGTTTCAACCAGTTCAGGGTTTTTGAGTATTGCAAACGCGACTGCCACCTGACCTTTGAGCTTGTCTTCAACACCCACCACGGCCACCTCAGAAATTTGTGGGTGACTGGAAATGCTTTCTTCTATCTCGCGCGTACCCAGGCGATGTCCGGCGACATTGATGACATCATCGGTGCGACCCAGGATGAAATAATAGCCATCGGCATCCCTGATACCCCAGTCAAAGGTGGAATACAACTGCTCGTGCGAGAAATTGGACCAGTAAGTATTGACGAAGCGCTGGTCATCACCATACACGGTTTGCATGCAACCGGGTGGCAGTGGACCTTTGATGGCAACCACACCTTTTTCATTTGCCTCGCACTCAGCCCCGGTGTTTTCATTGATGATGCGCACGTCGTAGCCATACATGGCAATGCCCGGGCTACCAAGGCGGGTAGCAGTCTGCTCCACGCCACGTGCCACGGTCAAAATAGGCCAGCCGGTTTCTGTCTGCCAGTAATTATCGATGATGGAGACACCCAGTTCGCCAGCTATCCAGCTCGACGTTGTTTCATCCAGCGGTTCACCTGCCAGGTACAGGGCTTTGAGCGAAGACAGATTATATTTGCGCATCAGCTCAGACGGATGCTTTTTCAAGACGCGCACTGCAGTCGGCGCCGAGAACATGCGCGTGATCTTGTATTTCTCGACTATGCTCCACCAGATGCCTGCATCAGGGAGTATAGGTGTGCCTTCATACATGATGGTCGCCATGCCAGCGATCAGCGGGCCATAGACGATGTAGGAATGGCCGACCACCCAGCCTATGTCTGAAGTCGCAAAATAGGTTTCACCCGGCTTGCCGCAGAAAATATGCTTCATTGATGAAGCAAGTGCTACAGCGTAACCACCGACATCACGCTGCACGCCCTTGGGCTTACCTGTCGTGCCTGATGTATATAAGACATAGGACATGGCATTCGATTCCAGCCAGGTTACAGGTACCTGAGCATCCATATGCTGCGCTCTTGCAGTCGCATAATCAACATCACGCCCGGCTACCAGTTGCATGGCATCAAGGCCGCGATCTACCAGCAAGACATGTGCAGGCTTATACTCAGCCAGGGTGATGGCTTCATCCAGTAAAGGTTTATAAGGCACAGCCTTGCCACCACGCATGCCAGCATCTGCTGACACCACCAACATAGGCTTGGCATCATCAATACGTGTGCCCAGGCTCTTGGAAGCAAAGCCACCGAATACGACAGAATGTACTGCACCTATGCGCGCGCAGGCCAGCATGGCAAATGCCGCTTCGGCAATCATGGGCATGTAGATCAAGACCCTGTCGCCTTGCTTAACACCCAGCCCCAGCATGATGGCAGCCATGCGCTGGACTTCTGCATGCAGTTCAGCAAAGCTATAAGTTTTTTCGGTATTGGTTTCGGTAGAAATGGCAATCAGCGCGGGCTGGTCTGCCTGGGTAGCCAGCCAGCGATCAATCGCGTTATGGCAGAGATTGGTTTCACCACCGACATACCATTTGGCGAATGGCGGCTTGCTGTGATCAAGCACCTGCTCATAAGGTTTGTGCCAGTCTATGAGTTTGGCTTCCTGATCCCAGAAAGCCTCTGGCTCTTGTATGGATTTTTGATAAAAAGCTGCATAAGACATGGTATCTCCTTCATTTTATTATCACTAAAACCGTATTCTTCGCAATCAGAACTCAGGCAAAGCCATTCCTGCGCTGTAGCGCCAGGATGCTGAACTTCACCCATGCAAACAAGTACATGATGGCCAGCTTGGTAATGGCACTGACCGTCGCCAAAAACAATAAAGGCCAGCCAGTTTGCAAACCCATGGCGAAGGCAAACAAGATCGTCGTCACATCCATAGCCAAAATGAATTGACTCATTTTCAAAGAGACTGCGCCGGTCTTGCCTGACTTCCAGATCAGGCTGATCTGATGCGCATATCCTTGCGCTAAAAACAAGGTAACCAATACGATCAGGCTTTGAGAAACCCTGCGACCTTCGTCTATAAAAGTTCCTCCAAAGATCAATCCCGACAAAGCGAGCAACATGATGGCGGCAGCCATCATGGAAGAAGCAAAAGCAAGCCTGGTCTTGCGGTCTCTATAAATTTCCCACAACAAAGCCAAAATCAGCATCGCTGCTATCATCCTTGGCCAGACAATGAAATGATTGAATGGCCGTATGGAATAACCATAAACAAAGAATGAGCAATATGCCAGAAAGCTGACAGTGAACTGGTTTAAGGACAGCAAGTCAGTCGGCTTTTCGCTTTCATCCCCGCTCACATCACGCGCAGTCCGCGCCGTAGCCTTTCTATCCCAAACCATCTTCACTTGCGACCAGATACCGTACAGGCTGATCAGTATGAAGATGGAGTTCAAACTACCGGCGAGGGTGTACCACATGGCTATCCTTTATTTCACAACCTTGCAAAAGCACGGGCGCAAGCCTGCCCTGCTCTCAGGTGTTTCCCCCTGAGAGTCGGATATGTTTATCTTGAATGACTTTGCTTGCTACAGCCTTACCAGGCTCGCTAGCAGCAACAAAAGAATCAGAAGCTGCCGCCGGGTACGCGTACCCTGCCTTCCATCAGCACCCGCGCACTGCGGCTCATGATGGCCTTGGTGACACTCCATTCGCCGTTGACTTGCGTCGCTTCTGCACCAACCCGCAAAGTCCCGGATGGGTGACCAAAACGTACTGCAGTGCGTGCGCCACCGCCAGCAGCCAGATTCACCAGCGTGCCCGGAATTGCCGCCGCAGTGCCGATAGCCACGGCTGCCGTGCCCATCATCGCGTGGTGCAGCTTACCCATGGACAGGGCGCGTACAAGCAAATCGATATCTGCCGCCTGGACTTGCTTGCCGCTGGATGAAGTGTAGTCGGCAGCATTAGCAACGAAAGCAACCTTTGGGGTGTGCTGGCGTTGAGCTGCTTCTGAAATATCCTTGATCAAACCCATGCGCAATGCACCGTGTGCGCGTATGGTTTCAAACATGGCGAGAGCCTTCGTATCACCATTGATGGCGTCCTGCAACTCTGTACCTGTATAGCCTATTGCATCTGCATTGATAAAGATGGTGGGAATACCTGCATTGATCATGGTCGCTTTGAGCGTACCCACACCTGGCACTTCCAGATCATCAACCAGATTACCGGTCGGGAACATGGAGCCACCTGCGCCCTCTTCATCGGCGGCAGGGTCCATGAATTCAAGCTGTACTTCCGCTGCTGGAAAAGTCACGCCATCAAGTTCAAAATCGCCGGTTTCTTGCACTGCCCCATCGGTCATAGGCACATGAGCAATGATGGCCTTGCTGATATTCGCCTGCCATATACGGATGGTGGCCATGCCGTTTTGCGGAATGCGCTCAGCATCGACCAGACCAGCACTGATGGCGAAGGCACCGACTGCAGCAGACAGGTTGCCGCAATTGCCGCTCCAATCGACAAAGGCCTTGTCTATCGCCACCTGACCAAACAGGTAGTCGACATCGTGATCCTGCTTGCTGCTTTTTGACAGGATGACAGTCTTGCTGGTACTGGAAGTCGCACCACCCATGCCATCAATCTGCTTGCCATAAGGGTCGGGGCTGCCTATCACACGCAACAACAAGGCATCACGTGCTGCGCCTGGCTGCTGGGCAGCTTCAGGCAAATCCTGCAGACGGAAAAACACGCCTTTGCTGGTGCCGCCACGCATATAGGTTGCCGGGATTTTGATCTGTGGAAGATGGGCCATGTTTCTACTCTTTAAAATTTGATTCAGAGGTAGCGCTACTCAATGATTAGTAGCGCTTACAACTAGCGTTAATACAACTTATGCAGCCTTGGCAGACTCCAAAAAATCTTGCGCAAAACGCTGCAAGACACCGCCGGCTTCATAAATCGACACTTCTTCTGCTGTATCGAGGCGGCACAGCACAGGCACTGCTACAGATTCGCCATTCTTGCGGTTGATGATCAGGGTCAGGGTTGCGCGTGGCATGCGATCACCTATGACGTCAAAGGTTTCTGTGCCGTCTATGTTCAGCGTCAGGCGGTTCACACCCGGCAAAAATTCCAGTGGCAAGACACCCATGCCGACCAGATTGGTGCGGTGTATGCGCTCGAAACCTTCCGCAACAATCACTTCTACACCTGCCAGGCGCACACCCTTGGCCGCCCAGTCACGCGAAGAACCCTGGCCATAATCGGCACCGGCAATCACGATCAAAGGCTGCTTGCGTTCCATGTAAGTTTCGATCGCTTCCCACATGCGTGTAACCGTGCCTTCTGGCTCTATACGGGCCAGTGAACCTGCCTTGACCTTGCCATCAACGATGACCATTTCATTCTTCAAGGTCGGGTTGGCAAAGGTGGCGCGTTGTGCTGTCAGATGATCACCACGGTGGGTCGCATATGAATTGAAATCTTCTTCCGGCAAACCCATCTTGGCCAGGTATTCACCAGCAGCACTGTCAAGCATGATGGCGTTCGATGGTGACAGATGGTCAGTCGTGATGTTGTCACCCAATACCGCCAGCGCACGCATGCCCTTCATGCTGCGCGCGCCCGCCAGTGCACCTTCCCAATACGGTGGGCGGCGGATATAGGTGGTCTGTGGACGCCAGTCATACAAGGGGCTGACTTTTTTACCATCATCTGCCTGCTTGGCAAACATGGGGATATACACTTTACGGAATTGCTCAGGCTTGACGCTGGCAGCAACCACCGCATCAATCTCTTCATCTGTAGGCCAGATGTCTTTCAAGGTCACCGGCTTGCCTGCTGCATCCAGACCCAGCACGTCTTTCTCGATATCAAAACGGATAGTGCCAGCAATCGCGTATGCCACGACCAGTGGTGGTGAAGCCAGGAAAGCTTGTTGCGCATAAGGGTGGATACGACCATCAAAATTGCGGTTACCCGACAATACAGCCGTCGCATACAGATCACGGTCTATGATTTCTTTCTGGATGACAGGATCAAGCGCACCGGACATGCCATTGCAGGATGTGCAGGCATAAGCAACCACGCCAAAGCCCAGTTGCTCCAGTTCCGGCATCAAATTAGCCTCTTCCAGGTACAGGGTCACAGCCTTGGAACCCGGGGCCAGTGAACTCTTGACCCAGGGCTTGCGAGTAAGTCCGAACTTGTTGGCATTGCGTGCCAGCAAACCTGCGGCAACCATATTGCGTGGGTTATTGGTATTGGTGCAACTGGTGATGGCAGCGATGATAACTGCGCCGTCAGGCATGAGGCCAGGCTCATTTTCTACCGTACCACTGATGCCACGCGCTGCCAGCTCAGACGTTGGTACACGTTTATGCGGGTTAGACGGGCCAGCGATGTTGCGCACAACTGAAGACAGATCAAACGTCAACACGCGTTCGTATTCCGCATTCTTCAGGGTATCTGCCCACAGGCCAGTTTCCTTGGCATAGGTTTCTACCAGCTTGACGAGTTCATCATCGCGGCCTGTGAGTTTCAGGTATTTGATGGTTTGCTCATCAATATAAAACATCGCTGCAGTGGAACCAAATTCAGGTGCCATGTTGGAAATGGTGGCGCGGTCACCCAGGGTCAGGTGGGATGCTCCTTCGCCATAAAATTCCAGATAAGACGATACGACTTTTTGATTGCGCAAGAATTCTGTCAATGCCAATACTGTGTCTGTTGCGGTGATACCTTCCTGCGGTTTGCCTGTGAGTTCAACACCGATGATGTCTGGCAAACGCATCCAGGATGCACGACCGAGCATGACGCTTTCTGCTTCCAGTCCACCGACACCAATCGCGATCACACCCAGCGCATCGACCATGGGTGTATGACTGTCGGTACCGACCAGGGTATCTGGATAAGCTACGCCATCAGTCACTTGCACGACTGGCGACATGCGTTCCAGATTGATCTGGTGCAGGATGCCATTGCCAGGTGGGATCACATCAACATTCTTGAATGCCTTTTTGGTCCAGTTGATGAAGTCAAAGCGATCTTCATTGCGCCTGTCTTCAATCGCACGATTCTTGTCAAACGCATCGGGATCAAAACCACCGCATTCAACCGCCAGCGAATGATCGACTACCAGTTGGGTAGGCACGACAGGATTCACAAGTGCCGGGTCACCACCTTGCAGGGCAATCGCATCGCGTAAACCCGCCAGATCGACCAACGCAGTCTGGCCCAAAATATCATGGCAAACCACACGAGCCGGGAACCACGGAAAATCCAGGTCGCGCTTGCGTTCTATGAACTGGCGCAGTGAATCAGTCAGCGTAGCCGGGTCGCAGCGGCGCACCAGGTTTTCTGCCAGCACGCGTGAGGTGTATGGCAGCTTGTCATAGGCACCTGTCACGATGGCATCTACTGCTTCACGTGTATCAAAGTAATCCAGAGTAGTGCCAGGTAGTGGCTTGCGGAATTGAGTATTCATGGCTCGCTATTTTTCGCTATTTTTTTAATATTAGTATTCGGTGTTTAGAAGATTTCATAGAGCAACTCAGAGTTGCAATTTGAAGCCTTCATGTGATGCTGTGAAGCCCATGCTCCCGTAGAACCTGTGCGCTTGTATGCGCTTCTTGTCGCTGGTCAGTTGTACCAACTGGCAGCCACGCTCGCGTGCAAGTTGTATGGCCTGCTGTATGAACCAGTGGCCTATGCCCTGCCCGCGCAGATAGCCATCAACCCGCACGCTTTCTATCATGGCGCGGGTAGAACCTTTCCTGCTCAGACCGGGGATGAAAGTAACCTGCTGCATGGCGATGATGCGGCCATCCAGCTCGGCCACCATGAGGAACTGATTGTCGTCGGCTGTTATACGCTCAAAGGCCTCGGCATAACATGCCTCCTCCGAGCCTACACCTTCACGGTTCTTGCCCAGGTCATCATCGGCGATGAGTTCCAGCAGGCGCGGCAGATCCTGCCTCACAGCGCGTCTGATGCTGAGTCTGGACAGGTCTGCCTGCACTTTCATATTACAACCTCTGGCTTATTTATTTTCGTTGATTTATTTTCGTTGATTTATTCTCGTTGATTTATTTGCGCTTATTTACGCTTGTTCAATGGAACAAATTTCAGATCTTCAGGGCCGACATAATTGGCACTTGGACGAATGATCTTGTTATCGATACGCTGTTCTATGATGTGCGCAGCCCAACCGGACGTGCGCGCAATCACGAACAAAGGCGTGAACATGGCAGTCGGCACACCCATCATGTGGTAAGACACAGCAGAGAACCAGTCAAGGTTAGGGAACATTTTCTTGATATCCCACATCACTGTTTCCAGACGTTCGGCGATATCAAACATCTTCATTGCGCCAGCTTCTTTGGACAGGTTGCGCGCCACTTCCTTGATGACCTTGTTACGTGGATCAGAGATCGTGTACACAGGGTGACCGAAACCGATCACGACTTCCTTGTTTTCTACACGCTTCTTGATATCGGCTTCTGCTTCATCAGGATTGTCGTAACGCTTCTGGATTTCAAACGCGACTTCATTCGCGCCACCATGTTTAGGGCCGCGCAAGGCACCAATCGCGCCAGTGATGGCGGAATACATGTCAGAGCCTGTGCCAGCGATGACGCGGCCAGTAAAGGTGGACGCGTTGAACTCATGCTCTGCATACAGGATCAGCGATGTATGCATGGCTTTTTCCCACGACGCGCTTGGTTTTTTACCATGCAGCAGGTGCAGGAAATGACCACCTATGGAATCATCATCAGTTTCTGTTTCTATGCGCTTGCCATTATGGCTATAGTGGTACCAGTACAGCAACATGGATCCCAGCGAAGCCATCAGGCGGTCAGCGATATCGCGAGCACCGGGGTGATTGTGATCATCTTTTTCTGGCAATACGCAACCCAGCGTCGATACACCTGTACGCATGACATCCATAGGATGGGACGATGCTGGCAAGCATTCCAGCGCTGCCTTGACATTGGCTGGCAAGCCACGCAAAGCTTTCAACTTGATCTTGTAACCATTCAATTCTGCGACGGTAGGCAATTTGCCGTGCACCAGCAAATGGGCAATTTCTTCAAACTCGCAGGCATCTGCCACGTCCAGAATATCGTAGCCACGGTAATGCAGGTCATTACCAGTTTTGCCAACGGTACACAGGGCAGTATTGCCAGCAGTTACGCCAGACAGGGCAACCGATTTCTTTGGTTTGAAAGGAACTGCTTCAGTCATGATTATTTCTCCATTGATACATTAGAAGTGCTATTCCCACCTGCTGACTTGATGCAGCACAAGGGCGGGAAAGTATATTTATTTTTTATTTGGATTTTTGCTGCGCAAACAAGGCATCGAGCTTTTGCTCGAAATCGTGGTAATTGATGCGCTCATACAATTCCATGCGAGTTTGCATGGTGTCGACGACATTCTTTTGCGTGCCGTCACGACGTATCGCACCATAGACGTTTTCTGCTGCCTTGTTCATGGCGCGGAAAGCGGACAAAGGATACAGCACCAGACCCACATCCACCGCAGCCAGTTCTTCAACCGAGAACAGGGGCGTCGCACCAAACTCAGTGATATTCGCCAGTATAGGTACTTTGACGGCATTGGCGAATTGCTTGTACATCGCCAGTTCAGTGATCGCTTCCGGGAAGATCATGTCGGCACCTGCCTCTACGCAAGCCAGGGCACGGTCTATCGCCGCCTCCAGGCCTTCAACTGCCAGCGCATCAGTACGTGCCATGATGACGAAGTTGTCATCAGTACGCGCATCAACTGCAGCCTTGACGCGGTCTACCATTTCCTGCTTGCTGACGATCTCTTTACCGGGACGATGGCCGCAACGCTTGGCACCTACCTGGTCTTCAATATGGATGGCAGCGGCGCCAAACTTGATCATGGATTTGACAGTACGTGCCACATTGAAGGCAGAGGAACCAAAACCGGTATCCACATCGACCAGCAAAGGCAGATCGCAGACATCGGTGATACGGCGTACGTCGGTCAATACGTCATCGAGATTGGAAATACCCAGGTCAGGCAAACCCAGTGAACCGGCAGCGACACCACCACCAGACAGGTAGATCGCCTTGAAACCGGCACGTTTTGCCAGCAAGGCATGATTGGCGTTAATTGCACCGACGACTTGCAGAGGGGTTTCTTCCTGCATCGCCTTACGGAAGGCGGCACCTGCGGAGTATGTACTCATATGTATGCTTTCAGGTTAATGAACAGATTCTGGGCAGCATATTGCAATCAACGTGCCAGCTTTTCACTCTCACTGATGTTTCAGGCTGATATGTATATAAATCAACTACTTATTCGCGTCGATGCCAGAATAAAATCTGTGCAAGGGCGTAGATTTGTTTCATAATGATGTTTCATATTGAATTTTGAAACATCAATTGAAACGCACATGAAACAACCTTCTGCATTACGCGATACCCACGACAAACCTGTCATCTGGACAGTCTCCATCTCGCGCCTGTTCGATATGTTCCGTGACATCATGGTTGAATACGACGTCAGCGCTGACATCGAACCTATACACATGGGTTTTGAAGAAGCTGCACAATACCTGAAAGAACGCCTGCAGACCGAGCGGTGTGATGCCGTCATTGCAGCGGGCTCTAACGGTGCTTATCTCAAGAACCGCCTGCCCGTCCCGGTCGTCATTGCCAAGGCCAGCGGCTTTGATGTCATGCAGGCATTGGCAAGGGCGCGCAAGGTGTCGCCAGCGATAGGTCTCATCAATTACCAGGAAACCATGCCTGAGCTGGCGGATTTTAAAACCACTTTCGGTTTCCCGCTGGAGCAGCGCACCTATGTCACAGAAGAAGATGCGCGTGCCCAGATCAGTGAACTCAAGGCGGGTGGTATCAAGGTCATCGTCGGTGCAGGGCTGATTACTGACCTGGCTGAAGAAGCGGGGTTGACCGGCATTTTCATGTATTCCGCCACATCGATACGGCAGGCTTTTGACGATGCACTGGAAATTGCCCGCCTCACCAGGCTGGAATCAGCCAGAGGCAGACATCACCCTGCGGCAGAATCATTACGGGCCAAGCATGGTCTGAACGATTTGCGGGGTGACTCCGCTATTATGCAAGCCACCCGCAAGTCCATCTCCCTGTTTGCCCGTTCCCCAGCAACAGTGTTGTTACAAGGTGAAACAGGCACAGGCAAGGAATTGGCGGCTCAGGCGCTACACAGGGAGAGCACGCGGGCACGCCAGCCTTTCGTCGCCGTGAATTGTGGTGCAATTGCCGAAAGCCTGCTGGAATCTGAACTGTTTGGCTATGAAGAAGGTGCGTTCACCGGCTCAAAACGTGGCGGCCATGCAGGTTTGTTTGAAATTGCCCACAGAGGGACAGTATTCCTCGATGAGATAGGCGAAATGCCACTGACTTTACAAACCCGCCTGTTGCGGGTGCTGGAAGAACGCGAGATCAACCGAGTGGGCAGCATGCGCCCTATACCCGTAGATGTGCGTATCGTCAGCGCTACTCATTGCGACCTCGAAAGCCGGGTAAAAGAAGGAAAGTTTCGTGCTGACCTGTATTTCCGCCTTGCCGTACTGCGCCTGCACTTGCCTCCTTTGCGTCAGCGTCCTGACGACCTGCTGCCCCTCGCAGTATGGTGCCTCAAGCATGCGCTGGCTGCCATGGGTGCCAGGCCACACGCCAACCTGCATGCTGAAATAGCCACTTGCAGCAGTCTGCTGCAAACCTATGACTGGCCAGGAAATGTAAGAGAATTACGCAATCTCATGGAGCGCCTGGCCCTGTTCCTGGCGGCAGAACCCCTGCAAGCACTGACACCCGCTTTCGTGGCGAAAATCTTGCCTGAACTGCATATACAACAACCTATACAACAACCTATACAACAGCCTATACAACAGACCACCACAGAGATGGCAGGCAGATCAGGCAACATTGGCGATCTGGCTACAACAGAGCCCCTGGAACTGATCATGGAAAAATTCAAGCACAATCGTGAAGCAGCGGCAGACTATCTGGGTATCAGCAGGACGACTTTGTGGCGGCGTTTGAAGCAAAAAGCGTAATCATTTGAAACATTAATTGATCATCTGGAGGGCGAATTTTGTGTCGCTCTAAGGTAGAATGAATTTACGCTGCCACTCACAATCTTTGGGTGCATTTATCTTGCATAAAAAATATTATGAAAAAAATACTAATTGTTGACGATAGTAAAGTCTCCCGCATGGTAATTCGTGCACACGTCAAAGCAGCGCACCCGGAATGGGAATTTTTTGAGGCGGGCAGTGGCGAAGAAGCCATCAAGTCAGTCATAGAAAACAAGCCCGATTTTTGCACGATGGACATCAACATGCCAGGCATGCTGGGCACTGATGCCGCAGAGCAAATTTTGCAGCAACATCCTGAAGTGCGCATCGCCATCTTTTCAGCGAATGTGCAAGACACTATGCAAAACCGTGCGACCTCAATAGGCACCATTTTTGTGGCAAAACCGGTGACAGAGAAATCCATCACGATTGTCCTTAACTATTTCGCGAGCGGAAAATGAATTCCCTGACCGAACTTCATCTCGATGCTTTAAGCGAGGTCTTCAATGTCGGTGCTGGCAGGGCTGCTGCCAGCCTCAGCGATATTGTCGGTGAAGAAGTTCGCCTGTCTGTCCCCTCGGTTGAAATCCGCAAATCATCAGAGATTGATGTTTCGTCAATGGGTTTGCAAAGTGACCGTTTTGGTGCGGTGCATCAGACATTCAGCGGCTCGTTTGAAGCAGAAGCCATATTGCTGTTCACTGAAGAACATGCACTAAAAATCGTGCGCGACATGATGGGCTCGCAAATCAGCCTCGAAGATCTGGCTGAATTTGAACAGGAAGCGATGTGCGAGCTGGGTAATATCATCCTCAATGCCTGCCTGTCGGCGATGGCAGATATGCTCAATATTCCCTTGAACTGTTCATTGCCAGATTACTCCGTGGCCAGCACAGAAGAAATTTTCCGCCGCGTCAGCAATGATCTACAGCAGCCTTATGTCCTGCTGCTGCATATCGACCTGGCGATAGAAAGCCGTCATTCAGAAGGACATTTGATTTTCTTGCTGAGTTCGACTTCCCTGACAGATTTGGTGACGCAGCTTGATCGCTTTCTGGGAGCTGTTTAAATGGCGCAGTTGATGCCTGCTTCTGCCTATCGGGTAGATGAGATATTAAATACAATCAGCCTGGGGCTGATTGTGCTTGATGCTGACCAGACTGTACTCTTATGGAATGGTTGGGTAGAAAGATATAGCGGCATCCCAGCCAGCCAGGCCCTGGGCAAGCATGTCTCAGAAGCCTTTGAAGAACTGCCCAGCCGTGCCATATTAAGCGCAATTACCAACACCCTGAGCTATGGCTTGCCCGTCGTCTTGTCGAACGCCCTGCACCGCTCCCCTTTACCCCTGTTCCAGCGTAGCGAACAGGATGTTGAGAAAAAACGCATAGACCAGTCCGTCACCATCACGCCGATTACGGCAGAGGACGGCGCACGCCAGTGCCTGATACAGATCAGTGATTCAACGACCTCGATCAAGCGCGAAAAAATCCTGCGCACGCATTCTGAAGCATTGAAGCGTGAAGCCACGACCGATAGCCTGACCGGCATCTATAACCGCCGTTTCTTTGATGAACATTACAAGATGGCCATGGGCCATGCAGTTCGCCATCATGTTCCTCTGACTGTCTTCATGGTCGATATAGATTACTTCAAGGAATATAACGATAACTACGGCCACGTGGCCGGTGATAAAGCCTTGATACAGGTGGCCGCAGCCCTGCGCAAGCAATTACTCAGGGCGACTGATGTGCTGGCGCGTTTCGGTGGCGAAGAATTCATCCTGATGCTGCCTAATATGGCACCGGACACAGCCATGCAGTTTGCAGAAAAACTGCGTACCGCAGTCTGGGATCTGAACATACCGCATTTCAAATCACACATCAGCCAGCGCATCAGCGTCAGCATAGGCTTTAGCAATTACCACAAGCATCCAGACGTTGATGCCAATGCCTTGCTCAAGTGCGCTGACGCAGCACTGTATGAAGCCAAAAAGGCTGGCCGCAATCAAAGCTATTTCCTGCCCCTGCAGCAATTCAATACCCAAACTACAGCACCCGCAGGTACCTTGCATAAATCTATCAGTCATTAACAACTGTCATTGAATACAGGCCACTAATGCGGGCCTGCCATTGATTGCCCCGCGCTTTTCAAACCACATTAGGACATATTATGACGAATTCTGTTTCATGCTTTTCCGTATCCCGTCGCAGCATGATCGTGGCCTTAGGTTTGCTGGCGTTTGCTGGCCTGGCGCAAGCACAACAGGTCTTGCGTGTATCCGCCATACCTGACGAAGCACCGACTGAATTACAACGCAAGTTCAAACCACTGGGTGCCATGCTGGAAAAGAAACTGGGCATGAAGGTAGAATTCATACCCGTCACTGATTATGCCGCGTCGGTCGAAGGACTGATCAACAAGAAACTGGACATGGTCTGGTTTGGCGGCTTCACTTTCGTGCAAGCCAAGGTACGCAGCAAAGACCAGGTCATACCGCTGGTGCAACGTGAAGAAGATGAAAAATTCAAATCGGTCTTCATTACTACCGATAAAAATATTACCAAACTGGAAGACCTCAAGGGCAAGACCTTCACCTTTGGTTCTGAGTCATCCACTTCCGGCCATTTGATGCCACGGTCTTATTTGCTGGCCGCGAAGATCAACCCTGATACGGACATGAAACGCATTGCTTTTTCCGGCGCCCATGATGCGACTGTCACTGCCGTATCTGGTGGCAAGGTAGATGCTGGCGCACTGAATATCTCAGTCTGGGAAAAACTGCTGGCGCAAGGCAAGGTCGATACTAAACTGGTACATGTGTTCTACACTACCCCAGGCTACTATGACTATAACTGGTCAGTACGTGCCGACATGCCTGCAGACTTGCGCAAGAAGATCAGCGATGCCTTCCTGAACCTTGATCCGGCCAACCCGCAAGACAAAGAAATACTTGAGCTGCAACGTGCCACCCGCTTCATCCCCACCAGGGCAGACAACTACAAGGCCATAGAAGCGGCAGCTCATAATGCTGGCCTGCTGAAGTAATGCCAGCAACAATGACGGCAACAGCGCTACGCTTGCGGCAGCTCTGTGTGACGTTTCCCGGTGCAGCACACACTGTGCCGCTAGCAGGGCAAGGGCAACAGCCATACATACTGGAAAATCTTGACCTGACCGTGGCCCAGGGTGAGCAGATTGCCATCATCGGTCCCTCCGGTGCAGGCAAAACCACGCTGCTGCATACCCTGGCTGCAGCCCATCAACCGGCCAGCGGACAATTCCAGTTCATGGGCCAGGATGTCTGGGCCCTGTCGCACACAGCGCGCCATGCCTTGCGCCCTCATTTGTTTCTGGCGCCACAAACACCGCCATTACCTGCACGTCAGCGCGTCGTGACTGCGGTACTGGCCGGACGCCTGCCTCGCTGGACGCTGACACAGGCATTACGCAATCTGATCAAACCCGCAGACCCGCTGGCCGCCTGGCAAGCCTTGCAGCGATTTGATCTGCAACATAAGCTCTATGCCAGGGTCGATAAACTGTCTGGCGGTGAGCGGCAGCGCTGTGAGCTGGCACGCCTGCTCTTGTCCGACGCCAGCCTCTTGCTGGTAGATGAACCATTGTCTGCACTGGATCCGACACTGGCCCAGCAAACCCTGAACACACTGCAACAAGAAGCAAAGCAACGCAATGCGACGCTGATCTGCAGCCTGCATCAGATGGAGCTGGCACGCCAGCACTTCCCGCGCATCATAGGCTTGCGCGCCGGTAAAATCCTGTTCGACAGCGACAAGGTCAATGACCAGATGATCGCCGACCTGTACCAGAATGCGGGCAGTCCCGGGCAACAGCCTGTGGATATGGCTGCGCCGGATCAGGCTGATTTCTCTGACGCGCCCCGCTGTTTTTAAGCACGATGACACAGCAGGCGAGCCATCCAGAGATACAACATGATCCCGCATGGCGCATGCGGGTAACAATCAGCTTGTGCATGCTGGTGCTGCTCTGGCCCATGCTGCAAATCACTGAATTCAAACCCTGGCAACTGATTGATGCACAAAGCCTGGGCGCAGCATGGCGCTTCCTATCCGGCTTTTTTCCACCAGCGCATTCCACGGAATTTTTACTCATCGTGCTGGAGGCAAGCTGGCAAACCATCGCCATTGCAACGGCAGGCCTGACGCTGGCGCTGCTGGGGGCAATCCCCATGACCCTGATCGTCAATGAGCATTTATCGATCTCACGCATAGGTAGCGGGCGCATGCATGGCATGGCCAGACTGTTGCGTCAGCTCATGCGCTGGAAGCTGGTTTTATTACGCAGCGTACCTGAGCTGGTCTGGGCCCTGCTGCTAGTGCGTCTGGTCGGGCTGGGGCCGACTGCGGGCGTATTTGCCATCGCCCTGACCTATGCCGGCATGCTGGGCAAGGTCTATGCCGAAATACTGGAGGCCAGTGATGCCCACGCCACCGATAGCCTGCTCAGGAATGGCAGTAGCCGCCTGACAGCATTTCTGTATGGTGCTTTGCCAAATGCTGCACCAGAACTGATTTCCTACACCATCTATCGCTGGGAATGCGCGATACGCGGCTCTGTCGTCATGGGTTTTGTCGGTGCTGGCGGCCTGGGTCAGCGTATGGATGAATCCATGAAAATGCTGTCTGGCGCGGAAGTATCCACCATGCTCATCGTGTTCGTGCTGCTGGTGGGTCTTGCAGACCTGGCCAGTAAATTATTCCGCAAGGCACTGGCATGAGTGCACTTGATAAGGAGATGCCAGTTGCACCGGCACTATTCAGTCCGTTGAAGCTGGCATTAAGTGCAGGCATCATCTTGCTGGTCGTCGCCAGCTTTGTCAGCCTGAATATCGAATGGCGCGCCCTGTTCAGCGACGATGCCGCAGGCAAAACCTGGGAGTTTCTGCTAGGCTTTGCGCCGCCTGATGTCAGCCCTGCCCTGCTGACAAAAACCGCCCTGGCTTCTTTTGAAACCCTGGCCATGTCGGCACTGGGCACCCTGATTGCCGCCATGCTGGGTCTGTTACTGGCCCTGCCAGCCAGCGGCCGCTTCGGCAAAACTGCAAAAAGCAGCACGCGCTTATTTTTAAATGTAGCGCGTGCCATACCCGAACTCGTGTGGGCATCCATCATGCTCATCGCAGCTGGCCTGGGCCCATTTGCAGGTACTATTGCGCTGGCCGCCCATACCACAGGCGTACTTGGCCGTCTGTTTGCAGAAGTATTGGAAAACGCTGCGCCGCATGCGGAATCCACATTACGCCTGAACGGTGCATCTGCCATCAATGCCTTTCTGTATGCGACGCTGCCACAAAGCCTGCCGCAAATGCTTTCTTACACCCTGTACCGCTGGGAAAACAATATCCGCGCTGCTGCCATCTTAGGTGTCGTCGGTGCTGGCGGCCTAGGACAGATGTTGAAGTACCATCTGTCGCTATTCCAGATGCAGACCGCCGCCACGGTCATCGTCGCCATGCTGATACTGGTTGCCTTGGTGGATGCATTGAGCTTTGCGGTGCGGCGCTGGTTGATGCAATAACACCACGCATTAACACTGCCCATTAGCATTATCCATTAACACTACCAACTGATCACACAAGACAAAGCCAGCAATCCCAGGGCCAGGACAAAGTATAGTAACTGCAAGGGTATCATCCATTTTGCCCAGGTCGCCCATGGTATGCGCGCCAGCGCCAGCACGCCAACCGTGATGCCTGACGTTGGTATCATCGGCGTCGTGAATTCACCAAACTGAAATGCCAGTATCGCCGTCTGTCTGGTCACACCAACCAGGTCAGCCAGCGGTGCCATGATGGGCATGGTCAGTGCCGCCTGCCCGCTACCGGAATGGATAAAGAAATTGATGACAGACTGGATCACAAACATCTTGTGAGCCGCAAAAATGGGATGTGAGGACTGCACGAAAGGCATGAGAAAGTTCAACATCGTGTCGATGATATTCGCGTCCCGCGCCAGTATCATGGTGCCGCGTGCCAGGGCTATCACCAGTGCAGTGGTCACCAGGTCTTTCGCGCCTTGCATAAAGGCTTCGACAAAACTATCAGCATTGAGTTTGCCGACTATGCCTACCAGGATGGCCATGACCAGGAACAGGGCAGCAATCTCTTCTATATACCAGCTGTATTTAACGACACCCACGACCATGGTAATGAGAGTCAACAGAAACATGCATAGCACCGCCTTGTGAGTAGCTGTCATGCCGGTGAAACTGGTGAATTCATCGATCTTGAGATTTTTGCGTTTTTCTTCATCAAGAACAAAGGTCGGACTTAATTGTGGATTTTTCTTGATACGTGCGGCATACCAGCTGAGAAAAACAATAGTCACGGCTGTCGCCAGCAACCACGCAACAAGCCGGAATCCTATGCCAGAAAATAACGGTACTCCTGCAATCCCCTGGGCAATACCAACATTAAAAGGATTCAGGAACGCCGCTGCAAACCCGACTTGCGAGCCAACGAAGGGGATTGATACCCCAATCACCGAGTCATAGCCAAGTGCCAGCGCCAGCGGGATAAAGATCATGACGAAGGGTATGGCTTCCTCTGCCATGCCAAAGGTCGCCCCACCCAGAGAAAATAGCGTTATGAACAAGGGAATGATGCCAGCCCTGACGAGACTGGAATGCGTGTGCGCACGAGCGACAGATTTGATCATGGCATCTATTGCTTCAGTCTTTTGCAAGACCGCGAAAGCACCGCCAACGATGAGTACAAAGCCTATGATCAATGCGGCCTCAACAAAACCCTTGATCGGCGCCATCATCAAAGCCACCGCACCTTGCGGATTGCTGGTGACGTAATGGAAACTGGCAGGATCTATCAGCGTCTTGCCGTTCACCGCATGGGTATCATATTTACCACCGGGTACCAGCCAGGTAGCCAGCGCTATCAGTGCCAGCAAGGAAAACAGCAGGACAAAGGTATTCGGCAATCTGAGTTTTTTCAGCATGATGCGCTCCTGGTCACAAGGACAGTAAATTACCACTGCGATAGGCAACAGGCCCAGCGATCTTGGCGATGCGCATGCCGTGCGTAGCGTAGCGTCTGGCGACACGGGCAAATAAAATGCCGGATACAGTCGCCAGTACTGGCGTCACCTTCGCGCTGATCGGGTCAACGATGTCGGCCACTCTCTCACCTGCCTTGACCTGATCGCCTGTTTCTCTGGTAAATACCAGGATGCCTGCATGCGGGGCGCGCAGAGGCTCCACACCTTCTAGCGGTGTAGGCTGGCATAAGGCCTGAGGTAAGGCCGATGCTTTGCCACGCAGGTAACCCGCATGTCTGAGAAAATTGATGATGGCCGTGGCATCTGCCTGCGCCAGCTCATGGCTGACCTCGGTTTCTCCCCGCAATTCCACCGTGATGGACAGGCAGGCATTTGGAACAGGCGTCGCCTGACCAAATTGTTGCGCCAGCTCCCACCAGTGGCGTGAACAGGATTCATCGAATGGATCATCGCCAGACAATACCGACACCAGCACTGCCTGCGCGCCCAGATAAGCTGCCAGCGGCATACAATCGTGCGCCAGCGGAGTACCCGTATATAAGTGCATGACAGCCTGATTATCACAATGCAGGTCCAGCACGATGTCAGCATCGGCTGCCAGAGTTTGCAGGATTTTCTTTTGCTGTTCTGTTGCTGTTTCTGGCTGCCATGCCTGCAGCGCTGCAAGTGCCTGCTCGCGTATCAGCTTTACATTTTCTTTTTCATCCGTGCCCAGCCTGCCTTCCAGCAGAGGTAAAAGATGCGGTGTCAGATGGCGATAGCCGCGGTTGAAATTGACGCCTGTCGCCAGATCAAAGCGGCCAAAAGCCGTGCCCTGTATGTCTTGTGCCAGACCTATAGGGTTGGCCACTGGCACTAGTACGATTTCAGCCACAATCGCAGAAATTTTTTCATACTGGTCCAGCATTTCGCGCAAATAGTGATTCACCAGCATGCCGGGTATCTCATCTGCGTGCAAGGACGACTGTATATACACCTTGCGGCCCAGGCCTGGAGTGCCGTAATGAAAACTCCGCAATTCCCGCACTGTCCCGCTACTGATATCTGGCAAGGCATGGCTTTGTATTTGCATAAAAACTCTTTTCTTTTGTTGGTAATGGTAAGGCCCAAAAACTGGCCCATGCAGTATTTATCCCATAGTGCAGACTTTACTCTCGCCGTCACATCGTTTTTTACAATGGCAGTTTTTGCAAGCAGAAAAATACAACACTGTCTGAACCCGTCTCCACTGCAGTTTATGAACGATTTTTTACATATTCTACATTTATGAAAATAAAACGACAAATAGTATTGAAAATATTTTTAAACAGGGCTACAGTTCATTCATCGAAAAAAGTTTTACTCAATGTTTTACTGAATGTTTTACTGAATGCTTTACCGAATACGGCACATGAAAAAATTAAATACCCCTGTTGAATCTGCCTCGCCGGAAATGGTCTTTGCCAAATCCACGCTGGGTGAATCACTGATGCTGGTCTTGCAGGAAGGCTCTGCATCCTATAAGCGTATTGCCAATTTCCTCTTGCGTAACCAGGTCAAGGTGACGGCGCTCGGTATAGAAGACATGGCAGAACAATGTGATGTATCAACCGCCACCATCAGCCGCTTTGCGCGTGACATGGGCTTTAATAATTATGCGGGGCTGCGTAACCAGATTGCAGAAGTGGTGCAAGCTGTGTTTCAGCCAGTAGAAAAACTGCGCAATACCATAGAAGCAAAAAAGAATGCGCCCTCACCTGCCCATACCAGCATGCAGTTTGCTGCTGCAAATATTGATGCAGCAAACCAAGGCATGTCTGAATCAGACCTGAACGAGGTAGTCAGCCACATCGCCAAGGCTAAAACCGTGTATGTCATGGGCTTTGGACTCAGCGCCCATCTGGCCGGCATGCTGGCCCTGCATTTGCAGCCATTCTGCTCGCATGTGGTGGAAGTGGTGGGGTATGGCGGTACTGAAGTCGCGGCTGGTCACTTGGCGAATATTACTGACAAGGATGTACTCATCGTCATCTCTTTCCCACGCTATGCGCTGGACGTCATCAAGCTCACGCAGTTTGTACGCGACCACGGTGCCTGCATAGTCACGATCACCGATTCACCTGCCTCACCTATCGCGCAACTGGGTAATTATCTGCTGCTGGCACCAAGCACCCACGGTGTCTTGCCCAGCAGTGCGAGTGCCGCGATCGCCGTCATCGAAGCCCTGGTCAGCAGCATGATGGTGTCGAATAAAAAGAACGTAGAGAAGGCCATGCGCCTGACCGAAGCCATATCAGCCTATCTGCATAGCGCTGACAACAACGTCAAATACACACAGCCGGATAGCAATAAACCCAAGAAGTAAATAAACAAAATTAGCGAATCACAGTCACTCCCCGGAGTGCCTGAGGGGTATGCTTTTTTTAAATTTCTGTAAAACCTGAGGAGAAGAAGGCAATGGCAACGAAAAAACAAGCATGTCAGCCCATACCCAAGAAATTGGCTGTCGCAACCTGGTCGGCACTGAGCGTCATGGCGATGCTGGGCATGAGTACGCAAAGCGCATGGGCGCAAACTGAGAATGATCCCAACAAACCGCAGCGAGTAGAGATTACCGGCTCGTCAATCAAGCGCATTGATGCAGAAACTGCCCTGCCTGTGCAAATCATCAGCCGTGAATCGATAGAAAAGTCTGGCGTTACCACAGCGGCAGAATTATTGAGCAAAGTGTCGGCCAGCACTGCTGGCCTGACTGATGGTGCCAGCTTCAGCGACAACGGGGGTACGCAACGCGGCTTCAATGGTGCCAACCTACGTGGCATAGGTGTGTCATCTACGCTGATCTTGCTGAATGGCCGCCGCCTTGCCAACTTCGCTTCGCCCGGCACATCTTCCGGAGTGGATTTGAATTCCATCCCATCTGCTGCCATACAACGTGTCGAAGTCTTGAAAGATGGTGCGTCAGCGATCTATGGTGCTGATGCGATAGGCGGTGTCATCAACTTCATTACCCGCCCTGATTACCAGGGGGCAGAAATATCTGCCTATGCGGGCAATACCCAACATGGTGGTGCAGACAAAAAAATCATCAGCCTGTCTGGTGGCATAGGCAACCTGAGCCAGGACAGGTATAACCTCATGGGTGTGGCCAATTTCCAGAACACCGGCAGCCTGCGTTCTACCCAACGTTCATGGATAGGTTCCGCCTATCAGCCCGACATCAATCTGGATGTCGGTAGCTCCAATACTTTCCCGGCGAATGTACGCCGCACTACAGCCAGTGGTGGTGCTACCGGTTCTCGTCTGAACCCCAGTGCCCCAACTTGCAACCCACCAGCCACAGTGTTTGCGGCAGACAGCTTTGTCGGCAGCAAAGCCTGTTTGTATGATTACATGCATGACACCGAGATTTTCCCTGAATCCCAGCGTGCGTCACTGCTAGGCCGAGCCCAGTTTGCCATTGATGCTGACAATACCCTGTTTGCAGAAGTGCTCCACAGCGACACCAAAACCACTTACCGCATCAGCCCGCTAACGGTGACTAATCTGAATTACCCTGTCACTGGAATTTACTATCCGAATGACCTGATCACGACCAACAAAACACCTTTGCGCGTAGGCTTGCGCCTCAGTGCGGCAGGCCCACGCACCAATGAAGTGAATGCGGTTGCGCAACGCCTGATAGTTGGTGCCAAAGGCACAATTGCTGGCTGGGATTATGATACTGCCCTGAATCATAGCGTCAGCAAGGTTGATGACAAATATGTCGATGGCTACGTCAGGACATCGGCTTTTGACAGCGCCTTTTTGACAGGCAAGATCAATCCTTTTGGCCCATCAGGGACTGAAGGTACGAGTCTGTTGAACGCAGCAAAAATCAGCGATGCTGCGCGCCAGTCCAGAGCCACGACCGATGCTTTTGACATCAAGGCTTCACGCGAATTGTTTGCCATGGCAGGTGGCAATGCCGGTCTGGCGATAGGAGCAGAATACCGTCGTGAGAAACTGGAATTCACTCCCTCTGCCCTGCTGGCTGCTGGCGAGATACGCGGTGACGGTGCTGCATCCGCCTATGGTGGCAGCCGTACAGTCAAAGCCCTGTTTGCCGAATTGAATTTGCCCATACTCAGCAACCTCGAAGCCCAGGCCGCCGTACGCCATGACAGCTATAACGATGTGGGCAGCACTACCAATCCAAAATTTGGCCTGCGCTGGACACCTGCCAAAGAAGTCGTGGTACGCGGCTCTTATAGTGCCGGCTTCCGTGCACCCAGCCTGGCTGACATCAATGAACTAGCACGTACAGGCCAGACCAGCGGTATCTATAATGACCCGCTTGGTTGCATCAAGACCGGCAATATCGACAATACCAAGAACCCTGATTACTGTGGCATACAGCCAGACCTGATCAAGGGTGGTACGGCCAATCTCAAGCCTGAGACATCGAAGCAGTTCTCTGCAGGCTTTGTGGTCGAACCCAGCCGCAGCCTGACCGCCTCCCTCGATTACTGGCGCATAGAAAAGTCTGACACCTTGCTGGCCAACGAAGGTGCTTACTTCAGCGACCCCAAGTCCAACCCAGGCTACGCGATACGTGGCGCGGCTGACCCCAGCCTGCCAGGCATCCCCGGCCCTATATTGTCCGTCGATGGTCGTGTGAAAAATATAGGTTCGCTGAAAACCTCAGGTGTGGATATCAACGTCAACTGGAAATTACCAGAAAACAGCCTGGGCAAATTCAATGTCAGCCTGAACGGCACCTATGTCATCGACTACAAGACCCGTAACACAGCTGCCAGCCCCGAAGTGAATGGCGTCGGCATCTATACCGACACCCAGGTAGTACAACGCTGGAGACATACCCTGACATTCGACTTTGACCGTGGCCCATGGGGCGCGACACTGCAACAGACTTACTACCAGGGCTATCACGACCAGAATGCCCTGGCTGATGGCAGTACCCGTGACGTGCCCGCCTATGTCTTGTGGGATTTGAGTGGCAGCTATAAATTCAGCAAGGCATTCAGCCTGCGTGCAGGCATCAAAAACCTGCTGGATACCAATCCGCCACGTTCCAACCAGGTATATAGCTTCATCGCTGGTTATGACCCCAGCTATACCGACCCACGTGGCCGCTTCGTTTATATCTCGGGTAATTATTCGTTTAAATAAGTAGCATCAATAATCACTTCCAAAGCAGCGCGTTCGGGGACAAGATTTTTGCTTGTCCCCTTTTTTTAAATTCACACAGATAGTGTTGAATTGAATCACTTACAATATCAAAAAATCAGGATGAAAATAATGACAATTTCTCTGAAAAACTCCAGTTGGCTATTGCGTAGTTTGCTAAGCTGGCTAACTCTTTTAATCTGGCAATTGCCCATGAATGCTCACGCAGAAGACAACACCCAGCAACAATCAAAAGGCTCACTCGTCATCATAGGGGGTGCCTTGCGGGTTGATAATTCTGTAGTCTGGCAGCGTATCGTGCAACAGGCTGGTGGCAAGGGAGCCAGGATTGCAGTCATCCCGGCGGCGGCTGGCAGCCCGGAAAAATCTGGGGGCTTTGCGGTTGAATCCCTGAACCAGCATGGCGCCCAGGCTTTTTTGGTTCCACTGTCGGTCAAGCACGCGCAATTCAAGCCGCAAGACATCGTCAACGACTCGGCTTGGCTAGGCAAGCTCAACAATGCCAGTGGCGTATTTTTCACCGGCGGCGACCAGGGTCGCATCCTGCAGGCGCTGGTCAAGCCAGATGGCAGCAGGACAGCGATGCTGGATGCGATCTGGGCGCTATATCAACGCGGTGGCGTCATCGCTGGCAGTAGCGCTGGTGCCGCCATCATGAGTACCACGATGTTTTATGATGCCAAGCCTGTGCTGCCTACTCTCAAGCTGGGCGTCACTGATGGCAAAGAGATTGCCGCTGGCCTGGGCTTCATCGGCCCTGATGTATTCATAGATCAGCACCTGATCATCCGTGGCCGCTTTGCCCGCATGCTGCCTGTCATGCTCAAAAAGAATTACAAGCTGGGCCTGGGTGTTGATGAAAATACTGCCATGGTGGTCAGCAATCAGGGTGAAGTTGAGGTCATAGGCTATAAAGGCGCGATCCTGTTTGACCTTAGCCAGGCATCGACCGATGGTGCACAAAAGAATTTCAATATCAGCAATGCCCGCATCAGTTATCTGGACAGGGGTGACCGCTTTAATTTACACACCAGGACACTGACGCCTTCAGTTGACAAGCTGCAAAACAAGCTCAATCCCGCACAGGCCTACAATACCGACCAGCGTTTTTATCCTGATATCCTGGCCAATACCGTAGTCACCGACCTCATGTTTCATTTGATTGACAGCAAGCAGGAACGCGCGATTGGCCTGGCTTTTGGCATGGATACACAGCCTGAGCTGGGTTTTGAATTCAACTTCAGCAAAGTGGCGGACAGTCAGGGCTATTATTCCAATGCCTCTGGTGCGGAAAGTTATACCGTGCACAATTTGCGTCTGGACATAAGACCAGTCAGCATGAACCTGCCACTTTACAAATAAACAAGCCTGACAGCAGGCTCCAGCAAGCAGGGTGGGTGGCTTTGACGCCACCCTGTTTCCCTCCCATAGCACAAGATCCATGCTCTGATTTGTCGTTTGTTTGCAAATTCTTCCTCTCAGGCATCTTGGCTTCACTTACAATCCAGATAACGCTTACCCTGCACCTTGCGGGCCACATTGCGTGATCGCCAATTAATAAACTATGCAGGCCTGCCTCAGATGCAGGCGGGAGCCCGAGGTGATATCCGTTTTTCTCTCTTGCTTCCGTCCGGCATCGCGGCATACTGCAGCAAACCAGTGAGACCACACCATGAAACTCAGCACCCGCATCATCTTGCTGTGCGCCATCACCCTGTTTGGCATCTCCGTTATTTCTGCCATTTCGCTATATTCCCTGCGCCAGACCATGACCAAGGAGCGCACTGAGCAGATTTCCAATATGGTGGAAATGGCCGATGCCGCCATAGCAAAGGCCTATGCACTGGAACAATCAGGCAAACTTTCACGGGAAGATGCGCAAAAGCAGGCCAAGCTGGCGATTTCCAGTTTTCATAAAGATGAAATGTATTTCTTCGTGCGCGGCTATAACGATGATTTGTTGCTCGTGCACCCCAAGGCAGACCGCATTGGCGTGCCGCAAAAGGATATGAAGGAATCCGGAGACCGCTATCGTGCTGCCCTTGAAAAAAATAAAATAGGTGTAGTGCAGGCCCTGGGCACCCGGCCTGGCGTGCAAGGACAGGTAGAGAAAATCTATGCCGTCATGCGCTTTGCCCCGTGGGAATGGCTGGTGGGTACCGGTACTTATCTGGACGATATTAACGAAGCCTTCTGGCAGCAGGCTGGCATCCTGCTCGGCCTGGGCTCTCTCATGATGGCCATGGTCGGTGCCCTTGCCTGGCACATGACACGCACGATTCTCGGTCAACTGGGCGGCGAACCCGCTTATGCGGCCGAGGTAGTGGGCCATATAGCCGAAGGTGACCTGACTGCGGATATACAAGTCAAGGATAATGACCAGTCCAGCCTGCTGTTTGCGATCAAGAGCATGCGCGACAAGCTGGCCTCTGTCGTCAGTGAAGTGCGTACAGGCTCAGAATCCATCGCCACGGCATCTGGTGAAATTGCCTCAGGCAACCTGGATTTGTCTAACCGTACCGAGCAACAGGCAGGTGCACTGGAAGAAACTTCATCCACCATGGAAGAACTGACTTCCACCGTCAAGCAAAATGCCGACAATGCCAGACAGGCAAATCAATTGGCGATCTCGGCATCTGAAGTAGCAACCCAGGGCGGCAGCGTCGTAGGCAAAGTGGTGGCTACCATGGGTTCTATCAATGAGTCATCGAAAAAAATCGTCGATATCATCAGCGTGATTGACGGCATTGCCTTCCAGACCAATATCCTCGCCTTGAATGCTGCCGTCGAAGCTGCGCGTGCCGGTGAACAGGGTCGTGGTTTTGCCGTAGTTGCCAGCGAAGTACGTAACCTGGCGCAACGCTCGGCCTCTGCCGCCAAAGAAATCAAGACCCTGATAGACAGCTCGGCAGAAAAAGTAGAAGAAGGCGGCAAGCTGGTTGCCATCGCCGGCTCCACCATGGATGAGGTGGTGGCCAGCGTCAAGCGCGTGACCGACATCGTCGCCGAGATTGCATCAGCCAGCCAGGAGCAAAGCTCAGGCATAGAACAGGTCAATCATGCGATTGTGGATATGGATAATATGACGCAGCAAAATGCCGCACTGGTAGAACAGGCATCTGCTGCTGCCCAGGCCATGAATGAACAGGCTGCTGCGCTGGCGCAGGTGGTCAATATTTTCAAGGTGCAGCAACAAGCTGGTGCTGCGCCTCAGCCTCAAATCAGCCGTGCCAGCGTGCGTCCAGCGCCAACTAGCCAGGTGAATCAGCCACGCCGCTTGCGCTAGGGAACTATCACTTAGAGAAAGATTGTCCCGCTCAATCCGGTAATGATGCGCTGGCGCTGCAAAGCCTGCTCAGTTGCCGTATTGTCGCGGGTCGCATTGGCTGAGAAATCAATCACGGTTGTCTGTTTATCCGGCACAGTTGTGCTATCAATGAGCTTACCGAATTCATAACTGGAGATGCTCAGATTGCGGTCATGGCTTTTTTCCAGCCGCGCACTATTCAATTGATTTTTTTCAAATCCTAATTCGAGCTTGCTGCTCTCATGATCATCTACTTTGAAGTAGCGATAATTCTGCGAGTTCTTGCTCTCGCCTAACTCCGGTTTTTTGCCAGACTTTAACTCAAGGTGGAAAGCTGCACTGAGGCTGGATTCCAGCTTCTGGCTGATTTTTCCACTCGATAACTGACCTTCCTGTGTCGTCTTCTGGCTGGTCTGGAAATTGAAATAATCGTTTTCCTGCAAACGCAAAGGATTTGGCGTCGTTGTCTCACCTGTAATCTTTGCGTCAAAATCTGCCAGTCCAGTGAGCAGGGAACCGGCGCCGGCATCCCAGAACGATGGAGCTTTGGCAGGTGTCAGCGCTGAAAGATTGTCAGCATCATCTGTGGTATTGATTTTTTGTACGGCAGAAAAAGCTTCCTTGTACTGCGCTATCAAGCCTTCATCTGCATGACCACGCTTGGCAGCACTATCGATTTGCCCCAGGAATTGCTGGATAGCCTGCTCCCTTTGAGTCGCATTTCCCCTGAGGCCCGCATTGTCGTGCTTGACATCAATATCAATCACGCCACTGGGTGACGTCAGTTTGAGCTGATGATGTGACTGATCTATCCGGAAATCGACTTGCCTGTCACCTGACTTGATATTCAATTCCAGCGAACTGACGACGGAAGTATCAAAGCCAGACAAGGCATTGAGGTTGATCTTCTGCTCGCCAAAATAACTTTGCGCCGCGGCCTCCAGACCGGCCGCAAGCTTCTCAAGCGCCTTGCTGTCAGTCTCGCTCAACTCTGTATCACTGCTGGCCTCTACACTGAGGCCACCGGCATTGCTCTTGATAGACAGGCTGACCTTCTGCCCGGAAGCGAGTTTGACACTCAGCCCCAGGCTTTGGTCAGGACGGTCACGCAGGTCACTCAAACTGACCTGCCCTGCTTCAGCCACAGCCTTGCTGCCTGCATCGGCATCCACCGAGGTTGTGATATATGCCTGCTTCACGTTAGCACCTGTCACATGCAGGCGTTCTATAAGCCCGCTAGCAAGACCATTGAAACGCCCTGCTGTGGTCGTCGCCGACACGGCATTTTGTTCAAGCAGATAACTGAAATGATCATCGCCCTTGTTTTCCCACCATGCCGTAGGAGCCACGGTTGCGGATGCAGATGCAGATACAACACCGGCCTGATTATAAGTCTGCCCTACCGTGCCACTAGCAGAGGAGCGTAGATTGACTTGATAAGAACTTGCAGGCGGCACCACCGACGTTGATGCAGGGGCGGATGAGGCAGGCGCAAGCTGAGGGTTCACATTCTGCGTCTGAATCTGTGCCTGACCAACGCCAGGGCTTACCACCGTATTCAAACTGGTAGAGATAGTTGACATGGCTTGCTTACGTCCTTGAAATAAATCCTTGCTTAATCTTCAATTGATTATCGACAATGTTCATTATTTCTTTAGCAAACAAGTATGAAAAATCAGAAAAATTCATATTGCTTTGCACATAAAAAAAGAGATGCCAGGGCATCTCTCTTGTTTTTACCAACTGATCAGCAAACAGCATGCCTGATCAGGAAAGGCTCCAGACATATTCCAGCTTGGTCCAGGCTTGTTGTGGCTTGCCATCTTTAGCACCTGGTTTGAATTTGCAGGAAGTGTAAATTTTCTGTGTTGCCTTGTCCAAAGCCTTGGAACCACTGGATTTTTCCACTTTGGAATCAACTACCGCGCCGTCAGGGCCAATCAACACGGACAATACAACGGTGCCGGTTTCTTCATTCATCAGGGCTGATTTTGGATAAACAGGTTTTTCGCAAGTTTGCTTGTCGAGAGCAGGAGCAACTTCACTGGCAAATGCGGAAAAAGAAGAAACGAGGATAGCGGTAGCGAGAAGTAATTTTTTCATGGGAGTAAAATTAGAAACAGAATTCAGGGAAAAGTTTGATATTGCCACATGGAAACAGGTGCGTATTTTACTGCACATTTTTTCCGCAGCGCAATATTTTCATGAGGAAATTCATAGCTGGAATGTTAAAGATTGTGCCTGCTTATTATCTGGAATCATTCCCTTTGCGCTATGACAATACTCGTTAAGAATTGTTGCTTCCATGCATAGCGGCTTTGCTTTTATGCCCTATCTCCACTAGTCTTAAATCAGACATCTTGCTGCCAAAGAAGTTGATGATAAAAACAGAATGTTTTAGGGAGAGAAGGCATGAAAATCCTCAAATTAATGCTGGCATTGCTACTGGCAGCCCCATGGCAATTTGTCATGGCCGACGACAATCCCGTCGATGCCATCGCCATGGTGGAAAAGGGCCTGGCCTATATGCAAAAAAATGGCAAGGATGCACTGGTACAGGAAATCAATAATAAAAATCCCGACTTTATCAATGGCTCGATTTACCTGTATGTACGCGGTCTTGATGGCATCGTCATTGCTCACCCTATCAATCCCAAATTGATAGGCAAGAACATGCTGGATTTGCCAGATGCTGATGGCAAATACTATCGCAAAGAGATTATTGCGCTGGCCAAGAGCAAGGGTAAAGGCTGGGTAGATTACCGCTACAATAATCCTGTCAGCAAGCAGATAGAAAACAAGACTACCTATATTTTCCGCAATAATGACGTGATACTTGAAGCTGGCATCTATAAAGGAAAATAACTCAGGGCATCTTTGCACCCTTACACCCTTACACTCTATTGTTCACGCCGGCAAGCAACAGGGTGGCTTCAAACTGTATTTTCTTGTCCCTGCCCCACAACTCCCCCGGCATACGTGCGCATCGCCCCTTCCCCTCGCATTTTGTACGGTATCGCACAGACGCAGCGCTCTCCCGCAGGTTAGCCTCAGCTTAGATGGCAAAAAGAAAGTTTTTGCCCTTGCAAGAGTTGATGGCGGATGGTGTACGGCCTGGCTGGCAATTGCCGCTGCTTGCCCCACTCGCGAATGTTGATAAGGAAGCTATTCATGGTCAAGCGAATTCTCGTTGTTACCCCTGTCATTGCCGATGCCCTGGCACTGCAGGAGGCGCTTCTCAAAGCCCGTGACGGTTATTACGAAACCGTGTTCGCAGACAGCATGTTCGCTGCCGTGGAACATTTACAAGATAAGAGCAAGCCTATCGACATCATCTTGCTCGACTGCACCTTACCCGACAGCAAAGGCATAGCCAGCTTCCAGCATTTATTTGCCATTGTGCCCAAAATCCCGATACTGACTATCTGCGACACAGATCATACGCTGGCGATAGCTGCGGTGGAACTAGGTGCACAGGGTTTCTTAACACGCGGTCATTTTTCCAGTTACCTGGTGCCGCAATCACTGCGCAATATTATTCAGCGCAAAGCTGTGGAAGATGCAGCCTACCTGGAAAAAGCGCGGGCAGAAATCACGCTTAACTCTATTGGCGATGCCGTCGTAGGTACAGACATGGATGGCAACATTGATTACCTCAATGTCGCCGCAGAACACATCACTTTATGGAAACGGGAAGAAGCTCAGGGACAGCCCATCAGTGCCGTCATGCCGTTGATACAAAGTGAAAACAGGCAGGTCAAAGCCAATCCTGTCATGCAGGTATTGCAGCAAGATACCGCCACCACACTGACGCCAGGCACCATACTACTGAGACGTGATGGCAGTGAGGTAGCCATAGAAGATTCTACAGCACCCATTCATGATGCCTACGGCAAACTGTCCGGCGCAGTCATGGTGTTTCGTGACATCACAGCCACCCAGGCCATGGCAGTAAAAATGGCGCATCTGGCACAACACGACTTCCTGACCAACCTGCCCAACCGTGCGCTGCTGAATGACCGTATTGCGCAGGCCATAGGCCTTGCCAAAAGACGAGAGACTCATCTTGCGGTGCTGTTCCTGGACCTGGATAACTTCAAGCATATCAACGACTCCCTCGGTCACGCCCTTGGCGATCTGTTGTTGAAATCGGTAACCGAACGCTTGTGTGCCTGCGTGCGTAGTTCTGATACGGTCAGCCGTCAGGGTGGCGATGAATTCGTCATACTCGTGACAGATGACAAGTCTGCCGAAAATGCAGCCTTCACTGCCGAGAAGTTATTGAAGTCGCTGGCAACGCCACATAGCATCAATGGCCATGAACTGTATGTCACCACCAGCATAGGTATCAGCTCCTATCCAGCCGACGGTGCAGATGCAGATACCTTGATAAAAAATGCTGATACGGCGATGTACCAGGCCAAGGAAAAAGGCCGTAACAACTTCCAGTTCTTCAAGCCAGAAATGAATGTGCGTGCCGTTGAGCGACAAGTCATAGAAGCCAACTTGCGGCTGGCAATGATACGTAATGAATTTTCTCTGCATTACCAACCCAAGATCAACCTCAAAAGCGGTGCAATTACCGGCGCCGAAGCCTTGTTGCGCTGGTCACATCCACAATGGGGCATGGTGCCACCGATACGTTTTATCGGCATTGCAGAAGACTGCGGCGTCATCATCCCGCTAGGCCGCTGGGTCTTGCGTGAGGCCTGCATACAGACCAAGAAATGGCAGGATGCAGGATTAACGATTGCTGAAATTGCCGTCAATATTTCTGCCGTCGAATTTCGTCGCCAGGATTTTGTTGGAACTGTACGCGCCATCTTGCAGGAAACCGGGCTTTCTCCCAATTGCCTGCAACTGGAAATCACCGAGAGTGTATTGATGCGAGATGCAGAGACCAGCATCGCCATACTCCAGCAATTGAAAGACATGGGCATACAACTGGCTGTCGATGATTTTGGTACTGGCTATTCCAGCCTGAGTTACCTGAATCAATTTCCTATTGATGTCTTGAAAATTGACCAGTCATTTGTCAGTGAAATCGGTGCCAGCAAAACCGATGGTGATGGCATTATCGTCAGCGCCGTCATTGCCATGGGCAACAGCCTGAAACAGAAAGTCATTGCAGAGGGTATAGAAAAACAGGGGCAATTATCCTTCTTGAAAGCACAGCATTGTGAAGAAGGACAAGGCTATATTTTTAGCCGGCCACTGGCGGCTGAGCAATTTGCGAAAATGCTGCGTCTTGGGATTACTGCACATGCCCCTATTCCCGTGTTGATGCCGAATTGAAGAGTGCATAATTCTGATATATCGTTGATTATATAAATATCAGCAATTGTCAGGAGCACGCATTGAAAATTTATGGATATAAAAATACAGAACTGGCATCAGAAGACATAGTTCCTGATGAGCTCGCAGAAATCACGTTGGTAGCCTCGGTGCAAGAACTACGCAAAATAGCAAGGTTTATAAATTCTGCCGCTGATGATATGGAACGTGACAATTCAAATTGGGAGCACAGACATTTGTCAGATGCAGACAAGAGTTTTGAAGGTTCACCACAATTCGTATTGTACAAACCAAGCTCTCAGAACTGAACTGCAATAAGGAAAAAACGGACATGCAAGCATGTCCGTTTTCATTTTTGAGCAAAGCCGTCAATATTTATTCGTAATCACTAACTGGTATGCAAGAGCAGAACAGATTACGGTCACCATAGACATTGTCTGCACGGCCAACCGGTGCAAAGTATTTATTTTTGCGCAGCGAAGCTACAGGGTAAGCTGCCACTTCACGGCTGTAAGCATGTGGCCAGTCATTGGCGATCAATACTTCTGCCGTGTGTGGTGCATGTTTCAGCGGATTGTCCTTGGCATCAAATTCACCACTGGCTACCTTGGCGATTTCTTCACGGATGCTGATCATGGCATCAATGAAGCGATCGAGTTCAGCCTGAGATTCGCTTTCTGTCGGTTCTATCATCAAAGTACCAGGCACAGGGAAGCTCATGGTCGGTGCGTGGAAACCAAAGTCGATGAGGCGTTTGGCCACGTCTTCATTGGAAATGCCAGTCGCATCTGTCAATGGACGCAGATCCAGGATGCACTCATGCGCAACCAGACCATCATGACCACTGTACAGTACAGGGTAATGCGGGGCCAGGCGTTTGGCGATGTAGTTCGCTGCCAGGATCGCGGTTTCTGTCGCTGCCTTCAAGCCTTCTGCACCCATCATCGCGATGTACATCCACGAGATAGGCAAGATACTGGCAGAGCCAAATGGTGCTGCACTAACAGCAGAAATGCCATCTTCACCACGGACATAACCAGTGGATTTCTGGTTAGGCAGGAACTTCGCCAGATGTGCACCAACTGCAACCGGGCCTACACCTGGGCCGCCACCACCGTGAGGGATACAGAAAGTCTTGTGCAGGTTCAGATGGCTGACATCGCCACCGAACTTGCCTGGTGCTGCTACACCAACCAGCGCATTCATGTTGGCACCGTCGACATAGACTTGGCCACCATGGCTATGCACGATTTCGCACAATTGCTGTATACCCTCTTCAAACACACCATGCGTGGATGGATAAGTCACCATCGCTGCTGCCAGGTTGGCACTGTGTTTTTCTGCCTTGGCTTGCAGGTCAGCGAGGTCAACGTTGCCCTTGTCATCGCAGGCCACCACGACCACGTCCATACCTACCATGCTGGCAGATGCTGGATTGGTGCCGTGAGCAGAAGATGGAATCAGGCAGATATTGCGGTGTGCTTCACCACGCGAAGCATGGTAAGCCTGGATCACCAGCAAGCCTGCGTATTCACCTTGTGAACCGGCATTTGGTTGCAGGGATACAGCGTCATAGCCAGTTGCAGCGCACAGCATGGCTTCCAGCTGGTCGATCATTTCGCGGTAACCGATGGTCTGGTCATTTGGCGCGAACGGATGGATGCTGGAGAATTCTGGCCATGTCACGGGTATCATTTCGCTGGTGGCATTGAGTTTCATTGTGCATGAACCCAGGGGTATCATGGTGCGGTCCAGCGCCAGGTCCTTGTCAGCCAGGCTGCGCAGGTAACGCAGCATTTCATGTTCTGCGTGATAGCGATTGAAAGTTGGGTGTGTCAGGTAAGTCGTGCCACGTGTCAGCGCTGCCGGGTAAGCATCATTGACGCCAGCTTCTATCGCTGCAAAATCTGGTGCTGTAGCTACGCCGCTGGCCTTGGCAAAAATCGCCCACAGCGCTTCAACATCAGCACGTGTGACTGTTTCATCCAGAGACACGCCAACTTGCGTTGCGCTGATCTGGCGCAGGTTGTAGCCAGCAGCCTCGGCGGCCTGGTGATAGGCAGCCGCATTGGCGACATTGACTGTCAACGTGTCAAAGTAAGTCGTGTTGGCGATAGCCAGGCCTTGTTGTTTCAGGCCGCCAGCCAGAACACCCGTCAGACGGTGTACGCGCAAGGCGATCTGGCGCAAGCCTGCAGGGCCGTGATAAACAGCATACATGGAGGCAATCACTGCCAGCAATACTTGTGCGGTACAGATATTCGATGTGGCTTTTTCGCGGCGGATATGTTGCTCGCGTGTTTGCAGGGCCAGGCGATAAGCCTTGTTGCCTTGTGCATCAACCGTCACGCCAACCAGACGGCCAGGCATGCTGCGTTTGAATGCATCGCGCGTACCCATGTAACCCGCGTGCGGGCCACCAAAGCCCAGTGGTACGCCAAAGCGCTGGCTGTTACCAACGACAACGTCGGCGCCCCACTCGCCTGGTGAAGCGATCAGTGTCAGTGCCAGCAGATCAGCAGCAGCGATGACCATAGCGCCCTTGGCATGCAAGGCTGCCGCGTATTCGCGGTAATCCACGATGGAACCATCAACACCAGGGTATTGCAACAGGACGCCAAAGCAATCATTGTCCAGCGCTTCATTGCCAGCGCATGTGCGTACTTCTATGCCCAGCGGCTTGGCGCGGGTTTCTATGATTTCGCGGGTTTGTGGCAAAACATCGGCAGCGACATAAAACACATTGGATTTGGATTTGCCTACGCGCTGTATCAACGTCATGGCTTCAGCCGCAGCCGTGCCTTCATCCAGCATGGAGGCATTGGCGATGTCCATGCCAGTCAGGTCAGTGATGACTTGCTGGAAGTTCAGGATGGCTTCCAGACGGCCCTGGGAAATCTCTGGCTGATATGGTGTGTAAGCGGTATACCAGGCAGGGTTTTCAAAAATATTGCGCAGGATCACGCCAGGCGTATGCGTATTGTAATAACCCTGACCGATCAAGGACTTCAGTACACGGTTTTTTGACGCCAGTGCCTTCAATGTAGCCAGTGCTTCCTGTTCGGACTTGGCTTCTGTGAATTGCGCCAGTGGCAGCACATCGTGACGGCGGATATTGGCCGGGACGATGGCATCTATCAGGGCTGTGCGGTCAGCATAGCCCAGGGTTTTCAGCATGGCGGCTTGTTCTGCTTCAGAAGGGCCGATATGGCGAGCGATGAAAGCGTCATGCGCTTCCAGTTGGGTCAGTGAAGGACGGGTCATGGTATATGGGGTACAGAAGAGTAACGTGGAATATCAGGTGTAGCTATGCGGAGTAAACCGCAACAGGCAAATCCATATTAAAAGAGGCAGCCACAGGGCCACCTCTTTCAACTACATAATCAAGCGATGTTCTTGGCGTAAGCTTCAGCATTCATCAAGGCATCAACATCAGCAATATTGGCTGGTTTCAGTTTGAACAGCCATGCAGCAAATGCATCAGCATTGATGGATTCTGGCGCATCGGCCAGTTCTTCATTGATGGCCACAACTTCGCCAGTCACTGGTGCATAGATGTCGCCAGCTGCCTTGACGGATTCAACCACTGCGCAATCCTTGCCAGCTTCGAGTGCTGTGCCAACTTTAGGCAGATCAACGAAAACGATATCGCCCAATGCATCCTGAGCGAATTCAGTAATGCCGACAGTGATCGTGCCGTCTGCTTCTGTGCGTACCCATTCGTGGGATGTCGTGTATTTCAGGTCTGCTGGTACGTTCATGATGGGCTCCAGTTAAATAAATTGTTTTAAATAATAATGAGTGGCTAATCAATAGTAGTCAGTACTGTTACGCCGTACCGACTGCAGATCAAATTATACGGCCAGGATTTTGCCATTACGGACAAAAGGCAGTTTGACAACAGATGCTGCCAATTGCTTGTCACGGATAACAACATGCACAGTATCGCCTATCGACGCGCCCATAGGCAAACGTGCCAGCGCAATTGCCTGTTCCATGGTGGGGCTGAAAGTACCACTGGTGATTTCGCCCTCACCTTGCGCGCAGACGACTTTTTGATGGGCGCGCAGGATGCCGCCTTTTTCACGAAGGATCAGGCCCAGGAACTGGGTGTTCTGTCCTTGTGTTTGCAGCGCTTGCTTGCCGACGAAATCACGTTCACTGACCAGGTCTATGGTCCAGGCCAGACCAGCATCGAGCGGGTTGACTGTTTCGTCCATGTCCTGGCCATACAGATTCATGCCAGCTTCCAGACGCAGAGTATCACGCGCACCGAGGCCAGCAGGTTTGACACCGGCAGCGACCAGGGCATTCCAGAAATCAGTGACGCGATCGGCAGACACTGCAATTTCAAAACCATCTTCGCCGGTATAACCAGTGCGTGCCACCATGACTTCACCAAAGGAAGTATCAGCGACGATGACTGCGTTAAAAGGTTTGATTTCTGCACTGGCTGCCTTGGCTTCTGGCAAGACTTCCCATGCCTTGGCACGGGCGTTAGGTCCCTGCACTGCCACCAGGGCAAAAGCGTTAGCACCATCACGGCGCTGGGTAATGGTCAGGCCGCTGTTGGTTTCTGCATTGCGGGCATTCATCCAGGCAATGTCTTTTTCTGCCGTGCCGGCATTGACGACCAGGCGGAACCAGTGTTCGCTGAAGAAATAAATGATGAGGTCGTCGATGACCGTGCCCTCAGGTTTCAGCATGCAGGAATACAGGGCCTTGCCCGCGACCTGCAATTTATCAACATTATTCGCCACCAGGCCACGCAGGAAACTGCGTACATTCTCGCCCTGCAGATCAACGACACACATATGGGATACATCAAACATGCCGCAATCAGTGCGCACTGCATGATGTTCTTCGATTTGGGAACCATAGTTGACGGGCATGTCCCAGCCGCCAAAATCAACCATTTTTGCACCAGCCGCACGATGGGCTGCATTGAGGGGAGTTGCCTTGAGTGATGTCGCTGCTTGCGTCATGAGTGCCTCATTACCAGATTGCCAGATTGAAGGGACGAACAAACGCACGCCGACGAATAAACGCCGCATGCGCTGAAATCGCATACCCCTCTGTCCTGGTACCTGAGAGATTACGGGAGCCATGTATGTTTGCTGCCCGCGCGCACCTTCGGTGGGTAGTCCGGCGAATATTCATGAAAATAAACGTATCTGCCGCTACCGCTCTCCAGAGTTGGGGCAACTTTTAACTACCCCGTTGATCGGTCCTTTGTGCCTGAGAGTTTTTTGGGTATTAGCCCCTTCGGCGGTAACTTTCGTCACGCTCTCCCGATCAAGTAGCGCGATTATATAAGGCTTGCAAGGGCTTGGATAGTTGAGCGTGGAAATATTTACATAAAAGCCTATGGAATAGTTAAAAAATGATTAAAACGACAAGTGGCGACAAATATAGCAAGTTTGCGAGCCATAAAACCACTTATAAAAATTACGTAAAACTTACACGAAACTTACTATGAAAGTCTGACAAACAAAACCGCATTCAACCAGACCACTATCCGTTTTGACGTTCATCTCTGTATTAATTTGTAACTATTGTTTGGAGAGGAAACAATCACGAGAATGATCAGCATCCCTTGTTACTCTAGCCTCGCATTTTATTTCTATAGTGCAAATATTCGCTTCACCAAATTGAAAGCCAACCCAGATTTCTTGGTTCAAAAGAGATCAGTTGCGCAGATGTTTTGGTAAGCGATTTTTTTTAACCAGCGAAACAAAAACCCGGAGGGAAAATGAATAACAAGAAATTGAAATTGATCGCCTTTGCCATCATTGCGGCATCTGGCAGTGCAGGGAATGTTTTTGCAGCAGACTGGCCCTCGGGCTTTTCTAAATGCGCCGATGAAGGCGGCACCTGCAAAGTAGGCGACAAAGCACTGCAGGTATCATTTGGATTGAAAGATAAATGGGTCATCAAATCCCTGTCGGGCAATGTCAGTTGTACAGCTGCCACCTTTGGCGTGGCAGCAACTGCCGACACCAAAGAAAAATGTGCCGTTGGCCCAGCTGGCACGCCAGATACTGGCGGCGGCAGTGGCTCAAATGATGGCTCAGGTTCAGGCACGGGCTCAGGAACCGCGCCAGCCGGACACAGCGGCGGCTTTGCCGGGCTGGTCACTGGTGGTGGCACAGTTACAGCAGTAACAGTCACTACTGCGGCACAAATGCAGGCAACGCTGGATGCGTACAATGGCACTGGTGGCCTGGTGATACGCTATAACGGTACTTTTGATTTCCGTACTATTCCTGACGCCTGCACTCAATGGAAAAAAGCCAAAGGCGCGATAGTCGAAATCAAGAATAAAGGCAATGTCACGATAGAAGGCAGCAATGGCTCGGCAGCTAATTTTGGCATCGCCGTTAAGGGTGGCGCAAGCAATGTGATCATCCGCAATATGACCATAGGCCTGCTGCCTGGTTCTATCGATGCCATAGGCATTGAAGGCCAGAGCGGCAAATTCCCTGGCTATGTCTGGATAGACCACAACACCCTGTTCAGCTCACTTGCCGAATGCCCTGGCGCGGGTGACCTGGAGTTTGATGGCCTGGTGGATAACAAGGCAGGTGCGCATCACATCACCTACTCTTATAACTACATCCATGATCATCACAAAGTAGGCCTGATCGGTTCCAGCGACAGCGATGCAAGTGACCGCTACATCACTTTCCATCACAATTATTATAAAAACGTAGGCTCACGCCTGCCGCTGCAGCGTGGTGGTTATACCCATATTTATAATAATCTGTATAGCGATATCAAAACCTCGGGCATCAATGTGCGCATGCAGGGCTATTCACTGATCGAAAGCAATTACTTCGAAAACTCACAAAACCCCGTCACCTCACGCGACAGTGATGTGCTTGGTTATTGGGAATTGCGCAACAATAATATCAAGACGCCTGCCGACTTCAACACTTATGGCATCAATTGGGTAGCGAGTGACTCCAAGCCCAGTCGTGATGCCACAGACTGGGTAACGACATCGCATTTACCAGTTGGCATACCGTATAGCTATACACCAGATGCACCTGCCTGCCTCAAGCAAAAACTGCCTGCGTTCGCGGGTGCTGGCACTTCTCTGGCAAAACTGAGTTGTAAATGAATCTGACTATATCTTGATTGAGTCTGATTGAGTCTGATTAAGTCTGATTGAGTGAGCACCTACTGGGCGGCAATCATGCCGTCCAGTTTTTGCCTAATCATGACGACGATGCTCCTGATTGAGTAAAGGAAGATAAAGCGTAGCCGCACCTCGCCCAGTATAAAATTCTTTCAACTGCCTCAGTTCTGAAAGATAGCGACTCCAGAATGAATTCCATTTCTTGATTTTCCTGGGAGAAGGCACACGCAGCTTCCAGTGCACACGAATGCTCTCCTTGCCACAATGCGGGCAAAAAAAGGCCGGGATATTTTGATCCTTGCGCTGCAACTTCTTACAGTCAAGACAGGCAAAAATACTATTACTCATTATTTTAAAAACCCGTCAAAAAAGATTTCAAATAGTATTGTTGAGGTTTTTGATTTCCTTCATTATTTCGCTCTTAATGTCAGCGTACTAGTAGCGTGAGCAGCAACATCCTTCTCACTCAAATACTGCGGCACATAAGTCCCAGCCGCAAAGCCTTTGGCCTGATCATTGTAATGCACATCAAACAACACCCCGCTCTGCCCTACCGGGTTGATACCTAAAGCTTTTGAGGCATCGGCAAAATCGATCAGGCGCCGTGTAGATGGGCCATATACCACATCCCATGGTGCAGGGCCTATTGCTGCCGCCAGGTTATTCGGCACTTCACGCCCGCCAGCAACTTCAAACGGGCCGATGTTGAATATTTTGTCCAGCGGTTTTTGTTGAGAAAGCGGATGTTTGTGTGTCAGGGTGTGTGCCTTGGCCCAGGTCCATTGCTTGCTATCTGCGCCAAAAGTTTTTTGTAAATGTGCAATGCTGTCGCGCCAGGCCAGTGCCAGGATATCGTCGCGAGTTTCTACCGATGCTGTTGAGCGATTATCCCACCAAGGAGAATTCGCGTCTGCAAGCAGGCGTGGCAAAGCATCATCGAGGGCGCGGGTGCGCAAGAGATTTTTGAATTGCACTTCGCCCACTTCATCGGCCATTGCCGCATAAATGATCTGGTACAGCAATTGGCTGAAGATGGTGGGTGCTATGCTATTCGCCTGGTAACTGCCATCCCATTTCTCCAGTTGTTCCAGCAGTCGCTTGCCATCTGCATCCTTTACTTGCTTGCGCAAAATCGGCAATATGGATGGCAAAATCTGCGCGGCATAAGCTGTCTTGTTATCAAGCTGCAGCGCCTGGCTGTTTTTGGTATTCCACTTGATACCAGGTTGCGACAACAAGGCTTCCAGCCTGCGGGCGCGTTCGTTCAAGTTGTAATAACCGGGGATGGCAAAATCAGCGGATGGCAAAGGTTGCTGATTGGCTGACACGATGTAACCACGGGCAGGATTGACTTCATGCGGGTTATCAGCAAAATCAGTAAAGCCAGGCTTGTCAGCTTCTGCAGTGCTGCCATCAAGGATGAAAGCCGGATTCACATCAGCTGGCCGATTGACCAGCTTCGCCGCCGCCCACCAGGCGATATCGCCTTGCGCATTCGCCCACACCACATTCAAACCAGGTGCATGGATATTGCTGGCAGCATGGGCTGCAATGTCTTTGGTGCCAGCACGGTTCAATTCATAAAATGCATCGAGCACAGGGTTTTCAGTTTCCAGAAATGCCCACCACATGGCGATGGGTTTGGCCGTCATATCGTCACCCCAGGCCTGACGGAAGGCATCGCTGATGATGGGGCCATGAGGAGATGTCCGTAATTGCAGCTTAACTGCTGTTGCGCCTTTGACCTTGATAACTTCTTCGCGGCTTTGCATATCCACCCATTGCCCTTTGATCCAGATTTGATTGGGATTTTGCGGGTTGATTTTTTCAGCGATAAAATCAACATCATCATTCTGGAACATGGTCAACGTCCATCCAAAGTTCTGGTTATGGCCGAGTAAAGCGAAGGGATTGAGCGCCTGATGGTGACCATATAATTCAAAGCCCGGCATTTTGAGATGGGCTTCATACCAGACTGCGGGTGCCGAGTAAGCGATGTGCGGATCACCTGCGAGCAGGGGTTTGCCACTGGCAGTATTTTTGCCAGCGACTACCCAGGCATTGCTGCCCTCGAACTGTGGCAAGCCAAATTCTTCCATGACTTGCTGGCTCGTCGTTGCGATGCGGTTCATCCTGTTCCAGTCTGTCGCGCTCAATTGCAAGGGTTTGATGACACCTTCGGGATGCCAGGAAAAATCAAAAATGCGCAAATAATCTGCACCCAGCTTGTCACGTATCTGCGTCAATACTGGTTCAGAGCGAAAAGCCGCTGCAAAGCTATAGGCCATGTAACCGGATACAGCAACTGTATCTTCTGCAGTGAATGGCCGCTTGGGTATGCCCAGCAATTCAAATTCCAGTGGCACTGCGTGGGTAGCCTGATACTGGTTGATACCATCGAGATAGGCATTCAGGGCTTTGACTGCGGGGGAATTTTTGTCGAGTCTGGCCGCATAATCAGCTGCATGGTTGCGCAAACCCAGGGTGCGGAACAGGCGGTCAGTATCCAGCAGTTTGGGGCCAAGTATTTCAGAGAGCTCCCCTTTAGCGAGGCGGCGCACCATTTCCATTTGAAACAGCCGGTCCTGCGCATGCACATAACCCAGGGCACGATATAAATCTGCTTCGTTTTTCGCTTCTATATGCGGCACACCGCGCTCGTCATATTGCACCGTCACTTCGGCTTGCAAACCCGTGATCACCTGATTGCCTGAACGCTGCACACGCTTGCCATACAGATGGACAGCGGCTGCGGTGATAGTGATCAACAGCAGGCCAAACAATACAAGCAGACTCCATTTCAGCAGGCGTTTCATTCGTTCGCTTTCAATGTGGCATAGTAATCAGATTCTACACTCAGTCGCAAGAATCACGCTGAGAGCGGGCTGCCATTAATATTATCAATAATTTATCATCAGAAAAAGAGCCTCATAGACTATTGATTTTGGCTCACCTATCATCATCTATACGTTTTGCTATTTGCTTAGCCCACGCTTGCCCACTATTCTGGACTGCGCATGACCACTTCCCCACCAACACCCACCTCCACTGCTGATATTTCCCAGCGTAGCAGTTTCCAGACGCTTAAAGGCTTGCTGCCCTTTCTCACACCATACAAGATGCAATTTGTCTTGGCAGGTATTGCCTTGCTTGTCGCTGCCGGTGCCACATTGGCAATACCTTATGCTTTTCGCCAGATGATAGACCTGGGTTTTGGTGCTGGCGACCGCAATATCAAACATGTAGATCTGACCTTCATTGCCTTGTTTGGCGTAGCCTGTGTGCTGGGCATCGCGACGGCAGCCAGGTTTTACATGGTGTCGTGGCTGGGTGAAAGAGTGACGGCAGATATACGCAATGCGGTGTATTCGCATGTGGTCACGCAAAGCCCGGAATTTTTTGAAACCACGCAAACCGGTGAAGTACTGTCGCGCCTGACTACGGATACCACGCTGATACAAACCGTCGTAGGGACCAGCATCTCCATGGCTTTGCGTAACTTTCTGCTTTTCCTGGGCGGCCTGGTGATGTTGTTTATCACCAGCCCTAAACTGTCATCCATCATCATTGTCATGCTGGCGGTGGTGGTCTTGCCCATCATCCTGTTTGGACGTCGTGTACGTACGTTGTCGCGCGATTCGCAAGACAGGATTGCTGATGCATCGGCAATCGCTGGTGAAATCTTGAATGCCATGCCGACTGTACAGGCATTCACCCATGAGCACATAGAAGCGAAACGTTTCTCTGGTACGGTGGAAGGCGCGTTCAGCACTGCCATGCGCCGCATACGTGCCCGCTCGCTACTGACTGTCATGGCCATCCTGTTGATCTTTGGAGCTATCGTGTTTGTATTGTGGCTGGGTGCGCATGCAGTCATGCAAGGCCGTATGAGTGGCGGTGAACTGGGTCAGTTTATTTTGTATGCCTCCATCGTCGCGGGTGCTGTTGGGGCACTGTCTGAAGTCATGGGCGATGCCCAGCGTGCCGCCGGTGCAACCGAGCGCCTGCTGGAATTGATCGAGGTCAAATCACCGATACAAAATCCAGCACAGGCACTGAGCTTGCCTACCCGCGCCGAGCATGACCCAAGGGGTGCCGCACTGTCATTGCAGGGCCTAGAATTTCACTATCCTTCGCGCCCCAATACTGCCGCCTTGCTGAATCTGAACCTGGATATACAACCTGGTGAAACTGTCGCTATCGTTGGCTCTTCCGGCGCGGGCAAGACCACCTTGTTCCAGATGTTGTTGCGTTTTTATGACCCTCAACAAGGCCGGATCACTCTTGACGGTATTAATATCCGCGAACTGAATTTGCATGAACTGCGTGGCGCGATAGGTGTAGTACCTCAGGATACCGTCATCTTCTCAGCCAATGCCATGGAAAACATACGCTATGGCCGCGCCGATGCCAGTGATGCAGAAGTGATAGCAGCAGCAAAAATGGCAGCAGCGCATGAGTTCATAGAAAGACTACCTGAAGGCTATCAGTCCTTCCTTGGTGAGCGTGGTGTACGCCTGTCCGGTGGACAAAAGCAAAGGATAGCCATTGCCCGCGCCCTGCTGAAAAACCC
Source organism: Undibacterium sp. TC4M20W (assembly GCF_049340245.1). Lineage (NCBI taxonomy): Bacteria > Pseudomonadati > Pseudomonadota > Betaproteobacteria > Burkholderiales > Oxalobacteraceae > Undibacterium > Undibacterium sp. TC4M20W. The sequence goes on from NZ_JBMPPI010000005.1 coordinate 264,984, forward strand.
GCCATTGCTATTGCTGGATGAAGCCACCAGCGCGCTGGATGCAGAGTCAGAACGCCTGGTGCAAGGCGCACTGGAAGTGGCCATGCAGGGACGCACTACCCTGATCATTGCGCACAGGTTGGCCACGGTACAGCGTGCCAACCGTATTATCGTCATGGAGCATGGCCGTATTGTGGAAACCGGCACTCATTCTTCGCTGGTAGAGCAAGGTGGGGTTTATGCAAAACTGGCGGCATTGCAATTTGATCTGCATAGAAACGAAGACTAAAAATCCAGGCAGGCTGTTGCATGGCTTTACAACAGCCCTGTCCTGTAGATTATATATATCAGGCAGATGTTTGTTCCAGGCTAGCAGCAACCGCCTGCAAAATACGCTGAGAAAATCCTTCATCTTCCGCCACGCGCGCCAGCACAACTGCCCCCACCATACTGGCTAAAGCCAGCATGGCCTTGTCTTCTCTTTTTTCTTTCGTGTCACCAGGCAGTAAATCCGTCAACACTGCCATTAAATCCCGCGCGCCTTTGTCGGCAACTTTGCGTACAGTGTCGTTTTGCCTGGCCATATCTGACCCGAGAGCCGCCAGGGCACAACCCCTGCCTGGCTTATCCCTGTGCGCAGGAGACAGATAATCATTGGCGATGCGCGACAAGGCAGTGTCTGGGGATTCTGTCTGCCACTTCTTCCACCGCTCTGCCGAACGCCCCAGACTCAATGCGCAAGTTTGCGCAATCAGGTCTTCTTTGGAAGAAAAATTTCCATAAAAACCACCATGGGTCAAGCCTGCCCCTTTCATCAGATCAACTACACTGACACCGTCATAGCCGTGCTCGCGGAATAGCTGTGAAGCTACATCAAGGATGCGCTGGCGATTTTCATTAGCCTGCTCTCTGCTCACTTTCATGGCACCACTCCATTAATAATTTCTCTTGACATCATAGATTATAAACGTAATATATACAATCATGATGATCATCATTTAAATTAAGTCCGCCCTTTCATTCACGGAAAACAATATGGATACCAGGAACAATCTATTGCACAAATATCCAGCCATCTGGCTGGTGCTATTGGGTACTGCTGGCACTTTTGCTCTGACCATGGGGGCACGGCAAAGCATGGGGCTGTTTTTAAGCCCCATGAATACTGCCACTGGCCTGGGTGTAGGCAATATCAGCCTGGCTTTCGCCTTTGGGCAATTGTGGTGGGGTCTGACGCAGCCATTTGCGGGGGCCTTTGCTGACAAAATGGGCGCTGGCCGTGTCTTGTGTGTAGGTATCATTCTGGTGGCCGTGGGCACTTTCATCACGCCGCTGATGACAACAACGGCTGGCCTGATCTTTGCCATAGGCATGCTGGCGGCAGGTGGTGCAGGCATGGCCGGGCCAGCGGTGTTGATGGCAACTGCCACCCGCATGATCCCGGCAGAAAAGCGTGGCATCGCTACCGGCATCGTCAATGCGGGTGGATCTTTTGGCCAGTTTTTGATGGCACCAATCGCCATCACGCTCATGGGTTTGTATGGCTGGAATAATGCAATGCAGATCATGGGCATTCTGGTTTTGCTGGCCCTGCCCGCGGCCTATCTGTTGCGCGGCAAACCTGTACAGGCCGCCAGTACAGGACAGGCACCGGTCAGCACATCCAAAGCAATCGCTATCGCCCTGAAAAACCCCAGTTACCTGATGCTGGCGGCAGGCTTTTTTGTGTGCGGCTTCCATGTGGCTTTTCTTGCCACCCATTTGCCTGGCGTGATCAGCCTGTGTGGCTTGCCTGCAGAGTTTGGTGGCTGGGCGCTGGCCATGCTGGGCCTGTTCAACATCATAGGCAGCATCTCCATGGGCTGGGCCGTTGGCAAGTGGCGCATGAAGTCACTACTGTCCTTGCTATATGCGACACGTGCACTGGCCGTCATCCTGTTTTTGCTGGCACCTAAAACTGGTGCCGTTGTACTGGTGTTTGCTGCAGTGATGGGGCTGACTTTCTTGTCCACTGTGCCGCCGACTGCTGGCCTGGTTGCCAAGTTGTTTGGACCTGCCAATATGGCCAGCCTGTTTGGCATCGTCATGCTGACGCATCAGATCGGTGGATTCCTCGGTGTCTGGCTGGGCGGGAAAGTGCTGGAGGCAAATGGCAACTTCAATTTGCTATGGTATATCGATATCACGCTGGCAGTGGGCGCAGCCCTGATACATTTGCCCATACAGGAAAAACAATTGCGACTGCAGGCGGCTTGAACCGCACTGCAGCCATCATGAAAGCAGGCCTTATTTAGTTTACTTAGTTTATTTAGTAGCTGAATAAACCTGCTTGCCTGCCACCCAGGTTTGCAAGACCTTGATCTTGTAAATATCGGTGGCAGGCATGTTCAACATATCCTGATCGATAAGGATAAAGTCTGCCCACTTGCCTGCCTCCAGCGTGCCCAGCGTATTTTCCTGGTGCGCGGCGTAGGCAGCATCAACAGTAAAGCAGCGTAAGGCTTCCTGCACCGTCATTGCTTGGTTGGCGTACCAGCCTTGCGCAGGTTTGCCTGCCATGTCCTGACGCGTAACCGCTGCATGCACACCCCAGAATGGATTGGGCGATTCTATAGGGAAATCAGAACCACAGGCTATACGTGAACCCTGCTGCAAGAAGCTGCGCCAGGCATAAGCGCCCTTGATGCGCTCAGACCCTACCCTGTCCTCAGCCATATTCATATCAGATGTCGCATGGGTGGGTTGCATGGAAGGCAAGATACTCAGTTGCTTGAAGCGTGGAATATCATCCAAAGCGACGACCTGGGCATGCTCTATGCGGTGACGCAGGCTGGCAGATGCTGATGCTGGCAAGCGGGCAAAGCCATCCAGTATCTGGCGGTTACCGGCATCGCCTATCGCATGCACATTCACCTGATAACCTTTGCTAGCGGCTTTTTCTATCATCGCGTACATCTCGTCAGCAGTCTTGAACAGCAGACCATGGGTATGCGGTGCATCTGAATACGGCGCCATCAAGGCCGCGCCACGGCTGCCGAGTGCGCCATCAGCAAACAGTTTTACCGCTCGCAGGGAGTAAAAATCACGTCCATAGGTCAGCAAAGGACCTTGTTGCGACACTTTATCGAAAAAACCATCGGTACCACGCACCATGCCATAGATGCGCGTCGTCAATTTGCCCTGATCTGCATATTCTCGGAATAATTGATCGGCAGATTCCGAAACCCCCGCATCATGCACGCTGGTGACGCCGACCTTGGCCAACTCCTGCAAAGCCAGGTCCAGGGCCGCTCTTTGCTCGGCATTCGACGCAGGCGGTACCACCTTATCGACCAGGCGCATGGCCGCATCAACGAGTATGCCGGTAGGCTTTCCCTGGGCATCTTTTTCTATCTTGCCACCAGCAGGGTCAGGCGTATTTTCTGTAATGCCTGCCAGTTGCAAGGCTTTGCTATTGGCCCAACCGGCATGACCATCTACCCGTGACAACCAGACCGGGCGGTCTTTGACGACTGCATCTATCTCTTGCGCAGTGGGAAAGCGACCCAGCTTCCAGTTCGCCTGATTCCACTCACCACCCATGATCCACTGGCTCAAAGGAAAGCGGCTTGCATAATCAGCAATAGTCTTTTGCGCATCTGCGAGATTGGCGGTAGTGCGCAAACTGAGTTGCATCTGGCTTGCCCCCAGACTCAATACATGACCATGTGCATCTATCATGCCTGGCAACAAGGTTTTACCACCGCCATCGATATGCCTGGCCCCGGGTAATCTGGTGACCAGCTCTTTCGCTTTACCAACCCCTGTCACTTTGCCTGCATCATCAAAAGCCAGCGATTCAAAGTGCTGTAGCTTTCCCTCTTGATTCAGAGTGTAGCCCCGGACGTTATCGATAATCGTGTCGGCCGCTGCGAGACCTGCGCTCATGTTGGCAATTGCCAATATCAAGGGTTTCAATGTGCTTTGCATAGACCACGTCCAGATTGAATAGATACGTCGATGAGGATGTGTATTGTATTTCAATATTCTTTGGCAACAAGGGTTTTAACGCCGCCCCTATATTTCCTTGTCATATAAATTAAAACCGGAAATCAGCGCCAGTAAAATTATGATAAAAGACGGAATTAGAGATATATAAATGCATGTAAAGCGACATTAGATGGTATTTACAGATTTTCCACTGAGGAAAAAGTAAAATCTGAAGGAGCCCCCATGTAACAGATGTAAAACATGTCATTCAGCTGACATTTTTCTTGACGCTGCAAACCGCACTTGCGTACACTCACACGATTCTGCAATCCACGTCGACTATGGTCGATTAGACAATTCATTGCCTATGAAACGATTCCGACTTCACTCTCCAAGCATATTGACAGCAGCTCTGTTAGCTGGCCTGGCACCACAAATATGTCTTGCAGACGCAATTCCCCCGGTTTTTTCCCTGGTGTCAGCACCAGAAACCACCAACGCAGTACAAGCCGCCACCAATCCAGTCATTCCGCAGGAATTGCCTCCTGAAGCAGCCGTCATTCCCATCGATGACAAAGCCGCAGATTTATGGGAACGGGTACGTGCAGGTTACGCCATCCCTGATCTTGAAAACCAGTTGGTCACCAATCAACTGGCCTGGTATGGCACCCGTACTGAATATATCTTGCGTACTGTACAGCGTGGTTCACGCTATCTGTATCATGTGGTCGAAGAGCTGGAAAAACGCGGCATGCCCACTGAACTGGCCCTGCTGCCCTTCATAGAATCCGCTTTTAATCCTCAAGCCATTTCCACTGCCAAAGCAACTGGCATGTGGCAGTTCATGGCAGCGACAGGCCGCGACTTCAACCTGAAGCAAACCATGTTCAAGGATGACAGGCGCGGCGTCATCGACTCTACCGATGCCGCCCTGAATTACCTGGAAAAACTGTATGGCATGTTCGGCGACTGGCAACTAGCGCTGGCAGCTTATAACTGGGGCGAAGGCTCAGTCCAGCGCGCCATCAAGAAACAACAGGCGCAAGGCTTGCCGATAGACTTCCAGAGTCTGTCAGTGCATATGCCAAATGAGACTAAAAATTACCTGCCAAAACTGCAGGCAGTTAAAAACATCATTGGCCATCCTGAGCAATTCAATCTTGCACTGCCAAAACTGGACAACCAGCCCTACTTTGTTTCAGTTGAAAAAACCCGCGATATCGACGTGCGCGTTGCTGCCCAACTGGCAGAGCTGCCACTGGATGAGTTCACGGCACTGAACCCGCAATTCAGCCGCCCTGTTATTACCGGCGGTACAGGCACAAAAATTTTGCTGCCTACGGATAATGCTGCCCTGTTCAAAGAAAATCTGAACAAGTGGCAAGGTCCTTTATCCAGTTGGTCTGCTCACACCGTACAAAAAACCGAACGTGTAGAAGCGCTGGCGAGCAAACTGGGGCTCAAGCCGGAAGTGGTGCGCGAAGTGAATTTCATTCCCGCAAAAATGATGGTCAAGGCGGGCTCGACCTTACTGGTACCAAAGTCAACCAAGGCACCAGATAATGACATCTCTCTGGAAATTGCAGAAAAAGCGCAACTGGTTATAGAAAAAACTTCTACCCGCCAGGTCAGTTACAAGGTCAGCAAGCACGACAATCTGGCAGCAATCGCCAAACGCTTCCGCGTCAGCGTTGCAGAATTGAAGACCTGGAATCACCTGAAACGTGAAAATGTCGCCCACGGCCAGACTCTGCACATACAGACTCCTATCGTCACTCAAGTCAACCAGACCAATTTGCTGGCAGCAGCAGGTAGCCGCCGCACTGCACCAACACCTAAAGTCACCCATCACACAGCAGCACCTGCACGTCATGGCAAGACTTTGCTTGCCAACCTGAAACTGGGCAAGAAAAAACATAGTTAATCAGGTCCCCTGGATAGGGTCGCCCGAACAGGCTCACCCAAATCGGGTGAGCAGTTCAAGCTGATATTTCCAACGTAAAATGAGCAGCCCTCACATGTGAATGTGGGGGCTGCTCATTTCTACAGACTTCCATACAATATCGCAGGCAAGTAGATCTGGCTGCAAGTGCCAGTAATAGCCAGCACCATACTTTGCACCACCTGCAATCAGCTCTTGCACAACCTATAGAATCTTGATGACAACCTTGCCTTTTGCCCGTCCACTTTCGACATAAGCCACCGCTTCATTACTGGCTTCAAATGGAAAAACCTTGTCTATGACTGGACGTATTGCCCCGGCATCGATGAGAGTAGTAATTTCACGCAATTGCCTGCCATGCGCTCTCATGAACAGGAAAGAGTAACTTATATCGCGCCATCCAGATTTTCTCCGCACACCAAAGCTTAGCAGGCGCATGATTAATTTCACGAACCAGGGAGCACCAATTTCTTCTGCAAACGCTACATCTGGCGGCCCGGAAATTGAAATGAGTTTCCCACCAGGTTTTAGTATCTGCAATGATTTTTCCAGCGTCTTTGCATCCTGGCTATTCAATACCACATCGTAATCGTGCAAGATTTTTTCGAAATCGTCTTTCCTGTAATCGATCACGACATCTGCGCCCAAGCTTTTCACCAGATCAATATTCGCAGCACTGGTTGTGGTGGCGACGAATGCTCCAAGGTGTTTCGCCAATTGAATTGCAAATGTCCCTACGCCACCTGAACCAGCCTGGATGAATACCTTTTGCCCTGGTTTCACATTGGCTTTTTCAACCAGCGCCTGCCATGCCGTCAAACCTACCAGCGGGATGGATGCAGCTTCTTCCATGCTCAGTGATGCCGGCTTCATCGCCAGCGAATCTTCCTTGATAGCGATAAATTCTGCAAAGGCGCCGATCCTGAAGTCATCTGGCCTGGCGGAAACCTCATCACCCAGCTTGAACTGCCGCACTTTGGAACCCACTTTAACGACGACTCCGGCAACATCATGACCCAGGATGAGTGGCAAGCGATAAGGCAGGATGAGCTTAAATTCACCATCCCGTATCTTCGCATCCAGCAGGTTGACTGCTGCTGCATGAACCTGCACCAGGACTTCATTTTCCCCTGTCTCAGGAACTGGCATCTGGCCAATTCGCAGCGCACTCTTTTTTTGGTAGCGATCGACAATGACAGCCTTCATCATGATTGTGCCTCCAATTTGTTTACAATAATTATCGGGAAAAATCTGCTTGCTAACTGTTGATGTGATCTGGCAGCTTCATGCAATTCCTGCGCAAGAAACAAGACATAAAAACCGCAACTATGCTTCTAGCCTCAGATCTTTCCGTATCCCTGCATCCATCATGCCGTCCGGTGCAAATGTGCGCAGCAAGCGCAAGCGTTTCGCCAGATTGCCTGCGGTGTAACGCAATTTGGGATGCTGCACACTGGCAGCCCTCAATACAGCCTCCGCCACGACCCCGGATCCCTCAGCTGTTTCCATTACTTCTTTAATTCTCTTATTCACTGTAGCGCGAATTTCACGATACTCCTCCATCTTGGTGTCGGGCTCCAGCATGTTCGCGTCGAATGCGGTCCTGGTGTATGCAGGCTCTATCACTGTGACGCGAATACCTCTGGTGCGTAGTTCATGGTCCAGGGATTCGGAGTAAGCTTCGACCGCATGCTTGGTCGCAGCATACAAAGCCCCGTAAGGCATAGGCAAAAAACCAAGCACCGAGCCTATGTTAATAATGCGACCCACTCCCTGGCGTCGCATGTGCGGCACGACTGCCTGCGTTACCCGCAGTAGCCCGAAAAAATTGGTATCGAAAATTGCCTGGGCCTGCGCGATCGAGACCTCTTCTGCCCCGGCAGGAGCTATGCCTATTCCGGCATTATTGACAAGCAAGTCTATACGTCCACTCAAACGCACGACTTCATTGACAGCTGCCGTGACAGACTCATCGCTGGTCACATCCAGTGACAGCATCTCAAAGGATCGTTCACCTTTTGCTGCCCCGCGCCTGCTGGTACCGTAAACCTTGTAACCAGCTTTAACCAGTCTCTCGGCAGTAGCTGCGCCTATACCCTGCGAAGCGCCTGTCACAAGTGCTATTTTGATATTCATCATATTCTCCAATCTATATGGGGCAAGCATTTAATGAACGGCAATGCTTAGATTTAACATTAAAATATGATAATCATCATATTTTATAAAAACAAAAAACCCGTGGACATCCACGGGATTCAATTTCCAGACGGGGCGAGTTTTTCCCGCGCGGCCGCAAGAAAGCTTTCAGACAACCTGGGGTCATCAACAGCCCGCGCCATCAGCATGGTGCCGACCATGGTAGCAACCATCATCAGCGCCTTCTCGTGTGCACCTGGCTGCCCCCAGTCTGGCAGCTGGCGTGCAACTACGTCTATCATTTCCTTGATTCGACGGGTAGCCGCACGCCGCACCTCCGGTGCCTGCCTGGGCATCTCTGAACCCAGAGCACTCACAGGGCAGCCGGTCTCTATGCTATCGAAATGCTCTTGCGACAAATAAGCCTGCACCAGAGCCTGCAGTGCCTGCTCAGGCGGCGCGGCAGCAGCAATGCGGGTAGAAGCAGCTACTGCCTCTGCACCCGCTCTATCTGCAGCCTCTGCCAGCAATGCTTCGCGTGATGCAAAGTGACTATAAAAACCGCCGTGCGTCAAACCGGCTTCTTTCATGAGGTCAGCGACACCAGTGCCATCATAACCACTGCGCCGTATTGCACGCGCAGCAACTTCAACGATACGATCGTGCGTTATTTCTTTGCGACTCGCGCCTTTTAGTTTTGATGAATTATTTCCCATGATGGTCATCATATACCATTTTGGAGCAAGATGCTGAACTGCCCTTAGAAAGGCCTGAACGTTAACTCGCACAAGGCGTGCGGCCTGCGCACCTTGCCTGGCGATGCACAGCCTCAAGCAATCAGATTGACAAGGCCAGATGCATCACGCTTGAAGAATTGCTAATAACTGCTTATAGCTGCTTATAGCTGCTTATCAATGACATACAAAAAAGGGCTCCAGCTTTCGCTGGAACCCCCTGTCAAACCAGGCAGATTAAGTGATCAGTACCTGATTAGAAACTGTAACCCAGAGCTACACCGAATACAACCGGACGGAAATCGATCGACGTTTTGCGCTCGATACTGCCTGTCGTTGCTGTCATATCGGATTTGACTTTGGCAGCTGCAATAGAAGCACTGACAAACCAGCGGTCATTGAAATGGTAATTGACACCTACCTGCCCCGCCAAACCAACGGAATCTTTCAATTCAATTTTTGTTGGCCCGCCAGTAGCGATATTACCTACAGCAGTTGATTTGGCATCAAAGAACTGCGTGTAATTCAAACCAAGACCAACGAACGGACGGAATGCATCAGTCGGTGCGCCAAAATTGTAATTGAGGAAGAAAGTAGGTGCGCGTTGTTTGACCTTGGAAATCACACCATAAGGTGCCAACGTGCCACGACCTGTCACTTCATGCTCAGGCGGGATACCAGCAACGAAATCAAAATCCAGATGATCATTGATACGGCGGGTGTAACCAAATACGACCGTAGTTGCATTCTGGACGACCAGGCCTGCTGGCTGTGGTGTCAGAAATGCCGGGCCATTGCTGGTAAAGTCCGGTGATTCAGAATGCACCTGAACATTGAGAACACCTGCACGCACAGAATTTTCATAGGCATGAGCAGAAGAAACGCAAGCCAGACCAAACAGTGCGCTGACGGCGAAATGAATTTTTTTCATGGAGTCGTCCTTTCTTATTTAGCCAAAACTTGTTGGAAGAACGCGCGGGATGCAGCGTTACAGAACGGTGGCACCAGAGTACCGTGGTACTGGCTGGCAACTGCTGTCGTTGGATCTACTTTGGCAGCAATCGCAGCATTGATTGCTGCCTGCTTGCTTTGTGCAAAGCCAACTTTAGCTGCAGCAAATGGATCAGCTGCGCTGGTTGGGGAAGAATCGACGTCCAATACTGTCAGCGCTGCTGCTGGCAAGCCTTTAGCCTGGAAGAAGCCTGCTGTTGCCTGTGTGCTTGCGAAGAACACGGTAGGATCGCCGTTACCACCGCACAGGAACACTGGTACGTTAGGTACATAGTTACGCAAGTCGTTTTTTACGCCAGCCTTACGGAAAGGATTGGCAGGAGTACAGTTCAAAGGATCCGCAGGATTGACGTTGCAAGGATTTTTCTGTGCATCAGCCAGATAGGTATTGCGATAGCTGGTTTTCACCAGGTTACCGTCACCAAAGAAGGCTGCAAATGCAGGAGATGATGGACCTGGCAAAGAGTCTTTGGCAAACATCGCATACGCTGGCAATTTACCAGTCGTGAACAGGTCATTGAAAGTCAATGCGCCTGGCAACAGTGTTTCTATGCCGGTAGCGTATTTGTCTTCATAGATTTCGTTCGGGCTGGAATACAAACCACCGTAGGATTTTTGCCAGCTAGTGGTGATCAGCGGGATAAATACCGTGCCACCTGCATTCGGGCTACCAGCAAAAGTGGCATCACCCAGCAAGGACATAGCATACGGACCGGACATACCAGCCAATGCGCTTACCTTGAATTCGGATGCGTAAGTTGTCTGCATCGCGCGTTGCGTTGCCATGGCAACGTGACCACCTTGAGAATAGCCACTGATGACCAGCTTGCCAGAATCCTGCGCGCCGATAGTCGCGAAAGCCTTGCGTGCAGCACGCAGGGAATCAACCATGTCATTGGCTTGCTGTTCAGCGTTCAGGTAAGGATGGTAAGTCAGTGCAGAAGTGTCGTAGCCAGCATAGTTAGGTGCAACCACGATAAAACCTTGTGCGGCATACATGGCTGCCATCAAAATGGCTTCCGAGTTGTCACGCAGGTTGGCCATGTTGAAGGATTTTTCTACTGTCGTGCCGTGGGCATACAGAATAACTGGGCGTGGGCCTGTACATGCAGGATCGCTGCCAGATGGAACCATGATGGCGCCAGTTGCGTCAGTCGCTTCATTAGCGCCACCGACTGTGGTGTATTTCATGTAGTAAGTGCTGATTTCGCACTTGGGAGCACCAGTGATTTGTGTCAAACCTGGTTTGGCAGCATCCAGAGAAGCTTTGAAAACGACCGGATCAAGCTTGGTCAATGCCGGGCCACTTGCCTGAGGAATAGGCACCAGTACAGGTGGGTTAGCGACCAGAGTGCCGCGGGCAGGTGTGTTATCGATGACTGGACCAGCACTACCGCCGCCACCGCAAGCCGTTAAAACGGCAGCAGAAAGCAGACCCAGTGCTATGTGAGTTTGACGCATTGTTGTCTCCTGTTAAGTATTTTTTTGCAAGTCAGTAGATTTAACCAGTACCACATAAAATGGAACGAGCGTTCTAAAACTTAGCAAACAGTATGTCATTTACGCAATTTGGTGAATAGCGAAAATTTCACATCTAGAGTAAACACTCTTAAAAATTTAGCCTGAACTTGCCCCAAAGATTTTCCATGCGGGGCAAATACAACACTCTTAAAAAATCAGTGAAAAAGAGATCTCGCAGGCTTCTCTTTTTCCGGGCGGCAAGTATACCTTTTTCGATACGCAAATACCTGCTTCAAGATAGAATTTTTTTGCTTTAATCCTGCACCACGGGCACAGCTGCGGTCACTGGTGCTGGTTCACGTGCTGGTTCAAGCGCTGGTTCACGATAAGCAAAATAAGCTTTCGCCTTTTTGCCGAGATTATCCAGATAAGTATAGGCGATAGGCACTACCAGCAAAGTCAGCAGCGTCGATGTAATGATGCCGCCTATCACTGCCCGGCCCATTGGCGCCTGGGTTTCTGCACCATCGCTAATCCCCATGGCCATGGGCAGCATACCAAATATCATCGCCAGCGTTGTCATCATGATGGGGCGCAAGCGCACCTGCCCGGCAGCCAACACGGCATCAAACTGGCTCATGCCTTGCTTTTGCGCCTGGTTGATAAAATCAACCAGCAAGATCGCATTCTTGGTCACCAGGCCCATGAGCATGATGAAGCCGATGATGGAGAAAATATTCAGGGTGCTGCCAGTAATCAGCAAAGCCAGCAACACACCGATCAATGAAAACGGCAAGGCCGTCATGATCGCCAGTGGTTGCAGGAAGCTGCCGAATTGCGAAGCCAGAATCAGGTAAATAAAGATCACCGCGATACCCAGCGCTGCCACGGCAGCCTGGAAAGACTCTTGCATTTCCCTGGTCTGCCCACCGATATCAAAGCGGTAGCCTGGCGGCAGCTCTATGGTCTTCACCAGTTTTTGCACTTCAGCACCTACGTCACCGGCTGGACGGCCTTCGACGTTGGCATAGATCGCTGCCCGGCGTTGCAAGTCCTGACGCTTGATGACGCGCGGGCTGGTGCTGGGAATAAATTGCACCACCTGACGCAAAGGCACCATCATGGGTTTGCCGTTTGCATCGATCTTGCTACTCGCGAGCGACAGGTCACCCAGGTCAGAAATTTTTTGCCTGCCTGATTTGGGCAATTGCACATTGATTTCATAATTCTGGCCATCCGGCGCCAGCCATTGGCCCAGCGTGTCGCCCGCAACAAAGGGGCGTAGTGCGGCGCCTATCTGCTGCACTGACAAGCCCAGGTCGTTTGCCAGCTCATTATTGACCTTCACCAGGACAGTAGGGTTAGCGCCTGTCAGGCTGCTCTCCAGATCGGCAATACCTTTGATGCCCGCCATTTTTTTCATGACACTATCGATAACGTCCTGCAACTTGTCCGCATCGGGGCCGAGTATCGCAACATAGATAGGCTTGTCGAAACCTACTGCCATTTCTATGCCGGGTATGCTTTTCAGACGCTCACGTATTTGCATCTCCATCTGCTTTTGTGATTTGCGATGGCTGATGCGCTTTTCACTGAGCTTCATATTGATTTGTGCAGTATTTCTTTCATTCTCAATACCGACTGAGGTGTTGATAGTCTGGATGTCCTTCATTTCCTTCAAAACAGCCTCAACCTGGTGAGTTTTATCGTCGGTATATTGCAGACTGGAGCCGACCGGAGTTTTCAGATTGATCGTGATCTGGCCTTCATCTGCCTCAGGTACAAATTCAGTACCTATCATGGGCACCAGAAAAAAACTGCCTGCAAATAAAGAAGTCGCCAGCAGCAAGGTGGTTTTACGTTTGCGCAAAACCAGTTGCAGCAACTTGCCATAAATGACGTGCAGTTTTTCTATGCCATGTTCTATGGCATTCATGAATTTGGCCAGCCATGGCAGACGTTTGAAACGGTCTTGCTCAGGATCACGCCATACTGATGACAACATGGGGTCTAGCGTAAAACTGACAAACAGCGATACCAGCACGGCCACGGTCACGGTAATGCCGAACTGGAAAAAGAACTTGCCTATCATGCCCTGCATGAAAGCCACGGGCACGAACACGGCGACGATGGCAAAGGTAGTCGCCATGACCGCCAGGCCAATTTCATTGGTGCCATCTTCTGCCGCCTGCTTGTGCCCCTTACCCATGCCCAGGTGTCGGACTATGTTTTCCCGCACGACTATCGCATCATCAATCAGCAAACCTATGCAGAGTGACAGCGCCATCATGGTCAAAAAATTCAGGGTAAAGCCAAAGGCCTTGAGTGCAATAAAAGTCGCAATCACCGAGATAGGCAGGGTCAGGCCAGTGATGATGGTACTGCGCCAGGAATGCAGGAACAGGAAAACAATCAACACCGTCAGACCCGCACCTTCGAGTATGGTTTCTTTGACGCCGTCGAGGGAATGCCTGACAAAGTCAGCATTGTTTTCGCTGATGGTCATTTGCACGTCTTTGGGCAGGCGCGTCTTGAGATCGGCAATCGCCTCCATAATGCCATCGCCTACCTCAACAATATTGGCATCCTGTATGCGGCTGATCGCGACCGCAACGGACCTTTGTCCATTCACGCGTGAGATGGAATATTCTTCCTTCTCACCATCCTGCACTTCTGCAATCTGCTCCAGATAGACAGGTGCGCCAGCACGGCGGGCGACGATGACTTTATTGAAGCCACGGGTGTCCGCTATCTTGGCTTCCAGCCTGACCAGTTGATCTTGCGAACCACGCGTGATCAAACCTGCCGGCATGTTTTGATTGGTGCTTTGTATCGCAGCCAATACTTCATTGACGCCTATATGGTTTGCTGCCATGCGGTCAGGCAAAAGCTTGACCTGCACCTGGCGCACGACAGCACCACGCACATCGACCCTGCCCACACCTGGCACGCTTTGCAATTTCTTGACGATGATCTGGTCAGTTATATTCGACAAATCACGCAAGCTGCGCTCACCAGAACTGATCGCCATTTGCACGACCGGGCGGCCATTACCATCACCGCCCTTGACGATGAAAGGGTCTTTCACATCACGCGGGAAGCCAGGGCGTATCTGGGCCACTTTGTCGCGCACTTCCTGCAAGACCTTGTCGCCATTGACCGACAACTGGAACTCTATCCAGATGCCAGCCCTGCCCTCATACGAACTGGCCATGATGCGCTTGACGCCACTGATGGTATTGACGACATTTTCTACCGGTTTGGTAATGTCATTCTCAACAATTTCTGGCGAAGCGCCCGGGTAAAGCACTTCCATCCAGACACCGGGCGACTCAACATTGGGCATGTTTTCCAGGCCCAGACCCCTGTATGAAAAGATACCGAGCACCATCAGGCCTATCATGACCATGGTGGCAAACACCGGGTTTTGTATACTGACTTTGGTCATCCACATGGCTCAGACCTTTGATGCTGGAACGGGCTTGGGCATCTTCACCTTGCTACCGGATTTCACACCATCAAGACGGGAAGAAATCAGCACTGCACCGGCATCCAGGCCCTGCACGATTTGTACCTTGCCTTCGTCTTCACTACGCAAACCCAGTTTGACGGTTTGCATTTTCACCTGATCATTAATGATTTGATAGACCACGTCAGCACCATTAACCTGGCGCACTGCCGTCAGCGGCACGGTCGTGGCTGGTGCTGATTTTTCCAGCACCAGATTACCCTTGGCGAACATGCCACCCCGCAATGCTGCGTCTGCATTATCGACGGCGATGTATACCATCATGGAACGTGAGCCTGTTTCTGTCGCCGGGTTGATGCGCGCTACTTTGCCGACGAATTCGCGCTTGCCAAAACCATCGACCTGGAACGCGACTTTTTGCCCTGTCCTGACCCGGGGGATTTCACTTGCGGGTACTTGCGCTTCCAGCGTCATGTGGCTGAGATTGACGATGCTGTACAGGGCAGTATCTGGCGATACTTTTTCGCCTGCCTGCACATGGCGCTTGCTGATATAACCATCCAGAGGCGAACGCACTTGCGTGTCTGCCAGTGCCAGTTGTGCCACCTGTTTTTGCGATAATGCCGACTTCAGGCTGGCCTGTGCCAGTTCCAGCCCATTATGAGTAGTGTCGTAGGCATTTTGTGAAATATAGTTTTGTTTCAACAAAGTTTCGTTAGACAGGCGGTTCTTTTGCGCCAGCGCCAATCTGGCCTGGGCTTCATCAACCGCAGCTTCTTGCGTTGTCAGGCGTGCATGCAAGTCGGCAGCAATAAAGCGGGCAATGATCTGGCCTTTTTGTACTGCCATGCCCTCTTGCAGGGAAGCATCGGCAACTTCAGCAATCACCTTGGCACGCACGGTGACCTGGCTGTCAGGCACCAGCGAACCTGAGATGGGCAGTTGCGTTGACAATTCTTTGAGTTCTGCGCTGGCGATATCTGCAGCCGCCAATTCATACACCACTTCCTTATCGGCCTGTTTTTTTTCATTGGTACTGGCTTGCGCAGTCATTTTGCTGGAATAGAACATCCAGAGACCACTGCAAATTGCCAGTGCAACAACGGTCATGACGGGAGTACGCCATTGAATCTGACCCTGGGCATTACGAAAGCGAAATTTGTTTTGCATGATGAAGATATTCCAGTGTATTTGCGCTATATCCGCTCTGCCGCCAGGCAGGCCAGACTTTGTTTAGCGATTGGACTAATACATAGAGGATAAGTTCATCCAATAATAGTACAAAAAATAGTGCAAAATTGACCAAAAAAAAAGAGCCCGGCTTAGCGAGCTCTAATTTGGCTTTGATTTGGTGCCGTAATTTACAAACTTAACTTGCAGTATTCGCAGACTTGCCCTTATCCAGCCAGGCATCCAAAGACAACTTGCCGGGTCCAAAACTGACCAGTACCAGTAACAAGATTCCCCAATAAAAGTGAGAATTGATTGCCGCTGGACATTCCAGTTCAAACAACTGCGGGTAGGAAATCACTGCCATTAAATTAACGGCAAACAAAGCCAGTGCAGCCGGACGGGAAAATATACCTAGTGCCAGCAAGACAGGTAAAACCAACTCCCCACCCGCCCCCATCCAGGCAGCCAGCTCTGGCGGTATGATGGGCACCATGTATTCTTCACGGAACAAGGACAGGGTAGATTGCCAATCCACTATTTTCAACTGGCCTGCCTTAAAAAACTGCCAGCCCACATATAGCCGGAGTGCCAGACAAAGGGCTGAGCCGCCCCAGACATTGAGCTTGTCATCAAAACGGGTGCTCAGGCGATGAAAGTATTGCAGGGTGTTATACATAGAAATTCTCCAATTAGTCTCCTGCAACTTAGTCTGTCTGCTGATGGATTCCTTACAGCTGATTTTCAGGGAATTTGAAATTGGCAAATAATCCGCTGGCAAACCAGAATTGTAATTGGGCATTGATATCAAATTCACTGTCTGTATCAAGTGCAATTTCCAGCGCGGTACCCAGGTTGCTGCCCTGCTGCAAAGCAGTCAACGCTAAAAAGCTGGCCTTGCTGATTCTGTGCAATTCAACCGACCATTGGGGCCTGCTGACAAGTCCATGACAAGCCTGTCTGATATTTTCCGGGAACCCTGCTTCAGTATGTACCTGATGCGCAAGCCAGATAGCTACACTATCCAGTTCAGCAGTATATAGACTGGCTGCAGGATGAAACAACAGCCGCACAGTCTGTACATCTTGCCCCGGTGCAGCCACTGCCTGTAGCAGGTCTGTCAGGCTGAGAGCTTCTGCATCAGCAGCATAATAGGCACAATGTATCTGCCACTCCAGCGCGGCGACATCAGAAAAATAAGGGTAATCTGCGGCATCAGGTATGGTTTTCAGGAATGCAGCAAGCTTTGCGCCAAACTGATTCAGGTCACCCGATTCTGACGGAAAGGCACGGCCAAACACGCGCACCAGTTGTTCAAAGTAATCTTCACCCACCAATTGATACAGAACGGGAAAAGCGTTTTTCAATGCCGATGTCCAGATCGCAGTCAGGTTGCCGCGGTATAAGGCCAGCCTGTCATCCTGATGGGGATGAGCATTAAATAAGGTAGCGGTCTGTGCTGCAGAGGATGGCTGCAATAATGCCTGGGCAAATTGTGACTGAATCTCCGAGAGCGAAAGCGCATCCATAGCGGCATCAATCTGCGTACTCATCAGGCTGCCGCTATCTCTTGCGATGGCGCCGGTATTGGCGTTGGCCTTGGCGTTGTTGCCAGAATTTGCCTGGCTTTATGTGCCTCACCCAACAACACGGAAAAATCCGGGATTGCCGTATCCCACTCTATTAATACGGGTATGCCGGCAGGCAGCATCTGCGTTGCCTGCGTAAACAATGCCCACACCGGATCTGCAACCTGGCTGCCATGATCGTCGACCAGACAAATATCGGTTTGCAAGTGCCCTGCCAGATGGATTTCACCTATCGCACCAACTGGCAAACCCGCCATGACGCGCAAAGCCTGCTGCGCATCTTCACCGTGATTGTGTTGGTTCACATACAGATTATTAATGTCGAGCAAAATGCCACAGCCGGTACGGCTGACCAGCGCAGCAAGGAATTCTGCTTCCGACATATCGTCCTGGGCAAAGCGCAAATACGTCGAGACATTTTCTATCAAGACCTGTCTTTGCAAACGCGACTGCAGTTCATCGACGCGCTGGCATACCAGATCGAGGGCGCTTTGCATCAGTGGCAAAGGCAAAAGATCATTCAAATGCCTGCCAGCGATGGCTCCCCAGCAAAGGTGCTCAGAAACCAGTGCAGGTTCCGTGCGTTCTATCAAACGCTGCAAGCGTGAGATATGCAGATCAGAATAGCCTTGGGCTGACCCCAGCCCCATGCCCACACCGTGCAGACTTAAAGGGTAATCCTGGCGCAAAGTTTGCAGTACATGCAAATCATAGCCGCCATCACCAAAATAATTTTCTGAATGCACCTCCAGCCAGTCGGCGGGTGCAGGTACCAACGCTGTTGCAGGTGTATTCAGAAAATCACGGTAGTGCTGAGTGCGCAAACCCACACCTACCCCTTGCAGGGCAGGCGTGGGTTCATTGTTTTTGCGAGCCGTATCAGTCAAAAGAAATCAGCCACGATAAAACGGCCCATCAACATAACAAATTTTTAAATTAAAACTTAAGGCTTAAGACTAAGAGTTAAGACTTAGGGGCTTCCAGCTTGCCGCCCATTTTTTCGCAAGAACCTGCTGGTACTTTTTTCCATTCAGATGCGTCATTGTCTTTTTTGGATTGACCGGCGCAAGAATGAGAGCCTGATTTGGTGGCGCAATCATTTTGACCTGCCTTGGCAATGCCAAAGCATTTTTCTGTTTTGGCTGGCTCTGCTGCCATTGCCATGCTGGAACCCAACAAACCTGCCAGTGCGACTGCAACCATTGTTTTATTACTCATGTTCATCTCCTGTAAATTGATTCAAGAACTTAATTAAGCACAACATCCCACATGGGAAAATTTAAAACTACAGCTTATAGTCGGCGCAGATAAAGCAAACTTACACAATTTCGTAAAATATTTTCGGTCGCGCTATCTACACTATCTTCTACGCAGCACATTTTCATTTGGATTCAGGCAGCGATGAGATTATCCTACTAGCTTATGACTTTTTTTCAAGCTAAAAGTTTCTATATGCCTAACTTCATCCAAGAATTGCGACAAAGTATCGACAATTTATCTCGTGGCGAGATCAATATCAGTGGTTTTTGCAAAATCTGGCGTAGCCAGACTGATTTATTAGCCGCCCTGCCACCACAATTTGCCGAAGTCATGGAAAACCTGTTGAGCAGACTGGAGTCTGGCAGCCTGTTTACAGAAGAAAGCTGTTCTTTCAGCCAGGCAGACCTGATTGCCCAACTGGGAATGTGGCTGGAGAAAGCAGATGCACGCCTTGCCTCTGGCAAAATAGTGTAAGCTGCGTCCCTTTTATTGCAGGATAGAGGAATTTATATGCAAAGCCTGAGTTTTAGCCTGGAAGGCGAATATGTAGAACTGAACCAGTTATTGAAACTGGTTGGTCTGTGCGAAAGCGGTGGCGCTGGCAAGGCTATCGTTGCCAGCGGTGACGTCAGCGTAGATGGTGAGCAGGAATTGCGCAAGACCGCCAAAATCCGTGCGGGCCAGCTTGTCAGCCTTGGCGATATAGAAATACGGGTTCAGGCAGGCTGAACCTGGGCAGCAGTAGTATCGATGCTCGCATCGGCAATCTTTTCAGGATTGCTTGCCATGAAACGCGCCAGCATATTGTCCATGGTATCGACATGATGCTCAAACCATAACGGCAATTCTTCTGCCAGGCGCGTTGCCAGATCGGTCTCACCCAGCTCTACCCTGCGCCTGACTTCTTGCATCACTTCCAGCACTGCATCATGTTCTTGCCTATGGCAACCTGCAGGCGGGAATGCAGTTTCGGCCATCCACTGATTCTCTTGCTCAAAATGCGCAATGGAATGCACGATCAGGGCATCCAGCCTGGCGACGAAAGTGGCCGGATTATCTTCAGACAAGGCCGCACAGAGTTCGACAAACTCCTTATGGGTATCATCCATAGGTTCATAACTGAGACTCAGGCGGTCGGACCAGCCCCAAGAATTTTGTTCCATACCAGATCCAGATAGAAAGAGATGGCGAGATTATCGCTGATCAAAAGATAATGTGCTTGCGTCAGATCAGACCAGAGGTCGCCAGGGGTGGCCAATAAGACAACCACCAGGAAACATTTCAGGAGTCACAAACAAAAAAACGCGCTATCAGCGCGCTTTTTGGTCATCTGTTTGAATATCTGTTAACAAAAACAGCATTCAAGCTGTCGTATTGATATTCCTGCCCAGATTAGGTGGCAGATTGGCGACAGATTTATTATCTGGAATAGCCTCAATAAGCGCAGTAGCACTTTCAGCAGTAATATCCTGTGCCTTTTTCAAAACAGCAATACTTACCGCCTGGCTAGTACCTACATCTGCCAGTGTTGTTGCCACCTTGGCAATACCGGTTACATCCATGACAATTCTCCTTATCTGTCTACTGTAGATAACGGCCGCTTGAGCAAAGTCTTTAGGGGTACTTCAGGTTTTTTTTAAAATATTGTTTTGCATCGTAGCAAGAACCCAGTCCAGCACCAGTTGCGGCTGGTTTAAATCCAGCCATTGCACGCCAGGACGCAAGTCTGCCGGTGCGGCAACATCGGATGCTACCAGAACCACATGTACATCCTCGGGATAAATAGCCGGCTTGCCCAGGAATGGGCGGTAAACCTCAATCTTGGGCATGGTCTCCCATTTATAACCCTCGACCAGTGTCAAATCTGCCGGCGACAGGCGGCTCAACAACTCGTTCAGCGATGGCTCGGCTTCCTGCCTTAGCTCATGTGCAATCACATAACGGTAAGGGGATGCCAGCAAGACATCCTGCGCGCCCGCCATGCGCAAGCGCGAGCTATCCTTGTGCGGCGGTTCTATCGTGACATCATGATGACTATGCTTCACGATATTGATCTTATGCCCTGTGGCGGTCAACTCCCTGACCAGATGTTCGAGTAAGCTGGTTTTCCCACTGCCTGACCACCCTATTACGCCAAGTATTTGACCTGCTTCAGTCGCACCAACCACACCAGTCACACCAGCCTCATCAATCACATCATTCTTTTCACTGCCAGCCACACTGCCTCCAGACTTTTTTCAAATTCATTATATGCATATAACTTAGGAGTATGAGCTGTATACCTGCCTCGTCATTCCATAGTCATATTTGAATGTAACAATTGTTACATTGCAATATTTGACAGGTTATCAGTATGCGTTTTCCCTTCAGACTATGGTCCTTTTGCTTCACCCTGCTATGCTTGCTGTTCGCCATGAATGTACAGGCGCAAGGCAATGTCATTGTCGTTGGTCAGGCAATAGACTTGTCCGGACCGAATGGTAGCATTGGCCGCGACTATGTGGCAGGTATCACGACTTACTTTGACAGTATCAATGTCAGTGGTGGCATAGGTGGCAAGCGCATCAAATACCTGGTACGTGACGATCAGGGCAACCCTGCAGTGTCGGCACAGGCAGTCAGCGATTTACTGGAAAAAGACAAGGCAGATTATCTGCTGGGTGGCATAGGGGCTGCCGTCACCGATGCCGTGTTGGCAAATGCCAGGTTTTCGCAAAGCGGCCAGACCCTGTTTGCTCCGCTGGTGGCATCAGTCAAGACTTACAACTCCCGCGTCCTGTTCTGGAGGCCCAGCCCTGAGCAAGAGATGCAATATATCTTCTCTTACTTCGATAAACTGGGCATCAAAAGTGTAGGTATCGCTTATCAGGAAAACGCCCTGAACCAAGACATGTACCAATATGTTGTTACCGAGTTGCGCAAACGTAATATGCTCATGAGCGGGCTGGTGCGCATAGGTGCGTCTGCCGCGGACATGGAAAGAGAATCTGCGATATTGGCTCGCAGCAACCCCGGCATCGTCATCGCCATTGCCGACACTCTGGGCACAGGCATCTTCCTCAAAGAATTCAGAAAACAGGCTCCCCGCACCTTTGTTGCCGGCATGTCACTCATCAATCTTGATACCCTGGCAGAAGTGGCAGGCCCCAAAGCGCTGGAATGGACAGTATTTTCCCAGGTGGTACCCAATCCTCTGAGCAAAAAATCACTGATACAGATAGATCACAGCAATATGATGAAAAAATTCAGGGATGAAGATCTGTCTGCCCTGACATTTGAGGGCTTCATGGTCGCCAAGACCCTGGCGAAAGCGATACAGGCAGGAAAAGGCGGGCGTGATGGCCTGCAAGCGCTGGCAACACAAAAAAGCGTCATCGACCTCGGTGGCGTCACCCTGACCCCATCAGAGAGTACGCACCGCATGTCCAATTATGTTGATATGGCACTTTTCAGAAAAGGCGGAGGCTTGTTGTTCTGATCAAGATCACATAAATATCAATAAGACATTCATACAAAAAACGACATGCATAGACAAGAATAAATAACGTTTTTTGACATTCTGATGATTTTAGAATAAAGTGCTGCACCGCAACATGAGAATTTAAAATTTACTTATCCGGTAAATGCATGAATCAAGTTTGCGCTATTCAAAAAAATCAATCAGGTACATCATGTTTAATAAAAAAATTATCGCTGCCGCTCTGGCAATTTCCGGTTTGTTTATCGGTACAACTGCTAATGCGCAGTTTTATGCTGGCGCTACTGTTGGCCAGGCTCGCTGGAATATGGATTGCGCTGGCACATCCAGCTGCAAAACCAATGACACATCCTTCAATATCCTGGGTGGTTACAACATCACTCCCAACTGGGGTGTAGAAGGCAGCTATTACAATCTGGGCACAGTTAAAGCGAATGTCTATGGTATCGCTGCAGAAATGAAAGCAACTGGCATCGACCTGGCAGGTACATACCGCGCACAAGTTGGCAATAACTGGGGCCTGTTCACAAAACTGGGTCTGGCTTATTCCAAAGGTGAAGCAACTGCTGCATTCAACAACCTGCGTGGTTCTACCAGCAAAAATTCCACACAAGTAGTGGTAGGCATTGGCGCAACTTATGCATTCACGCCTAACATCGCTGCACGCGCTGAAATCGCCAGCCGTAAAGTTGATTTTGTTGGCGGCGACGGCAACATCACCAACTTCAACATTGGTGTTCAGGCAGCGTTCTAATATTGCGATCAAGAGCCTGACCTGAGCGGTCTGCTCGAATCTCAATAAAAAAAACCTCTGTGACATTGCCACAGAGGTTTTTTTGTATATGGATGAGGCTAAATCAGACAGCCGCTAATCCTCCACAATATCAACCACTATTGCGCAAACCGGCAGCAATACCATTGATAGACAGATGTATGCCGCGGTGAACGCGCTCATCATCGTCGCCATTACGGTAACGCTCCAGCAATTCCACCTGTACGTGATTCAAAGGCGACAGATAAGGGAAGCGGTTGCGTATCGAACGTGCAAGCAAGGGGTTCGCTGCCAGCAATTCATCCTGACCTGAAATAGACTTCAGTATTTCTATAGTCGCTTCATGTTCAGCCTGTATGCGCGGGAAGATGCGGTTACGCAAAGACTCATCCTTGACCAGTTGCGCATAACGGCTGGCAATGCCTATGTCGCTCTTGGCCAGCACCATTTCCATGTTCGATAACACAGTACTGAAGAAAGACCATTCCTTAAACATCGCCTGCAAGGTCTGTAAACCGTTATCAGGATGTGCCTTCAGATAAGCTTGCACTGCCGAGCCAAAACCAAACCAGCCCGGCAACATCAAGCGGCATTGTGACCAGCTGAATACCCAGGGTATGGCGCGCAAGTCTTCGATTGCTGTCGATTTTTTACGTGATGCCGGGCGGCTGCCTATGTTCAAGCCGGCTATCTCGGAAATAACAGTCGACTCCCAGAAATATTTCTCGAACCCTTCGGTTTCATAAACCAGATTGCGGTAAGCCTTGAAGGCATGGTCAGACAATTCTTCCATGACGGTCAAGAATTCTGGCCTTGGTGCTGGTTCTGCGTCGGCCAGCAAAGTCGCTTCCATGGTAGCTGCTGCCAGCACTTCGAGGTTACGCCGCCCTACTTCAGGATTACCATATTTGGCAGTAATCACTTCTCCCTGTTCAGTCAGACGGATTTGCCCCTGCACGGCACCAGCAGGTTGCGCCAGGATGGCCTGGTAGCTGGGGCCACCGCCACGACCAACAGAACCACCACGGCCATGGAACAGGCGCAAGCGTATCTGATGTTTGGAAAAAATTTCTATCAGGTCGAGTTCAGCTTTATACAGCTCCCAGCCAGAAGTCAAAAAGCCGCCATCCTTGTTACTGTCTGAATAACCGAGCATGACTTCTTGCGCATTATTGCGGCTGGCCAGCAGGCGTGCATAAGCCGGTATGCCAAACAACCTGTCCATGACAGGTGCGCTGTTTTGCAAATCGCCTATGGTTTCAAACAATGGGATGATGTTCACATCCACACGCCCCTCAGCCGGATGCAACAGGCCAGATTCTTTCAACAGCAGGGCCAGTTCCAGCATGTCTGACACGCCGTCAGTCTTGGAGATGATGCAATTCGGTACTGCGCCTTTGCCATAGCGTTGTTGCGCGGTGAAAGCAGCACGATAAATTGCCAGCTCGGACTGGGTCTCTTCTGAATAGATCAGGTAAGGTGAGGCCAGCGGGCGGGCTGAACTGATCTCTTTGATCAAGACTTCTATGCGCTGGTCTTCATTCAATTCCAGGTATTTCAATTCAGGGTTGGCTGCTTGCAATAACTCATGGACTACACGTTCATGGACATCAGAATTCTGGCGCAGGTCGAGTGGCGCAAGATAGAAACCAAAGACTTTGACAGCGCGACGCAAATGACGCAGGCGGCCACGTGTGATGGCAGCAGAACCGTTCGCATGTAGCGAATAATGAACGATATCAAGATCAGCAGCCAGGTCTTCTGCCGTGGCATAAGGTTCAGCATCGCCACTGGCATGGATGGTTGGTTCCAGCCCCAGCAATTGTTTGTAACTTGCGGCAAGTCGCGCATAGATGCCACTGATGGCCAGACGGTATGGCTCATCAGAGCGATGCGGTGAATGATCGGGTGAACGCTGCGCCAGCGCCAGCAAATCGTCGGATACTTTCACCAGCAAATTCGCCATCGACAATTGCGAACCCAGGGTATGCAATTCATCGAGATAGAATTTAAAGGCGCGCGTGGCCTGCATGGCCAGGGTTTTTTCCAGTACCGTCGCAGTGACAAATGGATTGCCATCACGGTCACCACCTATCCAGCTCCCCATTTTCATGAAGCTGGGTAATTCATGCTGAGCCAGAGCCACATCCTTGCTTGCCAATAAATCTTCCAGACCCGCATACAGATGCGGCAACTCGCGCAAGAAAGTATAGTCGTAAAAACTCAGACCATTTTCGACTTCATCGAGCACTGATAATTTGGAAGTGCGCAGCATGCGTGTTTGCCACAGAGTCAAAATGGCGCGCCCCAAAGCTTCTTCATTGGCGTCTGATTCTTCTGGTGTTAACTGCATGCGGTCACGCTCGTCGAGCAGGCGGGTGATCACCATCTGGCAATTCAGTATACTCTTGCGCTGCACTTCAGTTGGATGCGCAGTCAATACCGGGAATACATGTGCAGTCTCAAAGAAATCCAGTAACTGCTGGCTGCTGTGGCCAGTGTTGTACAAGGCTTCTATGGTGTGTGCCAGACTGCCCTGGCGCGGCGCCGAACCTGCAATCAAATGGGCGCGCGTGCGGCGTATGTGATGTTGGTCTTCTGCCAGGTTCACCAGATGTGAAAAATAACTGAAGGCGCGTATGACTTGCGTGGTCTGGTCATTGGTCAGTGTATCGAGTGTGGTTTCCAGCTCTGCGCGCGCGGCCTCATCGGCATCGCGGCGAAAGCGTATGGAATTCTGACGTACCTGTTCAATAAGATCGAATACTTCATCTCCATGCTGGTTTCTTACCGTATCGCCTAATATACGGCCCAGCCTGCGTATGTCTTCACGCAGGCTCTGGTCTTTGTCGTCGCTGATATCGTTCATTTTTATTTGAGGTTGTAAGTGAGTATTCATGCTGACAAATTTTAAAATAGGGATGAAACAGTAATGATGAAAATTCTTGCGCCTCTCGCTGCGGCAATATATTTACAGCGCCAGCAACATCGCTCTACAGAGTGAACATGCACTTTGACAGCACACTTACATCAAAAAATAAAACCTGATATATCAAAAACTGGGCAAACAAATTGAGGCTTGCTTACAACAAAACAAAGGATTCGACTTGGTCAAGTGAACTAAGCAGCCTTCTTCAATTTATGACTACGACCAACTGCCATCAGCAAACCCTTGGTTGAACTATCGTAATCTTCCTTGACTGCGCTTGGATCAAGGCTGATCAATTGTTGCGCCAGCGATTTACCGAGCTCCACACCCCATTGATCAAAGGCATTGATATCCCAGATCACGGATTGTACAAACACCTTGTGTTCATATAGTGCAATCAGTGCGCCCAAAGAACGTGGCGTCAGGGAATCCAGCAAGACAGTTGAAGTCGGGCGATTGCCTTCAAACACGCGCGGTGCCAATACCTTGTCAGGCAGGTCACCAAGTTCAGCCCTTACTTCTGCCATGCTCTTGCCCCAGGCCATGGCCTTGGATTGGGCAAAGCAATTTGCCAGCAGTGCCTGATTATGCCCGGGCAAACCTGCATCATCATCAGCGACTACGATAAAGTCGGTAGGGATAATCGTTGCGCCCTGATGCAATAACTGGAAGTAAGCATGCTGGCCATTGGTGCCTGCTTCACCAAACAGGATAGGCGAAGTGGTGTAATCAACCCGCTGGCCTTCACGCGTGACAGACTTGCCATTGCTTTCCATTTCCAGTTGTTGCAAGTAAGCGGGCAAGCGTGTCATGCGCTGGTGGTAAGGTGCAATCGACAATGCTTGCAGGCCAAGGAAATTGATATTCCACACCCCTATCAAGGCCATCAACACTGGCAGGTTTTGCTCCAACGGTGCCTGGGCAAAATGCAAATCCATTTCATGCGCACCAGCCAGCATTTCTTCAAAACGGTCTGCGCCCACA
Organism: Undibacterium sp. TC4M20W; assembly: GCF_049340245.1. Taxonomy (NCBI): domain Bacteria; kingdom Pseudomonadati; phylum Pseudomonadota; class Betaproteobacteria; order Burkholderiales; family Oxalobacteraceae; genus Undibacterium; species Undibacterium sp. TC4M20W. Next base: position 291,867 of record NZ_JBMPPI010000005.1, read on the forward strand.
TATAGCGCAATCGACAGGCCTATCGCACTCCACATCGAGTAGCGGCCACCAGCCCAATTCCAGAATGGGAAGACATTTTCAGGGGCAATACCAAAATCAGCAGCAGCTTTTACATTCGTACTGAGTGCCACGAAATGCTGGCGTATCTGATCGACCGGGCAGCCATGCGACAACATCCATTCACGCGCAGTGCGGGCATTGGTCAACGTCTCCATGGTCGAGAAGGTCTTGGATGCGACCACGAACAAAGTCGTCTCAGGATCAGCATTGGCCAGCGCATCAGCGACATGACGGCCATCGACATTGGAGACGAAATGCAGGGACAGGTTTTTTTGCGACCACGGTGCCAAAGCGATACAAGCCATTTGCGGGCCAAGGTCTGAACCACCTATGCCAATATTGACGATAGTGCGTATGGCCTTGCCGGTATATCCCTGCCAGCGCCCTTCCCTTACCGCATCGCTGAATGTCCGCATTTGCGCCAGCACCTGATGCACATCGGCAGCAATGTTTTCACCATTCAAATCAAAGGATTCGCCCTTGGGCAAGCGCAATACGGTATGCAGTACTGCACGGTTTTCCGTCTGGTTGATCGCTTCACCGCGCAACATCGCGTCACGACGTGACTCTACATCTTGCTGCCTGGCCAGCGCCAGCAAATTCAGCTTTGCTGTCGTGTCTATGCGTTGCTTGGAATAATCAAGCATGATGCCGCAGGCTGAAGCTGAGAAATGCGCAAAACGCTGAGGATCAGCACGAAACAGATCTTTCAGGTTGGGCATGTTGGTGGCACGTTGCTGCAACAAACCCCAGATAGGAGTACGCGATACGGAAGTGACCATAATCTTGCTTATAGACGAAAAGTGATGAGTGAAAGTGCTAAAAAAATATTATTCCAACTTGTATTTACTTCTTGCCTGCTGCGGCAGCGGCTGCCGCCAGCGCGCCAATCGCCGCCCAGTCTCCAGCATTAATCAGAGACGCAGGACACATCCACGAACCGCCCACGCACAGGATGTTTGATTGCTGTAATAGTGCTGGCGTCGCCTCTACTGTGACACCACCGGTCAGACAGAATTTCACGTCAGGGAAAGGGCCGCCCAGTGCCTTCGCCATCTTGGTGGCACCAACGATATCGGAAGGAAAAAGTTTGACGACATTGAAGCCATGCTCCAGCGCCAGCATCAGGTCACTCGCACCGCCAACGCCAGGGAAATATGGCAGGCCAGAATCAGCAGCTGCTTTTGCCAGGACAGGCGTGATACCAGGGCTGATACCAAAGGCGGCACCTGTTTCTTTGACGGCATCCAGTTGCGCCTGTGTCAGGATAGTACCTGCACCCACCGTCACAGTCGGGCAAGCCTTGACGACTTCACGCAAGACTGTCATCGCATTTGGCGTGCGCAAGGTAATTTCCACGGCTGGCAAACCATTCTCTGCCAAAGTAGTTACGCAACGTATCGCCTGATCGACATCATCAGTAACGAGGATAGGCAATACGCGGATTTGTTCCAGTTGGGCGATGATATTTGTTTTACTCAAGCTCATGATGGGTTTCGCTTTTAGAAAATTAATCTATAAAAAGAGTAGATGCGCCATGCTCAGGCGCTGTCACGACACGACGCTGTGCGGCAAACAAGTCGCGGCCATAACCGAAAGTGACTTCCTTGCTGAGTTCACGCACGGCGCGCTGTGACCAGACATCGGCATCCACCAGGGCACGCAATTCGCCAGTGTGGACATTGAGTTCAACCACATCACCATCACGCACTTTACCGAGCGGGCCGCCTTGTGCTACTTCGGGGCTCACATGCAGGGCCGCAGGTACTTTGCCGGATGCACCGGACATACGACCATCCGTCACCAGTGCAACCTTATAACCAGCCGACATCAGACTGCCCAATACGGGAGTGAACTGATGCAGCTCAGGCATGCCATTCGCTTGCGGCCCCTGGAAGATAACCACGGCGACGAAATCCATATTCAGCTCGCCTGCTTTATAGGCTTTGACCAGGGCATCCTGAGATTCAAATACTTTGGCCGGTGCCTTGATGATCCAGGCATCCTCAGGTACGGCAGAAGCCTTGACGATGGCACGACCCAGATTGCCGTGCAATAAACGCAGGCCACCGGTAGGTGCAAAAGGATCAGTCACATTACGAACGACGGTAGTGTCAGTCGATTCTGCTGGCAGCGCTTCCCATTTGACCTTGCCATCTTCAGTCAGTACCGGGCGAGTGGTGTGTGAGTTCAAACCATCATTTCCATACACTGTCATGACATCTGCATGCATGAGGCCAGCTGACAGCAATTCGCGTATCACAAAGACAGGGCCACCGGCATCTTCAAATGCATTCACATCAGCCGTGCCATTAGGATAAACCCGCGTCAGCAATGGGATGACACCTGACAATTCGTCAAAATCCTGCCAATCGATAATGATGCCCGCGGCACGAGCCACGGCAATCCAGTGGATAGTGTGATTAGTGGAACCACCTGTTGCCAACAGTGCGATGACTGCGTTGACGATGGTTTTTTCATTGACCAGTTGACCGATGGGTTTGTAGTTGCCACTTTGTTCCGTCAATTGCAGGACACGCTCTACTGCTGCATCTGTCAGCACACTGCGTAATGGATCTCCAGGATGGACGAAGGCTGCACCTGGCAAATGCAGGCCCATGGCTTCCAGCAACATCTGGTTGCTGTTGGCGGTGCCATAGAAAGTACAGGTGCCTGCGCTATGGTAGGCAGCGCTTTCTGCAGCCAGTAATTCTTCCTTGGTCGCCTTACCTTGTGCATAGCGTTCACGCACTGCGGCTTTTTCTTTGTTCGACAAACCAGAACCCATAGGGCCGGCTGGTATGAAGATAGTTGGCAGATGACCAAAGGCCAGCGCACCTATCAACAAGCCCGGTACGATCTTGTCGCAAATGCCCAGACAAAGCGTCGCGTCAAAGGCATCATGGGTCAGGGCCACAGCAGTGGCCTGGGCAATCACGTCGCGTGAGAATAGCGACAACTCCATGCCAGGGCGCCCCTGCGTCACGCCATCGCACATGGCAGGCACAGCGCCTGCGACTTGCGCAGTACCACCAAAGCGCAGGGCTGTCTGGCGTATTTGTGCCGGATAATGTTCATATGGCTGATGCGCCGACAACATATCGTTGTAGGCAGTGACGATGCCGATATTTGGTTTTTGTGCCTGGTTGAGCCAGATCTTGGTATTGCTGTCCATGGCCGCATTGGCATGTGCCTGATTGGCGCAAGACAGGCTGGCACGACGCGGACCACGGCCACGCATATGCTCCAACTGGGAAAGATAAGTACTGCGCAGGGATTTGCTGCGTTCGGTAATGCGCTGAGTGACCTTGTCGATAACAGGGTGCAACGCAGTGGATGGGGATGTCGTCATATAAACACCTGTGGCCCGTTTGGGCAAAATAAGAAAGCTGTAGCCATACTGAATCAATGCCAACAAAGATAGCATAAATCCCTTCATTTCTGTAACAAACTTTCAGTATTTTGATATTTAGCTTCTTTTTTTAGCAAAAACCTCAAATTTATCGTAATGAAACTACATTTTTGAATATTTTCTGGCATAATCAAGATAAATCACTATCATCAATGTAGTACATCTTTTGCAATGCATGCAAAAAGCAGCGCAAAGAAACAGCAAGCCCAATTAGCACCCCGCAACACACGGAACATACGGCAACATATACCTGCCGTCTGTGTTGCACCCAACATAACAACCGACACAACACGGAGTCAGCATGACCACATTTGTTTTATTTGGCGGCACTGGCGATCTTGCCAAGCGCAAGATCATCCCTGCTTTGTATAGCGCATTTGTGAATGGCAGGCTGGATCAGGATTTCAAATTTATCGGTGCTGCACGGGAAAAACTGACGGATGAAGAATTCCGTGTGCGTGTTGCTACCGCCATAGAATCTTATGCGTCTGATGTAGATGGTGCTACTGAGGAAAAACGTGCAGCCTTTCTGGCGACCACGCATTATTCCAAAATCGATGCGCGCATCCCGGAAGATTTTGCGGCGCTCAAAGGTAGCCTGCAAACCAGCGAAACCAACGCCACCCTGTTTTACCTGGCGACTGGCCCGGACATCTTTATCCCTGTGGTCGAACAATTGTCCAAGCATGGTCTGGTCGAAGGCAATGCTCGCGTAGTGGTAGAAAAACCGCTGGGCCGCGATGCACAGTCGGCCAAGGAAATCAATCAGTCCCTGCGTTCTTACCTGAACGAAAACCAGATTTACCGTATCGACCATTATCTTGGTAAAGAGATGGTGCAAAATCTGCTGGCGCTGCGTTTTGCCAATTCCTTCCTTGAGCCTTTATGGAACCGGAAGTGGATACAGGATGTGCAAATTTCCATCTCCGAGCAGGTAGGTGTTGAGTCACGCGGTGATTTCTACGACCATACTGGCGCACTGCGCGACATGGTGCAAAACCATTTGCTGCAACTGGTTTCCATCGTCGCCATGGAGCCACCGGTGAATGCAAACCCGGACGCCATCCGTGATGAGAAAGTCAAAGTCTTGCGCGCCCTGCACAAGTTCACGCCGGATGAAGTCAGCAAAAAAACCGTGCGCGGCCAATATCGTGCCGGTGCTGTTGATGGCAAACCAGTTATCGCTTACCAGAATGAGCCTGGCGTACCACCGTCTTCACGCACAGAAACCTTTGTCGCCATCCGTGCCGAAATCGATAATTGGCGCTGGGCTGGTGTACCTTTTTACCTGCGTACAGGCAAGCGCATGGCCAGCCGCAGCGCTGAAATCACGATCAATTTCAAACCTATTCCCTACTCCATTTTTGGCAAATCGCAAGGACCTTTGCGCTCTAACCGTCTGGTGATTTCTTTGCAGCCAGAAGAAAGCGTCCAACTGTATATGAAAGCCAAAGAACCGGGCGAAGGCATACGTCTGTCTGACGTTGCCCTGAACCTGGATTTTGCTGAAGTATCCAATTCACGCCGCGTTGAATCCTACGAACGCCTCTTGCTTGATGCCATGCACGGCGACCTGACCCTGTTCGTGCGTGATGATGAACTGAGCGCGGCATGGGCCTGGATAGACCCTATCATGAGCGCCTGGCAAAACGATAGCGAAGGTCTCAAGTCATACATCTCCGGTAGTTGGGGTCCGTCTGCCGCCAGTTATTTGCTGGCACAGCACGGGGCAGCCTGGGGTGAAGAATTCGTTGAAAGCTAAGCGATAAAATGACCATGAAATACCATACCTTTGAAAACTTCACGGCACTGACTGAAGCCCTGAGCCAGCAATGGCTGGATGTTATCCAGACCACGCCAGATGGCAGCAGCTTTGCCCTGGCTGGCGGCTCTACGCCTGCGCCTGTATATCAACGCCTGGACCAGTTGCTGTCGAATATAGATGCGCACAATCCCATCAAACTGGTGGCCACTGATGAACGCTGGGTGCCGGACCAGGATACGCAAAGCAATGAAGGCCTGTTCCGCCGCTGCCTGTCTGGCTCTGCCGCAGACAAGCGCTGGCAACTGGTCTCCCTGAAAAATGCCTCCAGCACACCGGAAGTGGCGACTGAGGCCATCAATGTGCGCTTGAACGAACAATTGCCGCAAGCCTTTAGCGCAGTCTTGCTGGGCATGGGTGCGGACGGGCATATCGCTTCTCTCTTCCCTGGCGCACCCACTCAGCATGATGACCTGGCCTGCCTGGCGGCTGTACATCCGCAAACCCGCCAGAGCCGCATGTCGCTGTCTTTGCCACGCCTGCTCAATACCAAACGTATCTGGCTGGTGATCACTGGTGCAGAAAAACGTCAGGTGCTGGAACAGGCGATAGAAAATAATCTGCCGGTTGCGTCCTTGTTGCGTGAAGCAGGCTGTACCATAGATGTTTTCTGGTGTCCGTAAAACACATGTATATGGCCAATCCGTTCTCTGACAATAAGCCCAATATTCCTCCTGAAAAAGGTTTGCTGGCACGCATACGCACTGCCAGCACAGCCTTGAGCCGCGCCGAGCGCCAGGTAGCAGAATTTTTGCTGCAAAAGCCGCATGATGCGCTGGAAATGTCGATACGGGTTCTGGCCCAGGCTTGTGATGTCAGTGAACCCACGGTGGCCCGCTTTGCCCAGAGTCTGGGCTTTGATGGTTTCAAGACATTTAAGCTGGCATTTGCCAAGAGCCTGGCCACTGGCATCCCGTTTTTGCATCTGGATGTGAATCAGGCTGATCATGTACGCGATGTCTTGCCCAAGGTATTTGACCGCACCATCGCCGCATTGATGGAAGCACGCAATAATGCCAACACGGCAACCTTTGAAGCCGCAGTCAGCCTGCTGGCGCGAGCCCGCCGCATAGAATGTTATGGACTCGGTTATTCGGGCGCGCTGGCGATTGATGCACAGTTGAAGTTTTTCCGCTTTGGCATACCGACTACCGTATTTTGCGACGCCCATTTACAAGCACAGTCAGCCACCTTATTGAATAGCGATTGCGTCGTCGTGGCATTTTCACGTACAGGCCGTACCCGCGACCTGATCGACAGTGTGCAACTGGCGAAACAGGCTGGTGCCAAGATACTGGTACTGTGTGCCAGTGGTGGCCCGCTGGCAGAACTGGCTGATGTGCATATCGGTGTCGATGTGGAAGAAGACCCCGACATCTATACGCCGATGACTTCACGCCTCGCCCATCTGACTTATATCGATGCACTGGCAGTGGCTGTCACCCTGCTGCGCGGCCCTGCGGCCATCGACATGCTGGAAAGAGCCAAGGCCAGTATCAGTGAAAAACGCCTCGTACCCAAGATTAGCTGAAGACAAGTTGAAAATAAGTTGAAAATAAGCTGAAGCAAAGAAAATCAAACCGGCTGGATTGCGGCGACTACTCTTGCACGTCGCTTTCTCATCCAGATAATCACGCCAGTAACACTTAGCATGGCAACCACCAGGCCCAGCAATGAAATCATGATACGCCCGGTCAGGCCGAGTATGCGGCCTGAATGCAAGGGGAATTGCGCCTGCAGGAAAATATCACCAGCAGATCCGGTGCCGGGAATTTTACCTCCCAGGGCACTACCATCCTTGCCATCGAAATACAGCCATGCATTACCTAGGCCGACGTCGCCATGATCATTGCCAGGCTCAAAAAATCCCACACCATACACACCAAATGCGGGTGAATAAAATATGCCGCCAGCAGGCAAGGTCCAGCCGCGTTTTTGAGCTTCTTGTTTCGCCAGTTCAGTGACCTGTTCACGGCTGATGACGGGTATCAGAGGTTTGTCCGGTGCTTGCGGTACGCGGCTGGCAAAGACATCCGCGCTCAGCGGTGAAAACAAGGAAACCACAGGGCGCACCACCTGTGCATTCAGGTTCATTGATACCGAAGTAATCGCCAGTAAAAGCATGAACAGCCACAACCAGACTCCACTGGAGCGGTGCAAGTCAAAATTGAGTTTATGTCCACCCTGGCGCCAGCGAAAAGCAAATGACTTGCGCCAGCTACGCCAGTTAGGGAAAGACAGCCATAGCGCGATAAAACAATCCAGCGCCCACACTATGCCTATGATGCCCATGAACAAAATGCCCAACTCTATGCCCGATACTTCGGGTATATGCATGGTGTAATGCAGCTTGTATAAAAATGGCAGCAGGTTTTCCAGGCTCAGGGATATCTCACCCCATTGCCGCTTGCCCTGCACATCGCCAGTGACAGGATCGACTGCAATCTGATTAAAACCCAGTGGATAAGCCTTGCCGGTTGTCGGATCGATCCTGCCCTCTACCGACATCTGGCTGGTATGCCCTGGCTCTGCCTCATTCAATACATAGGTCACCCAGATGCGGGGGTCACGCGCCTCTACCCTGTTCGCCAGCTCCAGCCCGGACATGGGTTTATCGGGTTTGACAGGCTTGCCTTGCGACTGACTATGTGCCTCAAACAAATGCGGATTGAGCAAGGCATCCAGCTCATGATCCCAGGAGATGAAAGCACCGGTCAGACCAGAGATGAACAGGAACACAGCCACCGCCAGCCCAAACCAGCGGTGCAGTAAAACAAAGACAGGACGCATCAACATGGGACTATTTGTTTATCAGTACTTCCAGTTTACCGTAACACTGCCATTTCTTGGCGCAGCATAATAACCCTGGCTCCAGTACAGGCTGGTGACATATTTCTGGTCACTGACGTTATTGAGGTTGGCTGATACGCTGAAGTTCTGGCTCACGTCATAACGCGCCATCAGATTCATCGTTGCATAACTGCCCTGGCGTATGATGTTACCTGAACCCTCATCACGGAAAGTATCTGATTGCCAGTTCAGGCTGCCACCGACTTTAGCCTGTGGCATGAAAGGCAGTTGATAAGTACTGGACAGACGGAACAATTTGCGTGGCACATAGGTTTTGACATCCAGGTCATTACTGCCCTTGAGACTCAACTGTGTATAGCCTGCGCTGAGGTTCCAGCCTTTTGCCAGTTCACCGCTGGCATCCAGTTCAAAGCCTTGTGATTGCGCATCAATGCCACGGTAATAGCTCTTGGTGCCGATATAGCCAGCCTGCTCAGCCGCATTGTTTTGCTGTATCTTGAAAACAGCCGCAGACAGGTTGAGTTTGCGCTCAAACAATTCGAGCTTGATACCCAGCTCATCACCCTTGCCTTTGACCGGGTCCAGGGTTTTACCAGACACATCCACTTCGCTTTGCGGATTGAAGATTTCTGTATGACTGGCATACACAGAAGCATACGGCGTCAGATCATAGATCACACCCAGATAAGGTGTAGTCTTGCTGGCATTTTTCTGGCTGCTGACACCGTACGCAAAACCTGTGCTTTCTGCCTTGGTATGGTTTGCACCAAGGATCAGTTTGAATTGATCCGCCAGGTTGAAACGGGATGCAATAAATGCCGTCTTGCGGGTATCTTCATAAGCACTGCCATCGGTATAGGCATTGAATGCAGGTTGCGGATAATTGCCAGTCCAGTTGCTGATATCAGGCAATGCAGTGCCTATACCGACGCCGTAATGGGAAATATCATCCATCTTCGATTTCGACCAGTTGATACCAAAACTGAGGTCGTGCTTACGTCCTGCCAAGGTAAACTTGCCACTGGCTGACAAGTCAAACAGGGTCTGGGTATTCACATCGTTATACAAGGATGGGTAGCTATATAAACCCAGGCCAGTCTTGCGGTCTGGCGTGCCATAGGCATAAAACAGTTTGGAGTCGGCGGTTGATCTGTTGCGGCTCAATGTCGTCCTGATTTGCCAGTCGTTGTTGAGCTGATGGCTCAATTCGACAAAGCTGCGGTCATCCTGGGTCAGCCAACGTGACCAGTCTGCAGCGGTGCTGGTGGATGTCCTGTAATTGGTCGGGCTGCCGTCAGTGTAATACAGTGGCAAAGCACCCCACATGCCACCTTTGGCATCACTCTTTTGATGTGAATGACCGACACTCAATACGGTAGCATCACCGAGATTGGCTTCAATCACGCCGTACACGACGGTTTTTTCAGGTGAATAGCGGTCGAGATAAGAATCACCGGCCTGCTTTGCCACCACAATACGACCAGCAACCGTGCCAGCGCTGTTCAGTGCACCAGATACATCAGCATCCAGCCTGCGTGTGTTCCATGAGCCCAGCGTCAATCCTGCAGAAGCCTGGAATTGATAGACCGGACGCTTGCGCATGAAGTTGACGGTGGCAGACGGGTTGCCAGTAGAAGACATCAAACCGTTTGCACCGCGCACGATATCTACCCTGTCGTAAATAGCAGTATCAATATCACCTGCGACGTTACCACCAGTGAATGGAATGCCTACGCCATCGTACTGGAAATTCACGATATCAAAGCCACGGGCCATGTAGTAAGTGCGGTCAGTTTCCACTTTTTCTACTGACACGCCTGTCGTATTGGCCAGCACATCATTGGCATTGACCTGCTTGAAGTCATCCATTTTTGCGCGGGTGACTACCGAGATGGATTGGGGCGTTTCCCGCAAGGACAAATCAAGCCTGGTCGCGGAATTACTTTTTCTCGCGGTATACGCGCCTGTTTTCTCTGTGCTGGGCTCATTACCAGAAACACCTGTTACCACCACTTCAGGCAGTTCTGCCTTGGCACCTTTGGCTGCTGCAGGGTCATCTGCAAAAGCTGGGGCTGCCAGCATCATTGAAAGCGCCAATGCAATCGGACTCAAGGGAGTCAGTGAACTGACAGCATGCAAATTTTTTGGTAGTGACGCGGGATTGTTGCGGGGCAAAGCGGAAAAAGCGGAAAAACTGGACGAACGGGATGAGCAAGAATTCATAAATAAGCCTGGAAATTAACCGCCTATGCAGAGAAAATTTCTCCGATAGCATTAGAAGTAAAAGCTGCGGAAGTAAGAACTGTGGCCTATTTTACTTATTTATAAATGCAATTGCAAATCATTCTCATTAATATTTAACGATTTAATCCAACTTGAGACACATATGTGAATTATAAAAAATATAATTTTTGACTCAATCTAACAGGATGTGCCAGATCGTGAATGTCACCGTTGCGCCCTTTGCTGCCAATCAATTTCTGTAGCGGCCCATTCACCGAATGGCGCCTGGGCATTTGCACACGACCTTCATGGCGATTTTAGATTCACGGAAATCCATTCGTTTGCTTGTTTGTTGGCGGCTGCAATTTGGGCTGTGGTCATGTCCTTTGCTATATCCGTCATGTTGTTCCATGCCTGAACAAAAATTTGTTCACCCGGTCCAGCCGAACCTGCCGTTACTGATGCTATCCGCCACCACATGTGTGCCTGAACCAAATCTCGGGGAACGCCATCTCCATTGGCATAGGCAATGCCTAAATTGAACTGCGAATTTGGTTCTCGTTGCTCCGCCGCTTTTCGATACCACGATACTGCCGCAACCATGTCAACAGGCACGCCGTTCCCATTCATGTACACCTGTCCCAAGTTGTATTGTGCAATGGCGTAACCTTGAACGGCCGATTTTGTCCACCACCGTAATGCTTCAGACTGATTGCGCGGAACTCCTGCGCCGCGTGCATACATATTCGCCAGGTTGGATTGCGCTGAAGCAAGACCTTTTTCCGCTGCCCCCAGCAGCCACTTTCTCGCTTCGCCTTGGTCTTGTTTTACGCCTTTTCCAGTGAGATACATAATGCCCATAAAGCGTTCCGCCGACGCGTCGCCTCGCTCTGCTTCTTTTTGAAGAGCTGTAAACGCCAAATTGTCTCCGCGCGACGCTTTCTCGAACAATGCGTCTAGTTCAGAGTGTGGAATCTCGGCCATAGCAGAGACGCTAACGAAAACTATGATTGTCGTAACAAAAACTGCGAAGAGCGAGCTCCCAAATCGCGGGGTATTACTAGATTTCGAAGTAACTGGCACTTATTTCCCTTCTATAGCGCATGCAGCGCTTTTTCAATGACGACTTGTTTCATGCATTATTGTTTTGCATCGAAACGATGCATTTTGGTTGATGACGCGGCGAGCGCGGATTCGATAAAACAATGCCGAATGTCGGCATGCGGATTGATCCTCCGCGGTTAGCTCATGGCCGATTTCCACCTCTCATGATCTGACAAGTTATGCCAGATAGGATCGTATTATTGCATATAAAATAACTTTTGAAATACCTGTTTGAAATGTTTGCGCGTAATTGTTTCGTATCCGGATTGCGCTCACCCAGGTTTGAATTCTCGCTAGCGAAAAATTTGTCAGTCACAGGCTCCCACTGCACTGCAGGCTTGGTAGGTCTTTTGTTTCTTTTGCGATGTGCATTTGCCTGATTTGGCATCACAATGAATGGTATAAGTAGTTTCCAGCACATCGACCCAGCTACCTATTTCGCATTGCTTCGAATCTTCTTCCTTACCTTGGAAATCTGTTTCGCTGCGTGTCAATAATTGTATCGTGCCGGTCTTGACGGGCTTTACTTCAAAGCCTTGCACCTGGTCCTGGAATTTTTCATTGAGATAGGTTTTGCCCATTTGCTTCAGGTCAAAAATCGCATAGCCGTCACCAGCACTCTCACCCATGCAGCTTTGCTGGCTCCCTATGGCAATGCGCATGCTGGTGTCAGGCATGGCCTGGCTTTTGGTCGGGATATCTGTCAGCAAGGCCATATCACTTTTGTTGAAGAAAACCGAACGAAACTGATCTGTACCACCATCTACATCATCGCTATGCGCAGTCAGCACTTCGCGCAATTGCAACAGCACATGCTCACCCAGGTCTTCGAGTTCAATCTGTACGACACCTGCTGGCAATGGCGGTAAATCTTCGCCGGCTTTTGCCACACCGTGCGACTTCAGTTGCAGAGCATTGAAGTCATCTATCCATTTGCGCAAAACTGCCTCGTCATAGGACTTCATTGTTGCCTTCAGCATGCCAATGAAACCGTCTGCAGTATCTGCAGTGACAGGTTTTATTGCCTGGCTATTTAATGATGCGCTGGCACTGCTGGATGCAGCCACACTTTCTGATGCGAACGAATCTGGTTTAATGTTCGCTTGCTGCTTGCCGCAAGCGCAAATTGCTGCGCAAATCAATACGGTGCAACTGAGTCTGACGATTCTTGATACGCAAAAATCAAGCATATTATTTAATTGGTCGGGAAACAAAGGAAGGGATTCTAAATGCAACAATGCTGAAACCGCACAAAAATGTGCTGTTCACGTTGTTGCAAATGCACGCTGATGATAAAAATTCAAGTCAGTCTCCCTTATTTCAGGCAAGCTATGAGAAATATTCCTCATAGATTCTTCATAGGAGCCAGATTTATGAATCCCATCTCTCTTGCCCAGATTATAGACAGCGTCAAGGACTTGCCGACTTTGCCTGCCATCGTGATGGAATTGCTGAATAACATTGATGATGAAGAATTGAATATGCACGAGCTGGCACAAAAGGTCAGCCATGACATGGCACTGACAGCCAAGACCTTGCGCTATGCAAATTCGCCCTATTACTCCACCATGGTCAAGGTGACGACGGTGCAGCAGGCGATTTCATTGCTGGGTTTGAGTACCGTGCGGCAGATCGTGATCACTGCAGCACTGACAGGCTGCTTCCCTGAAAATAATTGCCGTGGTTTCAGTCACAAGGATTTCTGGCGGCATTCAAATGCGGTTGCCATTGCGGCCCGCATACTGGCCCGCAGACTCAAGCTCAATGCAGATGTCGCTTTTACTGCGGGCTTATTGCATGACATAGGCGCACTGGTATTAGCGACCTGCTACACCGGGGCTTATGAGAATGTGCTGGCACAACGCCAGGAACTGCAGACCACGCAATATGAAACTGAAAAACAGTTATTGGGCATTGATCACGCCCTGGTTGGTGAAACCCTGGCCGTGCAGTGGAATTTTTCAGAAGTCATGATCAAGGCTATCTCTGGTCACCATCATCCAGAAAAACCCGGTTTGGGTTTCCTGGCAACCATAGTCCATGTCGCAGATGGCATAGCCCATGCACTGGGCGTGACCACCACACCCGACCTTGCACCGCCAGAAATTACCGGGCAATCATGGGAAAGCCTGGGCCTGGACCAGGCCCTGCTTGATGAAGTTTTGGCCGAAGCCGCGATAGAATTTGAGAAGCTGCAGGAAGAAGTCGAAGTGTAAGACTGTAAAACCATAAGGCCGTAAGACCATCCTGCCGCTTGCAAACGCCTACAAATCAGGCTGTATCAAGTGCCCGAGCTTGGTCGCCTTGGTACTCAGATAACGCTCATTATAGGGATTGCGCTTGACGATCAGCGGGACGTGTTCCTGCACTCTGACATTCATGCCTTCCATCGCTGAAATCTTGCGTGGATTATTCGTCATCAGGCGTACAGATTCTATGCCCAGATGTTTGAGCATGGGGTCACACAGGCTATAGTCGCGCAAGTCGGCTGCAAAGCCGAGCTTTTGGTTGGCTTCTACCGTGTCAGCACCATCGTCTTGCAGATGATAGGCACGCACCTTATTGAGCAAACCTATACCACGGCCCTCCTGACGCAGATACAGCAAAGCGCCGCGCCCTTCCTGGGCGATTTTTTGCAGGGCCAGTTCCAGTTGCGGGCCACAGTCACAGCGCTTGCTGAACAGGGCATCACCGGTCAGACATTCAGAATGTATGCGTGCCAGTACAGGCTGGCCATCAGCCACATCACCGAGGGTCAGGGCGATATGCTCTTTGCCTGTTGCCGTTTCGACAAAGGCATGCATGCGGAAAGTTGCCCAGGTCGTGGGCAGGTTACAGGAATCAACATATTCCAAAGCCTGTTTGCTTGAGTTGACAGGCTGGTCATTGCTAGACATACAGTTCTCGCGGATTCTTATTCTGGATAAAACTTAAGATCATGGCCAAATGACAATAACAATTGTCGGCCCAGACTAGAGTATAAACGAGGCGCGCATTTCCTACCTGTTGCGGTGAACGATCGTTTTATTTCATGTCATGTATGGGCAAGAGCGCGAAAAGCAAGTAAAGCCCTGGAACTTTGCAGAGTATACAAACAATGCTGGAGATAGTGCCGGGGTAGTTCTTGCGCAGACTTATTCAAAGTCCATAAAAAAGAGTGTGTGAACCAGGTCAACACACTCTGCTTTAAGCTACTTTAATCTGCTTTAATAGCAATCAAAATAAGGATCAAATATTGATTTAGCGTTTCAATTGCGTGATATCCCTGACCGCACCACGGTCAGCCGATGTTGCCAAAGCAGCATAAGCCTGCAAGGCTTGTGAGACATAACGCTCACGGCCTACCGGCTGCCAGGCATCTGGCCCGCGTGCTTCCATCGCCGCCCTGCGCTGTGCCAGGTCGGCGTCGCTGACTTTGAGATTGATGCTGCGAGCGGGAATATCGATTTCTATGATATCACCCTCTTCCACCAAACCTATCGTTCCACCCTCGGCAGCTTCTGGCGAGGCATGACCAATCACCAGGCCGGAAGAGCCACCAGAGAAACGCCCATCAGTGAACAAAGCACAGGCTTTGCCCAGGCCCTTGGATTTGATGTAAGAAGTTGGATACAGCATTTCCTGCATGCCGGGGCCACCTTTAGGGCCTTCGTAACGGATGATGACGACATCGCCTTCATGCACAGTATCGCCGAGGATGGCTTCTACCGCAGAATCCTGGCTTTCAAACACGCGGGCCTTGCCGGTGAACTTCAAGATACTTTCATCAACACCTGCGGTTTTGACGATACAGCCTTTTTCTGCCAGATTGCCGTATAAGACTGCCAGGCCACCATCTTGAGAATAAGCATGCGCCTTATCACGTATGCAGCCAGCTTCACGGTCAGTATCGAGGCTGTCAAAACGTTTGTCTTGCGAGAAGGCTGTTTGGGTAGGTACACCGCCTGGAGCAGCACTGAACAGCTTGCGTACCGCAGCATTGTCAGTCACGGCAATATCGTTTTGCGCAATCGCATCTGCCATGGTCGGGCTATGTACGGTCGGGCGCGTAGTATCGAGCAAACCAGCGCGTGCCAGCTCACCGAGAATAGAGATAATGCCGCCAGCGCGGTGCACGTCTTCGATATGGTATTTATCGGTCATCGGTGCGACTTTGCAGAGACAAGGTACTTTGCGCGAGATGCGGTCGATATCTGCCATCTTGAAATCCACGCCCGCTTCATGCGCTGCAGCCAGCAAATGCAAGACGGTATTGGTAGAGCCACCCATGGATACATCCAGCGCCATGGCATTTTCAAAGGTCGCCTTGTTGGCAATCGACCGTGGCAGGATGGAATAATCATCCTGTTCGTAATGGCGCTTGGCCAGCTCAACCACCAAACGGCCTGCGCGCAAGAACAGTTCCTTGCGGTCAGCATGTGTCGCCAAAATCGTACCATTGCCAGGCAAGGACAGACCCAGTGCTTCGGTCAGGCAATTCATGGAGTTTGCAGTGAACATGCCAGAACATGAGCCACAGGTAGGACAGGCAGAACGCTCTATACGGCCTATCTCCTCATCCGACACATTACTGTCACCAGCCTTGATCATGGCATCGACCAGATCAATCTTTACTATTCTTTGTTCACCAGTCTGTTTGGGATGCAAAGTCTCCAGCACCTTGCCCGCTTCCATAGGGCCGCCGGAAACAAACACGACAGGGATATTCAAACGCATGGCTGCCATCAGCATGCCGGGCGTGATTTTATCGCAGTTGGAGATACACACCATGGCATCAGCGCAGTGGGCATTGACCATGTACTCAACAGAGTCAGCAATCAGTTCGCGTGAAGGCAGTGAGTACAACATACCGCCATGGCCCATGGCGATACCATCATCCACTGCTATCGTATTGAATTCTTTTGCTACACCACCAGCCGCTTCAATCTCACGCGCCACCATCTGGCCCAGGTCTTTGAGATGTACATGACCAGGCACGAACTGGGTAAAGGAATTGACGACGGCAACGATAGGCTTATCGAAATCACCATCTTTCATGCCAGTCGCACGCCACAGGGCGCGGGCACCGGCCATATTGCGGCCATGGGTGGTGGTACGGGAACGGTATGCGGGCATGT
Source organism: Undibacterium sp. TC4M20W (assembly GCF_049340245.1). NCBI lineage: Bacteria > Pseudomonadati > Pseudomonadota > Betaproteobacteria > Burkholderiales > Oxalobacteraceae > Undibacterium > Undibacterium sp. TC4M20W. The sequence continues at coordinate 308,416 of NZ_JBMPPI010000005.1, forward strand.
CTTACTCCAGGCTGGCGATAAAATGAAAATGTTATATCAGCATGCGCTTCGTATAATCATATGTCAAATATGGAATTTATTGAGAATTAGGTCGTTTTAAGTATCAAACCAAAAAGATCACCCCGGAGACACAGAGAAAGGCAAGAGAAAACCTGAGCGTCTTTTTAAGATTTGATTTTCTCGGTGTTTACTCTGTGTCTCCGTGGTGTAGCAGGGAATTCGTGTGGTATGCCACACGCCTGCGTAACGAAGACTTCTTGCAAGAAGTATTTCCTCCCGCTGTGTTGAGAGGTCTATATCCAAAACACTAACAACCAATAAAAAAACGCGAAGCATCAAACTTCGCGTTTTTTGTTTATTACATTCAGGCCAGTTATTCTTGATGGTATTGCGTCACTCTTTCCACTTCATTTTTTGAACCCAGGAAAACCGCCACACGCTGGTGCAGTTTTTCTGGCTGGATATCCAGCATGCGTTGCTTGCCGTCGGTCGATGCGCCGCCAGCCTGTTCTACGATGAAGGACATGGGGTTGGCTTCGTACATCAGGCGCAGTTTGCCGGCCTTGTCTGGTTCACGCTTGTCGGCCGGGTACATGAAGATACCGCCGCGGTTCAAGATGCGGTGTACGTCAGCAACCATGGAGGCGATCCAGCGCATATTGAATTCTTTGCCGCGAGGGCCAGTACCGCCTGCCAGCATTTCATCAACATAGCGCGTGACTGGTGGATACCAGTGGCGGGTATTGGAAGCGTTGATGGCGAACTCCTTGGTGTCTGCCGGGATTTGCATATTGCGCTGTGTCAGCACCCATGAACCCATTTCACGGTCGAGGGTGAAGCAATTGACGCCATTGCCTGTCGTCAGCACCAGCACTGTTTGCGGGCCATATACGGCATAGCCGGCGGCGACCTGCTTGCTGCCTGGCTGCAGGAAATCCTGCTCGGTTGGTTTGCCCATGCCGTCTGGTGCTTTCAATACCGAGAAGATGGTACCGATGGAGACGTTGACGTCGATATTACTGGAACCATCGAGTGGATCAAACAGGAGCATGTATTCGCCCTGCGGATAGCGGTTAGGTATCGGATGTATGCTTTCCATTTCTTCCGATGCCATGGCTGCCAGGTGGCCGCCCCATTCATTGGCTTCGAGCAAGATTTCATTCGACAGGATGTCGAGTTTCTTTTGCACTTCGCCCTGAATGTTTTCGCTACCGGCTGTGCCCAGCACTTCACCTAATGCGCCCTTGCCTACTGCATGGCTGATGGTCTTGCAGGCGCGTGCGACGACTTCGATCAGCAGGCGCAGTTCTGCCGGTATCGAATTATTCAGGCGCTGCTCTTCGACCAGGTACTGGGTCAGGCTTACACGTTTCATGTTGATCTCTCGATTTTTTCAGTAATTCTTGTAAATTGTTTGCTTAAGACGCAAGTGCCTTGCTGACTACTTCCAGCACGTCTTTCGACAGCTTCTTGGTATCTGCTACTTTTTGCAGTGCCGCCTTCATATGCACTTGCAGGCTTTCTGGATATTTTTTCCAGCGGTCCATGCTGCGTGCCAGGCGAGCTGCGACTTGCGGATTGAGCTTGTTAAGTGCAATCACCAGCTCTGCCCACAAGGCATAACCACTGCCATCAGCCGCATGGAAGCGGGATGGATTGGCATTGCAGAAAGCAAACGTCAAACTGCGTGCGCGATTAGGATTGTTCAATGTAAATGCTGGATGCGTCATCAATTCACGCACCTTGGCAACATCGGTGGTACGTGCAGTTGCCTGTAACATGAACCATTTGTCGATAACCAGGGCTTCTTTCTTGAAGTCTTTATAAAAGGCTTTTAAGGACTTGGCTGCCGATTTGGCTTGCTTGTCATTGCCACTGAAGTTAGTCAGGGATGTCAAAGCCGCCAGACGGTCTGTCATGTTTTCTGCTTCATCGAACTGGGTTTTCGCCAGATCAAAAGTGGATTCATCTGACCACTCGAGCAAATAAGACAGGGCCAGGTTTTTCAAACCACGTTTGGCCATGGATTGTGCATCCGGGCTGTATTTGCCTGGAGTCAGGTGACCTTCATAAGCACTCAACAAATCAGCGCGCAGATGTTCTGTGATGGTGGCGCGGGCAAACTGGCGTGCGGTATGGATGGCTTGTGGGTCAACGACCTTGAACTCTTCAGCAATCATGGCTTCGGATGGCAGTGTCAACACCAGTTCACGGAAAGCTGGGTCAAGGCTGGCATCATTCAGAGTAGCGCGCAGGGCTTCGATGAACATGCTGTCCAGGCTCAGCTCTTCACCTTGCTGTACTGCAGTCGTCAGTTTGACGAGGCGACGTGTGGCCAGGCGTTGACCAGCTTCCCAACGGTTGAACGGGTCGCTGTCATTCGCCAGCAAGAGTCCCAGTTCTTCATCACTGTAGTCGATTTCCAGCACGACTGGTGCAGAGAAATTGCGCAACAGGGATGGTACTGGTTTGCTGCTAACACCGGTAAATACAAAAGTCTGGCTGGCTTCTGTCAGTTCCAGTACCAGACTGGTCGCACCAGCCTGTGCTTCGTACGCTGAGCTATGCAAAGGAATGTCCTTGCCATCTGCACCCAGCAAACCCATGGCAACCGGGATGTGGAAAGGCAGTTTTTCTGCCTGGCCTGGTGTAGCCGGGCAAGACTGGCTCAGGGTTATGGAATAAGTCTGTGCATCTGCATCGTAAGTCGCATCAACCTTCACGCGTGGCGTACCGGCCTGGCTATACCAGCGTTCAAACTGAGTCAGGTCACGGCCACTGGAATCTGCCATCGCAGCGCGGAAGTCATCACATTCAACGGCCTGGCCATCATGGCGTTCGAAATACAGGTCCATGCCTTTGCGGAAGCCATCATGACCCAGCAAGGTGTAATACATGCGTACGACTTCTGAACCTTTTTCATAAATCGTGACGGTGTAGAAGTTATTGATTTCTACAAAAGAATCAGGACGTACCGGATGAGCCATAGGGCCGGCATCTTCTGAGAATTGTACCTGGCGCAGCAGGCGCACGTCCTCTATGCGTTTGACGGCGCGACCCGTGGCTGTACCTACCAGGTCGGCAGAAAATTCCTGATCACGGAAAACCGTCAGGCCTTCTTTCAAGGATAACTGGAACCAGTCGCGGCAAGTAACGCGGTTGCCTGTCCAGTTATGAAAGTATTCATGACCAACGACAGATTCTATACCTGCATAATCAACGTCAGTAGCGATAGATGGATTTGCAAGCACAAACTTGGTATTGAAAATATTCAAGCCCTTGTTTTCCATCGCGCCCATATTGAAGTCGCCAGTGGCAACGATCATGAAGCGGTCAAGGTCCAGCTCCAGGCCAAAGCGTTCTTCATCCCAGCGTATGCTGTTTTTGAGGGAATCCATGGCATGCTGAGTTTTATCCAGATTACCGTCTTCTACCCAGACTTGCAGCAAGACTTTACGGCCAGATTTCAACTTATAGTCTTCTTCCTGGCAAACCAGCTTGCCAGCGACCAGCGCGAACAGGTAAGAAGGCTTTTTGAACGGGTCTTCCCACTTGGCGAAATGGCGGCCATCACCGAGGTCACCTTCTTCTATCAGATTACCGTTGCTGAGCAGCACAGGGAATTTTTTCTTGTCGCCACGCAGCATGACAGTGTATTTCGCCATGACGTCAGGGCGGTCAGGGAACCAGGTGATCTTGCGGAAGCCTTCTGCCTCGCACTGGGTAATGAAATTACCGTTGGATGCATACAGGCCGGACAGGGAGGTATTCTTGAGCGGATTGATCAGGGTTTCAATTTCCAGCGTGACTTCATCCGGTGCATTGGCTATGCGCAAGGTCTCGCCTTCTATCTTGTAGGCAGACTTTTTGAGGTTCACGCCATTCATGCGCAATTGCAGCAATTTCAGGGATTCGCCAAACAAGACCAGGTCTTTCTCGCTGCTGTCATGATTGCGGCGCATGGTCATGCGGGTGGCTACATGGGTGGCACTCAGATCAAGGTCGAAACCCATTTCTACCGTATCTACCCAAAATCCCGGGGCTACATAGTCTTTACGGAAAATTGTCTCTGGTTTGCTGGCAATATCGTTACGCATGGATGGAATATCTCGCGAAAATAAGTTGAATGACAAAGTCTTTTGAACCCTGTAAAGACCGCCATTTTACCAAGCTGTGCCCGTACAGGGATAAATTCACTTGAATAGATGCAAATTAAGGCAAAAAGTTTGATTAAAACATTAAATTTTTATCACTCGCCTCTTCCCGACATGAAAATTGGGATGTGGTAACAAAGTCGATACAACCCGTTACAGTAAGAGCAACAAATTTTCTTAATCAGGCATACTATGGAACTATAGTAAAAGTATGTTTGAAGGAGCAGTAAAAATGAAAAAGTTCACCCTATTCTTCGCCCTCGCCTGCAGTCTGCTGCTGAGCGGATGTGCGACAACATTCACTAGCCAGGTCAGCGTCTTCCATGAATGGCCAGGCGCCACACAGGATAAGTCTTATATCTTTGAACGTGCACCGGGGCAGGAAAACAATCCCGAGCACAAGCTGTATGAAGACTTGCTCAGAACCCGCCTGCAAACTCTGGGTTTCAAGGAGGTGGCGACCGGCACAGCGCCTGTCCTGAAAGTTGAATTGCAGTATGCCAGTACTCTCAGGGAAATCCAGGCATCTCCATTGTGGCAGCCTGGTATCTATGACCCATATTGGGGCCTGCATTTCAGCCGGGGCATTTATCGCCGCCACTATCTTTATTATCCGGGTTACTGGGGCTGGCCAGGCTATCCCCGTGGCTGGACGGATATCAGTGTGCGCAGCACCTACCTGCACCAGCTACAGATACGTATTACAGAATTAAACGGCAACAAGAAACTGGCGGACATCAAGGCCAGTAGCGAGCAATTCAATCCTGAGATTTCGCTGTATATTCCTTACCTGATGGATAGCGCACTGAAAGACTTCCCAGGCAAGAATGGCAGCACCAGCAATGTGGAATTGACCATAAAGGATTAACCGGCATAGTCACTCTGATGGAGTGACTATGCCGCCTGTATTGACTAAGCTGCCGGAGGATCGCGCAGTGCCTCGACCAGGGCGCGATCAACCACCGATTCAGCCACAATCTGTATAGCCCTGCCCTCGCGGAACTGGGTAATCAATTCTTCACTGGAAACCGAAAAGGCGTCATGCCCCTGGCGATTCGTGAAGATATAGCGGGTACGTTTGGGGCTGACCCAGGCCAGCTTGAAGCGCGTGGTAACGCCATTCTGCCTCGTGAAATCGACCCAGATGCCGCGTTCCATGGTTTCTATAACGCGCGCCCATTCATCAACCGGCTGCTCTATCTGATCCTGTACATGGCGGTTCAGGCGTTTTTCACTGGCGCGCTGGGCGATATTGACGGCAATTTCAAGCTGGCGACGTGGTGAAAACTCCAGCGGGGCGCGGGCAATTGCGGCATGGCGCTCAGCCAGTTTGGAAAAGAAGATAACGCGTTCGGGCTCATCCCATTTGATCGCATTGAGCCAGGCATTCAGCAGCGACAGCATGGCTGGCAGTTTGCTGACCAGCTCCTTGCGTTCTTCTGCACTATTCTTGGGTTTCAGGCTCCAGATCAGGTCATCCATCGTCCTCAGAGCATTTTCGAGGGCGTTGGGTTTTTCTTCCTTGACGTTATGCGATATCGTCAAAATCCTGATCCATTGCTCCTTGAGGAAGGTTTCCAGGAAACCTGCAACCTCACCGGTTTCAACCCTGATGGCAACATCATTTTCGGCAAACTCGCGCGCCAGGCGCATTTTTTCCTGTTTCAGCGCGACGGCTACCGGTTCGCTGATCGCAACTTCGGTTTGCTGCTCCTCATCCTTGAGGAATGCTTCGAGGTCGGCAACGACATCTGAAAACAGTTCTATCTGCTGGTCAAAATCCTGTTGCACCCTTTCAACTATGCCTTCTATCATCTGATAGAGCGGGTCTTCTGAAGTGGTGTCGCTATTGAGCAGGACGCTGGATTTTGCCAGCGTGTCTATCAATACCCGTGCCGGATGGCTTTCCTTGAAAAAGAAATCCTTGTCCAGTAAAGCCACTTTCAAAGTCGGTATCTGCAACTGGCTGATAAGATTCTTGATATCGGCGGGTATGCTGGTGTCGTTAAAGACATAGTCAAAAATACGCGCCAGCAACTCTATCGTGCTTTGATCTATATGGGTCAGTCCACCAGCATTGGGTTGCTGTGACAATTGCCGCAGATGTGCCGTATCGGTAGGCATGGGATTGGCAGAAAAATCCCTTTGTACGCTGGTCAGGTAATCAAAAAACTGCCTGTCTATGGTGACCATGTCGGGCGCATTACCACTGCCAATGCCACCGCCGCCATGACTACCACCGCCATAGCCACCTCCACCGCCGTTTCCGTTTCCATTGCCGCCACCAGCATCCTGCCCACCGGTATAGGGCATACCCCCGCCATCCATGGCATGGCCACCGCCCCCATTACCTCCACCTCCGGTAACGGTATTGCCAAAAGACCCGGCAGGCGCATTGCCAGAGAAGATATTGCGCAGCTTATTTTCCAGATAAGGGTCGCGGTTACTGATATCGTCTGAGCCTGACATCATGTTCTTTTTTTGCTTGTTACGATAACCATCATTCAGTTCTGGCAAAATACCGCGCTCTACCAGGGCCTGATTCAATTCGCGATAAATAGCACCGAGTTGCAGGAACAATTCCGGTCGCAGCAAGCGCAAGATCAGATGATGGGTCTCGGGATTGGGTTCCAGCTCCATCCACGCCTGGTGGACGGCCTTGACAAATAATTCCGGACGAAAAGGGTTTTGCGAAACACTGATCGGTGTGCGGCGCAGGATATGGCCTATGCGCACATTCAGGGCGACCAGCAACTCGGCATTGGTCACTTCCAGCGACTGGCTCAGGTTACGGCTGAGCACTTTGCTTTCCATCTCTTCAAAACTGACCAGGGAAAAATCCTGCTTGCCTTCATCCGTCCTGGCACGTTTGCGGGTATTGACGACACTGACTTCTTTGGCGAGCGCCGCATTGACCTGGCCTGCAACCAGGCGGTAGAAGGTAGTGCCATTACGCTTTAACTGCTGGTAGGCAGCAAAACTGGTCGCAACCTCTTCTGGCCTGATGGTCTGATCAGACAGTTTGAACAAAGCCTCGGTCAGGCGGCCAGTAAATGCCTCAATTTGCGAGGAAACCAGATTGGTGGCGATAGGCACCAAACTTTGCAGTATCAGCAAACGGCTAGAGCTGGAAAACTCGCTCGTCTTGGCATTATTCAGTGGAATAGTATCCATCGCTCTTTTTTATTATGCTCAGGTTATCAATCATACTCAGGCGCCAGCGTACGTGCCCAAAAACTTGCATTCTGCCAAGCCGCACAGGCTTGCGCAATGCCAGAATCCTACCGAATAGTGCAGTAAAACAACAAAGCTGCAAAATTGCACGACCCCGTATTCAAGGCTCACTAATTAGTATAGTAAGCCTCTGACCCCAGCGTAATAACTACTATGAGCATGACGGCAAAAATAAGAACCAGCAGCAGGCGCCCAAATTTTGGGCTACCGCTTTCTTTATCTGTCGTTTTTGATGGTGGTGTTACTTCTGTCATATTTTCTTGCTTTAGGGAATCAATATGCTGGAACCCGTTGTTTTACGGGCTTCCAGCTCACGGTGGGCTTGCGCCACCTCACTTAAAGGGTAACGCTGGCGTATGTCTATTTTAACTTTGCCGCTCTCCACCATGGAAAATAAGTGCGCAGCCATTTGCTCCAGATCATCACGTTTGGCCGTATAACTCATCAAACTCGGGCGTGTAATGAATAAAGAACCGCGTGAAGCGAGCTCACTCAGGCCAAATGCAGGCACCGGCCCAGACGCATTGCCAAAGCTGACCATCATGCCCAAGGGCGAGAGACAATCCAGCGATGGAATGAAAGTGTCCTTCCCGATGGAATCATAAACGACAGGCACCCCTTTTCCGTCCGTAATTTCACGAACTCGCTGAACAAAATTTTCCTTGTTGTAGTTGATGACATGGGCGCAGCCATGCGCTTTGGCTAGTTCACCCTTCTCATCCGAGCCCACCGTACCTATCATGGTGACGCCAATGGCACGTGCCCACTGACAGGCAATCAGGCCTACCCCACCAGCGGCAGCATGGAACAATATTGTTTCCCCGCCCTGCAAGGGGAAAGTACGGTGAAACAGGTATTGCACCGTCAGCCCCTGCAGCATCATGGCGGCGGCAGTCTCAAAACTGATGCTGTCAGGCAGGCGCACCAGATTATCTGCAGGCATAATGCGGGCCTCAGCATAAGCACCGGTTGGTCGTCCGGCATAGGCAACCCTGTCACCAACTTGCACGTATTTAACATCTGCGCCAACTGCCTCAACGATGCCTGCACCTTCCATGCCCAGGCCACCCGGCAGCGCTTGTGGATATAAACCAGTGCGGAAATACACGTCAATAAAATTCAGGCCGCAAGCCTTTTGACTTACCAGCACCTCGCCCGCGCCGGGGGTGCCCAGCTCTACATCGACATATTCCATGACTTCCGGACCACCGGTTTGCTGTATGCGGATTGCCTTGACCATTTACCCCTCCTGAATAAGTTTTTCTGCGTTTAGGTTTTTTTCCTGGACAGCAAATACATGCCGCCCATGACCAATATTGTGCCGGCCAGCTGCCAGCTAGTGATGGGTTCGCCAATAAAATAAGCGCCCAGAAACAATGTCGATACCGGCCCTATCATGCCTGCCTGCGAAGCTGTCGCTGCGCCTATGCGCTTTACAGCAATCATGGTCATGAACACTGGCAATACGGTACACATGACGGCATTCACTATAGACAATGAATATACAGCAAGCGGCTGCACCAGCATGCTGGCAGGACGTAAAATAAAAAACTGGCCTATGCAGGCGGCACTGGAAACACACATCGCATACGATACCAGTCGCAAGGAACCCAGTCTTTGCACCAGTTGACCCGACTGTATCAGGTAGATGGCATAAGAAATTGCAGCGCCCAGCACGAGCGCAGACCCCAGTAACACATACTCGCCACCCAATTTAAGGTCGTGGAAAAACACTAGGACGATGCCAAGGTAAGACACCAGCAAAGCTGCCCATTCCAGCCTGCTGACGGCACGCTTCAAAAAGAAGGCGGATATCAGCAAAACAAAGGATGGCGTCAGGAAAAGGATCAAACGCTCCAGACCCGCGCTGATATATTGCAAGCCAAGGAAATCCAGGAAAGACGACAGGTAATAGCCAACCAGGCCCAAGGCAACCAGCCGCCAGCGATCCGCTTTGCTCAGGCTACCGGACTTATGCATTTGCCAGATGGCAATCGCCGCAAAAATGGGAAGCGAAAATGCCATGCGAAAACAGATCAGCGTGACTGCATCGACGTTGTAACGATAAATCAGTTTGGCGACGATGGCCTTGGTAGAAAACAGGATGGCACCAACCAGTGCAATGGCAAGGCCAGTCAGATAATGACGGCGGGCAAGTAATTTCGTTTGTTCTGTAAGCATAAATCGTTGAATGAGCGGCAAACTGTTACACGGTCTAAATTCGTAATTTCACACATAAATTGCACTTCAGAAAGCAATTAATTTCCGCGTAGCAAAGAACTAACAATGTTTCACATGAGATTTTACATTTAGTTGCCAAAAGTGACTTTGTGTAACTATTAAATCAAGCATCTTTCCCTACACTGATAAGCATGAACCACATTGCAGGAGAAACCCAAATGTACACACCACGCTTACAGTATGCAGATCAGCCGGTACTCCGCCCTAAACGTGCGATGACAACGGATATGCCGCAAAGACAGACTAAAAATGTATCGCCAAAGCAGAACGACAGCTCCCTGAACAGCATTTTCAGGCGTCTGGTCAATAACAACCAGGATCAGGAATAATTTTGCTTGTTAGCAGAGCTTTGGGGCTCTGCTGACAAATGTGAATACTGCGCGAAATATCGCACGAAATCCCGCGTGAAATCCCATCTGAGATGCCATGCGAAATACCGGCAAGCTCATTTCTTCATTATGGAACCTAGCACACCGCGAATAATTTCGCGCCCCACCTGAGAACCCATGGTCCTGACCGTCGATTTGATCATGGTCTCGACCACATTATCCTTGCGGCGCAAACCACCGCCACCAAGCAGGTTGCCAAACACGCTTTTCAGCGTATCACCTACACCACCACCACTTTCTTGCGCTGGCGCAGGCTGAGCTGCACGACCTGAATTGAATACGGGACGGCTTGAAACCGACGGGGCTGCTGGTACTGCTGGTGCCGATGGTACTGCCGGCGAAGACGCAGCCGAAGGTGCATTACCCCAGCCATTGGCATCTGTCGCTGCAGGCTCTGCCCTGCTGCCGGGTTGCAGACTATCTTCCTTATCCGCCGTAGCAGCACGGGCCGCTACCCGACCTGTCAGTTTTTCATACGCAGATTCGCGGTCTATATGCTTTTCATACACACCAGCGACGATGGAAGTTTGTATGACTTGCTGGCATTCATCAGCAGTGATTGCCCCTATCTGTGACGATGGCGGCACGATCAGTGCGCGTTGCACGATGTTGGGCCGACCTTTATCATCAAGGAAGGAAATCAGGGCCTCACCAACTCCGAGTTCGGCAATCACCGCTGCAGTATCGAGGTTGGGATTGGGTCGGAAAGTTTCTGCCGCAGCCTGCACTGCTTTTTGATCCTTGGGCGTATAAGCGCGCAGAGCATGCTGAACACGGTTACCGAGTTGCCCCAGCACCGTATCAGGAATATCCAGAGGGTTTTGCGTGACGAAATACACACCTACACCTTTAGAGCGTATCAAACGCACCACCTGCTCTATCTTTTGCAGCAAAACTTTAGGTGCCTCATCAAACAGCAAATGAGCCTCATCAAAGAAGAACACCATCTTGGGCTGATCAACATCGCCCACTTCTGGCAAATGCTCATACAATTCAGACAGCATCCATAGCAAAAAGGTCGAATACAGGCGTGGTGACTGCAGCAATTGATCTGCCGCCAGGATGTTTACAAAACCGCGGCCATCGCCGTCAGTCTGCATCATGTCATCCAGGTTCAGCATGGGTTCGCCAAAGAATTGCTCGCCGCCCTGCTCAGAGATGGTCAGCAATGAACGCTGGATAGCACCGACACTGGCGGCAGAAATATTGCCGTATTCGGTCTGGAATTCAGACGCATTCTCCGCCAGGTATTGCAGCATGGCGCGCAAATCCTTGGTATCCAATAACAGCAAACCATGGTCGTCGGCGATCTTGAAGGCCAGTTGCAAGACCCCTCCCTGGGTTTCATTCAGGTTCAACATGCGCCCTAGCAGCAAAGGGCCAAGATCAGATACTGTGGCACGTACCGGGTGCCCCTGTTTGCCAAACACGTCCCAGAATGTGACCGGGCAAGCCTGCCATTTGGGTTCATCGACTTGCAGGGCTTGCAGCCTTTGCTGGATTTTGCTGGTGGCGCTACCTGCTTTGGCCATGCCGGACAGGTCACCTTTGACGTCCGCCATGAAGACTGGTACGCCAATTCCAGAAAACGCCTGGGCCAGGGTTTGCAAAGTAACGGTCTTGCCTGTACCCGTCGCGCCAGTAATACAACCATGGCGATTGGCCCAGTCTGACAATAAATTCAAGTCGAATTCGGTGTTTTTAGCGATCAACAGAGGTTTTGACATAGTTTTGGAGGGTGATTTGGGGAAGTCGGTCGGTGCCACTATGGTAAAATACTGGTCTTCATTATAAAACCAAGCCAGGCAAAATTGCCGCCCTCAGGGTGAGCTATTGTCAATTCAGGAAAGAGCGATCATGGCAGGACATAGTAAATGGGCCAATATCAAGCATAAAAAAGCAGCAACCGATGCCAAACGCGGCAAGATATGGACGCGTCTGATCAAGGAGATCACGGTTGCAGCACGCATGGGTGGTGAGGATGTCGATTCCAATCCCCGCCTGCGTCTGGCAGTAGATAAGGCGGCTGACGCCAATATGCCAAAAGAAAACGTCACGCGCGCGATACAACGCGGCGCTGGCACACTAGAAGGCGCAGATTACGAAGAAGTACGTTATGAAGGTTATGGCATAGGCGGTGCCGCCATCGTGGTCGATTGCATGACAGACAACCGCGTACGCACAGTAGCAGAAGTACGCCATGCCTTCAACAAATACGGTGGCAATATGGGCACTGAAGGCTCGGTCGCCTTTTTGTTCCAGCACTGCGGCCAGATGTTTTTTGCCCCAGGCACGAATGAAGATGCCCTGATGGAAGCGGCCCTGGAAGCCGGTGCTGATGATGTAGTCACTGATGAAGAAGGCGGCATAGAAGTATTGTGCGCACCATTCAGCCTGTCTGACTTGCGTGCCAGTCTGGAAAAAGCCGGCTTCAAGGCAGAAGTCGCTGAAGTCGTCATGAAACCAAATACTGAGACCGTATTTGCTGGTGACGAAGGCATCAAGATGCAAAAACTGCTGGATGCCCTCGAAAACCTCGACGATGTACAAGAAGTATTCACCAACGCCATCATAGAAGATTAAGATGAAATTACTCGTAGTCGGCTCTGGTGGCCGTGAACATGCCCTCGCCTGGAAACTGGCGCAATCTGAACGTGTACAAACTATTTTTGTCGCCCCCGGCAATGGTGGTACCGGCGCTGACAGCCGTCTGAAAAACATCAATATCACAGACCCGGCAGCACTGGCAGACTTTGCCGAGCAAGAAAACATAGGCATTACCGTAGTCGGCCCTGAAGTGCCGCTGGCTGCCGGTATCGTCAATATCTTCCGCGACCGTGGCCTGAAAATTTTTGGCCCGAGCAAAGAAGCTGCACAGCTGGAAAGCTCCAAGGATTTCGCCAAGGCTTTCATGCACAGGCATGCTATTCCCACGGCTGAATACCAGACCTTTTCTGAGCTGGCACCTGCGCATGAATACATCAATGCCAAGGGCGCACCTATTGTCATCAAGGCCGACGGCCTGGCGGCTGGTAAAGGTGTGGTTGTTGCCATGACCGCTGAAGAAGCGCATGCAGCTGTCGATATGATGTTGTCTGACAATAAGCTCGGTGATGCTGGCGCGCGCGTAGTCATTGAAGAGTTTTTGGCAGGTGAAGAAGCCAGTTTCATCGTCATGGTTGATGGCAAGAATATTTTGCCACTGGCAACCAGCCAGGACCACAAGCGCCTGCTCGACAATGACGAAGGCCCGAATACGGGCGGCATGGGTGCCTACTCCCCAGCCCCTATCGTGACGCCACAATTGCATGCCCGCGTCATGCGCGAAATCATCGTGCCTACGGTACAAGGCATGGCCAAGGATGGCATCGTCTTCACCGGCTTTTTATATGCTGGCCTGATGATCGATGACCAGGGCAATCCAAAAACCCTGGAATTCAATTGCCGCATGGGTGACCCGGAAACTCAGCCTATCATGGCGCGCCTGAAAACAGATTTGCTGCACGTGGTTGAACATGCAGTCAATGGAACGCTTGATACGGTAGAGCTGGAATGGGACAGGCGCACAGCCATGGGTGTCGTCATGGCCGCTGCTGGTTACCCTGATGCGCCACGCAAAGGTGACAAAATCACCGGCATCCCGGCAGAGACCGCAGACACCGTGACCTTCCATGCTGGTACATCGCTCAATGAAAAGACTTTGAACGTGACCGGTGGCCGTGTGTTGTGCGTGGTTGGCCTGGGTGACACCGTCAAACTGGCGCAAAAACATGCGTATGACGTAGTGGAAAAAATCCATTTCGACGGTATGCAATACCGCCGCGACATAGGCTGGCGTGCGCTGAACCGCAAGCATTAATCCTTGCCAGGCGTACATGTTTCATGTGCGCCACCGATCTTTTAAAGCGGGTTGAGAATAGTCCAAAGACTAGTCCAGCCCCTTGCGTTTTTTAGAGTAGATAGCAGAATGACAGATACACTTGCGGTTAAAAACTACTTCCTGGGCTTGCAGGCTGCTATAGTCGCGGCTCTTGAAGAAGTTGATGGCCATACTTTTATTACCGATACCTGGCAACGCCCTGAAGGCGGAGGCGGTATCTCGCGTGTGATAGAAGAAGGCAAGGTATTTGAACGTGGTGGTGTGAATTTCTCGCATGTCATGGGTAAAAACCTGCCACCATCCGCCGCTGCCGCCCGTCCTGAGCTGGCTGGCCGTCAGTGGGAAGCCATGGGTGTCTCGCTGGTTCTTCATCCACGCAACCCGTATGCGCCCACTGTGCACATGAATGTACGCTTTTTCACTACCCGCGCCGAAGGGCAGGAAGATGTCTGGTGGTTTGGCGGCGGCATGGACTTGACGCCGTATTATGGTTTTACTGAAGATGCGGCGCATTTTCACCAAACATGTAAAATGGCGGTCCAGCCTTTCGGCACAGGCTTGCATGCCCGCTTCAAGAAATGGTGTGACGAGTATTTTTACCTGAAACACCGTAAAGAAGCGCGTGGCGTGGGCGGCATCTTCTTTGATGATTTCAATGAGCAGGATTTTGCCAGTAGTTTTGCCATGATGCGCAGTGTCGGTGATGCATTTATTCCAGCTTATCGCCCTATCCTGGAACGTCGCAAAAACCAGGAATATGGCGAGCGTGAGCGTGATTTCCAGGCTTATCGCCGTGGCCGCTATGTAGAATTCAATCTGGTATTTGATCGCGGCACGCATTTTGGCCTGCAGTCTGGCGGCAGGACAGAATCCATACTGATGTCCATGCCCCCCATCGTCAAATGGCGTTATGACTGGAAACCGGAGGTTGGCAGCCCGGAAGCAGCACTGGCTACAGACTTTCTGGTACACCGGGAATGGGTATAACAACTGCAGCACCACCTTGTATCCTGGTACTCGGTGGCAGCTTTGACCCTGTGCATCTGGGGCATGTCGCCCTTGCCCATAGCCTGGCGACGGCATTGCAGCCGGATGAATTGCGCATCATTCCCGTAGGCCAGCAATGGCAAAAGAATGAGTTGCAAGCCTCAGCAGCACAACGACTGGCCATGCTGAAGCTGGCTTTTGAAGACTGGCAACTCTGCCCTGTCAGGATAGATGAGCAAGAAATCATCCGCGCAGAACAGGGTAAAAGTAATTACACCATCGATACCTTGCACCAGCTACGCAGAGAAGTTGGCGATGAGGCATCACTGGTATTTGCCATGGGTGCAGATCAGTTGCAAAATTTGCACACCTGGCGCAATTGGCAGGCCTTGCTTGAAGTAGCGCATTTGTGTGCTGCATCACGCCCGGGTTTCAGCCTCGATATCAGCAGCCCCGACATTGCTGACGTCTGGAAGAAAAATGCCATCAGCGCCCTGGAAATGCGCACACGGCCAGCCGGTGGCACTTATCTGGAGAGAAATCTGGCGCAAGATGTATCTGCGACCCAACTACGTACTGAATTAAAACAGCATAACCCGACAACAAGATTGCTAGTCCCGCACAAGGTGCTAGACTACCTACAACAACAAACTATCTACCAATAAAAATATGGATATTAAAAAACTGCAAACTCTGGTCATTGACGCTCTGGAAGACGTCAAGGCGCAAGACATACAATTGTTTGAAACCACACACCTGACCAGCCTGTTTGACCGCGTTTGTATCGCCTCTGGTACATCCAACCGTCAAACCAAGGCTCTGGCCGCGTCCGTACGCGACAAAGTCAAGGAAAACGGCGGCACTATCGTCAGTATGGAAGGTGAAGCGACTGGCGAATGGGTACTGGTCGATCTGGGCGACATCGTCGTCCACATCATGCAACCAGCCATCCGCGCTTACTACCGCCTGGAAGAGTTGTGGGGCGACAAGCCTGTCAAATTCGGCGCGGCCAAGCGTACTTCGGCTAAAAAGGTCGAGGCAGAAGAAGACAGCGACAAGCCTAAACGCGTCCGCAAAGTGGCTGGCAAAGCTGCTACGCTGGAAGTAACACATGACATGATGGCTATCCAGACCACGCTGGAAGATGAAAAGAAACCAGCGCGCAAACCGCGCGTTACCAAAACTACTGGCGATGCTGAAGGCAAGCCAGCACGTAAACCAGCAACCCGCAAAGCTGCTGATGGCACTACTGCCGCCAAACCAGCCAAGATCCCAACCGGTGGCCGCGTCAAAGTGGCAGCAACTAAAACTGCTGTTGCCTCTGCCAAGCAAGCGGCAGAAAAACGTACTGCCAATGCTGCCGCAGCGCCAGCAAAACGCGCTCCGGCACGTAAGAAAGCAACAGAGGAATAATCTCTGTTTAGTTTTGAATCCAAATGGCTGCCTGGTGCAGCCATTTGTTTAAGCAATACGCAGTTTCAAGACCCTATTTGCAGCAAGCAGACACAAACATGCAATTGATCATCGCCGCTGTCGGCCACAAAATGCCCTCCTGGATAGAAACAGGCTTTCAGGAGTATGCCAAGCGCATGCCGCCAGAATGCCGCGTCATCCTCAAGGAAATCAAACCAGTTGAGCGCTCAGGCAGCAAAACGGCTGAAAGCGTCATGGCCCTGGAGCGCACCAAAATCGAGGCCGTGATACCCAAAAATGCCCGCATCGTCGCCCTGGATGAGCGCGGCAAGGACTGGACCAGCGTCGCCCTGTCGCAAAACCTCACGCAGTGGCAGCAGGATGGCCGTGATGTGGTCTTCATCATCGGCGGAGCTGATGGTCTCGATGCAGAATTCAAGGCCAGGGCCGATACCCTGATACGCATTTCCAGCCTGACCCTGCCACATGGCATGGTACGAGTGCTGCTGGCCGAACAACTATACCGCGCCTGGTCAATTACCCAGAACCACCCTTATCACCGGGTATGAGCTATACCAAGGAGACCGCCATGCTAAAAGAAAATAAAATCTACCTGGCATCAAAAAGCCCAAGACGCCGCGAATTGCTGCACCAGGCAGGCATAGAGTTTGACTTGCTGTTGCTACGCGATGCCGCACCGCGCGGACCAGATGTGACCGAGATCGTCTTGCCCGGCGAAGCACCAGAAGCCTATGTCAGCCGTGTCACCCAGGAAAAAGCAGACAAGGCATGGGAAATCATGCATCTGCGCAAAATGCTGCCACGCCCCGTGCTCGCCGCTGACACCACCGTAGTACTCGGCAAGCAAATACTGGGCAAGCCTGCCGACAAGCAAGAAGCCATACAAATGCTGAGCATGCTGGCAGGCCAGACACATATGGTGCTGACCAGCATTGCAGTACATTCTGCACTGGGTAGTACCGCCGTCACACAATGCTCGGAAGTCAGTTTTGCTAAGCTCGATGAACAGCAGATACTGGCCTACTGCAATAGCAATGAACCCTACGACAAAGCGGGTGGCTATGGCATACAGGGTGCGGCTGCCCGTTTTATTTCACACATCAAAGGGAGTTATTCTGGCATCATGGGATTACCTTTATTTGAAACCTGCCAGCTACTGCGTCAGGCAGGTATCTTTATTCCATAAATTGAAGTATCAGAGAAGCTTATGAGCGAAAACCTCCTCATCAATATCACCCCTCAAGAAACCCGCGTTGCCCTGATGTTCCAGGGTGCGGTACAAGAACTCCATATAGAACGTACATTGTCACGCGGCCTGGTCGGCAATATCTACCTGGGTAAAGTCGTGCGCGTCTTGCCAGGCATGCAGTCTGCCTTTATCGACATAGGTTTGGAACGAGCCGCCTTTTTGCATGTAGCCGACATCTGGGATGCCCGCTCGCAAGATGCGAATGGCAATACCAATGCACCGCTGACACCGATAGAAAAATTGCTGTTCGATGGCCAGTCCGTCACTGTGCAAGTAGTCAAAGACCCGATAGGCACAAAAGGTGCCCGCCTCTCGACACAGATTTCCATCGCGGGCCGCATGCTGGTCTATCTGCCGCAAGATTCACATATCGGTATCTCGCAAAAAATAGAAAACGAAGCCGAACGCGAAGCCCTGCGCACCAAAGTACAAAACCTGCAACAGCCAGAAGAAAAAGGTGGTTTCATCGTCCGCACCATGGCAGAGGATGCCTCGGATGAAGACCTCAAAGCCGACGTCGATTACCTGCGCCGCACCTGGTCCACCATACTGCAATTAGCCAAGACCCAGCCACCAACGACCCTGCTGTACCAGGATCTTAATCTGGCACAGCGCGTCTTGCGTGACTTCGTCAATGAAGAAACCGACAGCATACAAGTCGATTCGCGTGAGAATTACATCATGCTGCAAGAGTTTGCGACGCACTATATGCCATCCGTACTCGGCAAGCTGCAGCATTACATAGGCGAACGCCCGCTGTTTGACCTGCATGGCGTGGAAGAAGAAATAGAACGCGCCCTGGGCCGCCGAGTGGACTTAAAATCTGGTGGTTACCTCATCGTCGACCAGACCGAGGCCATGACCACTATCGACGTCAACACCGGCAGCTTTGTCGCTGGCCGCAATTTTGATGACACCATCTTCAAAACCAACCTCGAAGCCGCCCACGCCATCGCCCGCCAGCTACGCTTGCGCAACCTCGGTGGCATCATCATTCTCGACATCATCGACATGGAGAATGAAGAGCACAAGACTGCCGTACTGTCAGAACTCAACAAGGCTTTGTCACGCGACCGCACCAAGCTATCTGTTTCCGGCTTCTCTGCCCTCGGCCTGGTAGAAGTCACCCGCAAACGCACGCGCGAATCACTGGCCCATGTGCTGTGCGAACCCTGCCCAGCCTGCAGCGGCAAAGGCCAGGTCAAAACCGCCCGCACCATCTGCTACGAAATCCTGCGCGAACTGCTGCGCGAAGCCAAACAATTCAACCCCAGAGAATTCCGCATCATGGCTTCACAAGTCGTGGTCGATATGTTCCTCGAAGAAGAATCCCAGCATCTGGCCATGCTTGGCGACTTCATTGGCAAGCCGATTTCACTGCAAGTCGAAAGTGTGTTTCATCAGGAGCAGTACGACATTATTTTGATGTGATATTTTTATCTTTTAAAATCATGTGGTTATGGGGTTATTTCAAAAATATACTGAATTAACTACAAAGTTAGCTACACATTATTTTGAGATATCCACCGCCCATCAAAATGAATTTTTTGTAAAGATAAATACCATTACATGAGCAATGCAGATCGCTTAAGCGACAAAGACTACCTAAACTATCGCAATGCACTAACTCTCGCATTACTTTCAGAAGAGATGCGATTTGCTTTGAGCGAAGAGGAAAAAAAGATGGGGCCGGACAACTGGGCATGGTTATTCGCAGGCACTTACGGCTCTTGGCCTCAATTATGTAACGCATCCATCTTTGCAATTAAGCTGTTTGGGAAAGGCGAATCTCGATACTAAATCAGCAAATGGCAATGCCATAGTAGTCAAATGGGTGTGCTTGACGCTCTATTACGCCACGTACAGCAATACCGCGCCAAAATGGCAAATGCTTCCGCCAAGTACGAACAAGTGCCAAACTCCATGTCCGTGACGCCATTTGTGATCTGTGGCATAAAACGCGATACCGCCCGTGTAGAGTGCGCCCCCTGCTGCCAGCCACCAGAAGCCGTCCATCGTGAGCGCATTGATGAGCGGCTTCGCAGCGATAACACCAACCCAGCCCATCACAACATAAATTAGCAACGAGATTAGCCGTGCTCCTTTGGCATACCACAATTCTTGCAGGACACCAGCAACGGCAAGCCCCCACACCACGCCGAACAGCGACCAACCCCAAGTCCCCTTGAGGCTGACCAGTGTGAATGGCGTATAGGTACCAGCAATTAGCAAGTAGATCGCGCAATGGTCGAGCCGACGCAATACATCTTTGGCTGGCCCTTGGGAGCTGTGATACAGCGCAGATGTAAAATACAGGGCAAATAACGTGGCAGCGTAAATGCTAAAACTAACAATCTTCCAATAGTCACCACTGCGAACTGCTATCGTGATCAGCGCTACGCCGCCCACTGCCGCCAGCACAGCACCTACCGCGTGGGTAATGCTGTTGAAGCGCTCTCCATAATACATGCGTACCTTCCTACAAATTTCTCACTATTGAAACCTTCGGCCCGGCAATTGTATTTTGCATAGCCGCGTTACCCACTTCCTGGCCAAGACTGCTACATGCTACCCGCAAGTCTGTTGGATGACGCTGATTTCAGCACATCAGCCTTCAGCGCTGGCATCGGTGGCCTTTAAATTTGCCAGCAGCACTTGCAATGGCCCAAAACTAATTGGCTTTACCAAATGCACATCAAAGCCAGAATCTGCGCTCGACTTGTAGTCACTTGGGCGGCCATATCCGGTGACAGCGATCAAAAATAACTTTCCAGATATCTTCTGACGCAACTTGACTGCCAGTTCATGACCATTCATCGTCGGCAGTCCAATATCAAGTAATGCCACCTCAGGCGTAAAAGTCGATGCCACTTCCAGCGCAGCGAAGCCGTCATAAGCCAGAATGACGTCATGTCCCCAACTGCGGAGCAATTCAGCTACGGTATTTGCCGCGTCAGCATTGTCGTCCACCACCAGGATGCGGCGCGCTTGGAAGGTGAACGTATTCTCCTCGTCAACGGTGTCGCCGCTACTCTCAGCGACGGGTGAAGTAGAGATAGGCAATCGTATTGTGAAAATGGTTCCTGTGCCTGAGCCGTTACTGTGTCCAACCACTGTTCCGCCATGAGCTTCAGTGATTTGTCTGACCAGACTCAGGCCAATGCCAAGCCCGCCTTCCGCTCGCGTGCGTGTCATATCGGACTGAACAAATAAATCAAAAATATGTGGCAAGATATTTGCGTCGATCCCGACGCCGTTGTCGCTGACTGAAATCACCGCCTCGCTGTGATCGACGCTGAGCGCGATCTCTATGTAGCCACCATGGTCAGTATATTTCCCCGCATTATTGAGCAGATTACCAATCGCCTGTTCCAGACGCGTGGCATCGCCCATCACAATGACTTCAGTGGGAGGCATCAACGCAGTGAGGTGATGCCCACGAGATTCCATATACGGCGCAATTGTACTAATTACCTGAGATATGGCATCCTTGAGATTCACTGGATGCTGCTCAAAGAACATTTTTCCGCGCGTAATACGTGAAACGTCCATCAGATCATTGATCAATCTTGCCAACGTGCTTACCTGGCGATCAATCAATACAAGCGGCCGACGTAGGCTTTCATCACTTATTTTCATTGTCAGCAACTGGACCGCGTTGCGGATCGGCGCTAGAGGGTTACGCAACTCATGCGCCAATAGTGCAATGAACTCATCTTTGCGGTGGTCGTCGCTGCGTAGACGAGTCAATCGTTCATCGCTGACAGTGACGTCCTCAAAAGCCAGCAATAATCGAGCGGACCGGTTGTCCATCGCCGGAACTTTTCTGGCATTGACCATCATGACTTTTACGCCCACGCCGGGAAAATCATGCTCCACGCGATAAGAGGTGATCGGGCTATTGCCCAACACGACCTGGTCCAGCAACTTGCGTAGTTCTGGAGAGTTCCATTGTCCGTCCCCCAGATCCACAAGCCGACGATTGAGGGTATCGCTTGGATTCGTTAAAAACACGTCGTAGAACGCATGATTTGCCCGATGGATGATTAATCCTTGATCCAGAACGACTAAAGGGTGGGCCACTGTATCGATCACTGATTCAGCGTAACTGGCGTTAAAGTCGGCGAGTTTTCGGGCCCGTGCCAATTCCGTATTCATCACACTCAGCTCACGGGTACGACTCATGAGTTCTTCGTTCGCTGTCGTCAGTTCTTCATTAGAAGCTTGCAACTCTTCTCTTGCAATGACGAGTTCTTCATTACCGCTCAGAAATTCTTCATTCGCTGATTGCAACTCCTCTTGCGCTGATCGCGATTCTTCAAGTGCCGCCTCATACGCTTCATTCGTGGCCTGTAGATAATCCCGCATACTGTCGAGTTCTACCTCTAACTGACGAATGCGCGCATCCTTCTCAGTTTCCGGTATTTCAGGTCGGCCTTCAGTTTTAGCGGGGCGCACGTTTGCATCAAACAAAATCAAGCAAAAGCCGGTTTTGGTCGACGGTTCACGCAACGGTATCAGCTCCACGGTACCTTCCCGCATGCCGGTCAACGTTTCTATCCGCAGGTCGTCTTTAAAAACTGCACGCCCCGATCCCTGGACTTCATTCAGCAAGGGCACCAACTGCATCAAAATGCCGGGATGCGCAACCCGATGCAGATTCAGACTTGCAGTGCCGCTGGCATGTTCCAGATAAGGGCTGGTTTGCCCGCGAAACTGCACAATGTTCATGCGATCATCGACCAGAATGCTCGCTGGTGAGAATCGAGACAGAAGCAGCCCGTCAGCCTTACGTTGCACCTGAGTGTGGTCAAGCGACAAGGATGGCGATGAGTCCACCACTGCACTTGTACGTTTGTCCGGCGTCGACCCACCTAATACCAAATCAAGTGAGCCGCGTGTGGGCATGGCGCGCTGATACAACATGCGCTGATGGCTGTCGGCGCGCTTGAAAAATTGGCCTTCCTCATCCGCATTCTCCGCAGGCCCAAGGATTAAGAAGCCATCTGGTTTCAAACCATAATGGAAATGTTTCAGCACGCGGCGCTGCAAACCAGAATCTAGGTAGATCAGCAAATTGCAGCAGCTGATGACATCCATTCTCGAGAAAGGTGGATCGAGTGCCACATTTTGGCGCGCAAATACACACAGTTCGCGTACCTGCTTAGCAACACGATAGCGCTTGTTTTCGTGCACAAAGAAGCGTTGCAACCGAGCAGCTGACACACGATCGGAAATGCTTTCTGGATAAGAGCCGTGTCGAGCTTGCTCAATTGCCGCTTCATTGAGATCGGTACCGAAAATCTGAATGGTGACATCTTGCGCATTTTCGCCTAAATATTCCAGTAGGCTGATTGCGAGCGAATATACTTCCTCACCCGTTGCGCACGCCGGCACCCATATACGCACTGGCTCAACGTGATTCCGATCTTTCAACAACATTGGAAACACAGTTTGGGATAATGCCGTGTAGATGGAATCCTCTCGGAAGAAGGTGGTAACGCGAATCAACAAATCGTCGTAAAGCGCTGCTAATTCGACGGGGTTATCCTTCAACACCTTTAAATAGGAGTGAACATCGGTTTCGTTCACCAGCGCCATGCGGCGCTGCAGGCGGCGTTGTATGGTATTAGGTTTATATTGCGTGAAGTCAGCCTGATAAACGCTTCTGATGAGATCAAAGATTTTCACCATGGTGCTGTGGGGAGACGTATCCTCATTACCTGCGTTATCTTCCAGCTTAACAAAGTAGGGATGCCGCGCCATCCGTGCGAGCTCGTCAGCAATGTCTGCCGGACGCATGACTAGATCAACACAGCCGGTATCTATCGCCGCCTGAGGCATTCCGGGGAATGCCGCGCTAGCTGGAGTTTGCACCAGTGTGACACCTGCGGCCTCCCTGATCTTCTTAACACCCTCAGCGCCGTCGCTACCAGTACCCGACAAGACTATACCGACCGCAGCACCTGGTCGCTGCTCGGCAAGGGATTCGAACAATATGTCGATGGGCAAGTGCTTAACTCTTAATAGTGAACGAGGCTGCAAATGCAGCTGATTGCCAACTAAAGTAAGTGCCGTGTCTGGTGGGATCACGTAAATGTGGTTAGGCTTAAGCACCTGTTCACCAGCAGTTTCGACCGTCAGTGACGTGCGCTTGGCGAGAATTTCTGGGAGCAGACTTTCATGTCGCGGGTCAAGATGTGAAACTACCAGATACGCTAGCCCCAGCTGGTCATCCAATGCCTCGACTAATTGGCCTATTGCTTCCAAACCGCCTGCTGACGCTCCTATTCCCACGACGGACACAATATTGTTATTACTAAGCATTTTATCCATCATAAAGAAATTGAAGTGAGGGTCTAGGGTCAGTGCTAAAGCCAAGCTCGGTATCTTACCTTAAAATGTCAAAATATCAGGTTTTACAACCCATCAGCACAGCGCAAAAATGCACCAGAGGCTTCGATCTTGATTCGACGTTGCTGCGCTCGATAATGGATGCCATTAAGCCTCACGTATTGGCGGCATCGAGCTGCGCGCTTACTCCACACCTATCCTGGATTTGTACCTCTCAATAACAAGATCAAGACGGTTGATGAAGTCATATACGAGCGCAGCTTAGTATCTTGCACCCTTAGATTATTAAAATTCAGGGCGCTGATGTATGCAGGAAAGCTACCTTACCCACTGTAGGAATTTGCGCATCGTCAGAAAAAATCAACGCTTTTTCAGCTTGATTGAAATTAACTAATTAATAATTAAAAGTCATCACTTTTATATAAATTCAACAGCTCTTTTGCGAATATTGTTGGCTGAAAAACTTCCCATTTCCGGAACAATTGAATTGGCGTATTTATTGACAAAATATGCTGTGATCCGTGCTACTGGCAGGTGGTGGTAAAATGCGCGGTTACGCCATAGCTGCTTACCTGATTTACATCAGGCTCCCTAATGGGGGCGGCTCATAGCAACTGAATATGCTTTACAGTTTTGTTATTGAATCGGCTCTTTGTGGAGTAGGCATGACATTGGCAACAGATCAAAGCACGGCAGCGGGTGAACTATCCCCTATTTCTCTGCAATTTATTTCCATTCGCGAAGCAGTGATGGCGCGTTGGGAACAGGAAATCAGAGCGCGTGTTCCGGGTGCCAGCAGCTTGCTTGGGCCGGTATTAATCAATACGCTTCCGGCTTTCTACGACAATATTGCTGAAGCTTTAAGTCCAGACTACCCTCGCAAAGATGCGACCAGCAATAACAATGCTGCTTCCGTTCATGGCGGTGAACGAGCACGCATGACCTTGTATGGTCCCGATCAGGTAATTCACGAATACCAGATTTTCAGGGAGATAATTGCTATCGTTGCGAAAGGACATGTGGAGCTGACTGAGCACCACTGGACAATTATCGATCAGTCTATCAACACTGCTACACGCGAAGCGATTCGGGCTTTCACAGCCAGTCACGAGATATTGCGCGGTAAATTGGCCGCTGCTCTTTCGCACGATATGCGCACACCTCTGGCAGTCATAGCCAATGGCGCTCAACTGATCAGTATGACTACTGACATGGAAGTAGCTAAGAAATTTTCCTCTAAAATCGCCTCTAACGCCAAGCGCTTAGGTGCCATGATGGGTGAATTGGTGGATGCGCTTACGCTACAAGGCAACACCAATTTAACGCTTGACCTCTCGCAATTCGACCTAAGTGAATTAGCTAGCGAGGTATGTGACCAATATTATCAAAATTTTGATTGTAATATTGGATGTGAAACGAATGAAGCGGTCATTGGATATTGGTGCAAGGACTCATTACGCAGAGCTTTGGAAAACCTGATTAACAATGCGATCAAATATGGTGACAATAAAACAGTGAGCACCAGAGTTCACCAGGCCCACGGTAGATTAATGCTGAGCGTCCACAATATGGGTAACCCCATTCCGAAAGACATGCACAACAATATTTTTGATTATTTACGTCGTGAAGATAATGTTACTACCACTCCCAGTTGGGGTATTGGACTACATTTCGTAAAAACCGTCGCGGAAAGTCATGGCGGCAGTGTTCTGGTTGATAGCTCTGAAGAACTGGGGACAACTTTTCTTATAGATATTCCTGTGGACTGCCGTCCATTTGTCCCGCAATCTTGAGGGATATGAATTAAGACCAAGGCGCGGCAGTCATCTTCATCGGCCGCCACCAGTTCGAGTTGGAAGCTGTCCGGGCCGAAATTGAGGCAAACAAAGGATGCACCATCGCCATGCCAAAGGACGTGTAAAAAGTCCGGTTCTAGTACGCAATTAAAACCGGTGCACTTAGTCTGAAAAAGTATCGTTGCCCCAAATAATGCGCAGCATTTCCATGAGTCTTTTTTGAGGACTATTTTTTTACAATAACCCTTTTCATTGATGCCAACTTAGCGATCAATTTGTTTGCCGTATAAGATGGTATCTGACAGTTCTCCATGGCGATTTGCAGATCCTCGGTCACTGCATAGAAGGCAGAAGAGCTAATTTTCAACCCTTCGTGTGCACTATCCATATCACGACCTTGATATACACATGGCCCACCTGTTGATTTGCACTGAAAATTGACCACTTTGCTGGATAAATTGCATCTAAAATTGACCCACGTTTAGCACACAAGCCTACTTATCTTGATGAGTAGGGAGCAGGAGTGATTGACGTGGCATTGCTAGGTATTATTCGACGCTGGCACATTCGTGACCAGATTCCATTACGCGAGATTGCCAGACGACTGGGTATCTCTCGCAACACTGTCCGGCGCTATCTGCGCTCTGAAGTCACAGAGCCAGCCTATGCGGATCGACAAACAACAAGCGCCATCGATAAATATGCATTACAGCTTTCAAGCTGGCTTAAAACCGAAGCGGGTAAAAATCGTAAGCAGCGACGAAGCTTAAAGCAGCTTCATCTCGATCTGAAAGAACTGGGATATGAAGGGTCGTATGACCGGGTGGCCGCCTTCGCCAGGAAGTGGAAGGTGGATCAAACTGACAGGGTCAATTGAGCTAGCAAACGCACACCGGGTCGCTACATCGATCTATTTCTGCTCGCTGCTCACGCGCACGGCTTCTTGCTTTGGATAGCCCAATATCGGGATAATTGCCAATCGTAAGCTCCCTGGCACGTCCAGCATGTCGATAACGAAGAACCCAAGATGCAGTTCCTGATTTAGAAAGCGTAAAAGTTAGGCCATCTCCATCTGATCTGGCGAGCGGCAATGGGAGTTGTATAATTTCATTTGTTTGTTGATCTTTGACCGTGAGAGCTTCGCCGTTCTCAACTGCCCGCATCCAATGTTTTAACAGAAGCGATTCAAGCATTTCCTTTGTTCTTGTACCCACGTTTCATCCTAGTCGGATTATATAAATTTGTAGCTGACTACACTCTTAGCTACACATTTTTATCGCGATTGAATGATACATTAATAGACAACAATGAACAAATTACTTTTAAAAATCAAACACTTACATTTTAAAATGCATGATAATAGACGTAGATAGATCAACAAAAAAACAATACAATATTATTTTGATGTAAAGCAGCCGGGATTCCGCTATAGAGATTATTGCAAGCGGCATTAACATACTTGAATTGACGGACGGTACTGGACATCCGTCATTTTCACTACGTTTTAATGGGCAAGGATAACTATGGGTCCATCGCGAAATCTCATTTATTGAGATGGAATAATTATTCTCTTTTTTTGAATCTTCTTTGCAGTTTTCAATCCTGGACGACGTAGTATCAGATAAACGGCCGGTACTACAAACATCGACAACAAGGGAGCCGTGATCATACCTCCTACCATAGGTGCAGCAATTCTTTGCATCACTTCTGATCCTGTTCCGGCACCAAACATGATCGGCACCAGCCCGGCGATGATAACGGCAACCGTCATCGCTTTTGGCCGCACCCGCATTACCGCACCTTCACGGATGGCATCAAGCAAATCTTCCTGAGTATCATTGCCTGCCCTGACGCGGTTTTCCCACGACTGTTTCAGATACAGCAGCATGATCACACCGAATTCAGCCGAAACACCTGCTAGCGCGATAAACCCGACACCACTGGCGACCGACAGATTATGACCAAGCACCCACAATAGCCAAATTCCACCAGCTAAAGCAAAGGGCAAGGTCGCCATGATCAGCGTAGCTTCGTCCAAGCGTTTGAATATCATATAGAGCAAGACGAAGATAATCAATAAGGTCGCTGGTACCACTATCTTCAGTTTTGCTGTGGCGCGTTCCAGATATTCAAACTGACCTGACCAGGTAATCGAATACGCAGCAGGCAACTTGACCTCTCGGGCAACGACTTCCTGCATTTCATGTACGACTGAGCTGAGGTCACGATCACGGATATCCACATACACCCAGCCTGACAGACGCGCATTTTCACTTTTGAGCATGGGTGGGCCGTCGTCGATGCGGATTTCAGCAACATCGCCAAGTTGGATTTGAGCGCCGCGCTCGGTAAGTACAGGCAACTGGCGCAGTTTCTCAACAGAATCGCGTATTTCCCGGGGATAGCGCACGTTGATGGGAAAGCGCTGCAAGCCTTCTACTGTCTCGCCTATGTTGTCACCACCAATCGCGGCGGAGACGATACTCTGCACATCAGCAATGTTCAGTCCATAGCGTGCAGCGGCATCGCGGTTGATATCAACATCAATGTAACGGCCACCATTCAGGCGTTCAGCCAAGGCTGAAGATACGCCGGGTACATCCTTGATGGCGCGCTCAATGTCAGCTGTCATACGGTCGATTTCTTTGAGATTGGCCCCAGAGACCTTGATGCCTACAGGACTCTTGATTCCAGTGGCAAGCATGTCAATACGGTTTCTGATCGGCGGTACCCAGATATTTGATAGACCTGGGACTTTGACGACACGGTCAAGTTCTTCCACCAGTTTATCCGAGGTCATACCGACACGCCATTGATCACGCGGTTTGAACTGTATGGTGGTCTCGAACATTTCCAGTGGTGCCGGGTCTGTTGCCGACTCAGCCCGGCCAGCCTTGCCAAACACGCTTTGCACTTCAGGAACGGTTTTGATGAGACGATCAGTTTGCTGTAATAGCTCAGAGACTTTGCCTGCGCCTATACCTGGCAGTGCAGACGGCATATATAGCAAATCACCTTCATCAAGTGGTGGCATAAATTCACCACCAAGCCGTGACATGGGCCACACCGTCGCCAAGGCAATCAAGCCAGCGACCAGCAAAGTAACTTTCGGGAAGCGCAGAACGACATCAAGCAAAGGCCGGTATATCGCTATCAGGAACCTGTTCAGAGGGTTCTTTTGTTCTTCAGGTATTTTGCCGCGTATCAGATAGCCCATCAATACCGGTATCAAAGTCACCGCCAGGCCTGCCGCTGCGGCCATGGCATAGGTCTTGGTGAAAGCCAGCGGAGCAAACAAGCGTCCTTCCTGCGCCTCCAGAGTGAATACTGGGATAAAGGACAGAACGATGATCAATAAGGAAAAGAACAAAGCGGGCCCAACTTCGGCGGCTGCATCGCCTATCACTTGCCAGTGGGTTTCACCAGTCAGTTTATCTCCCGGATGTGCATGGTTCCAGGCTTCAATATGCTTGTGCGCATTTTCTATCATGACGACTGCAGCATCGACCATGGCACCAATCGCGATGGCAATACCGCCCAGCGACATGATATTGGCATTCACTCCCTGGTAGTACATGACGATATACGCTGCCAGGATACCTAAAGGCAGGGAAACAATGGCAACCAGTGCTGAGTGGATGTGGAATAAGAAGATGGCACACACAACAGCTACTACGATGAATTCTTCCAGCAGCTTGTGTTCCAGATTGCTCACAGCGCGTTTGATCAGGCTGGACCGGTCATAAACAGGGATGATCTCTACGCCTGGCGGCAGGCTGGATTTCAGTTTTTCCAGTTTGGTTTTGATGGCATCAATGGTTGCCAGTGCATTTTTACCTGAGCGCATGACAATCACGCCGCCTGCAACTTCGCCTTCACCGTTCAATTCAGCAATACCGCGCCGCATTTCAGGTCCGGTCTGAATACGGGCCACGTCACCCAAGCGTACGGATACACCGGCGTCTGTCGTCACCAAAGGGATTTTACGGAAATCATCCAGCGACTTCAGGTAGCCAGATGCACGCACCATGTACTCGGCTTCACCCAGCTCCAGGACCGAGCCACCATTTTCCTGATTGGCCTGCTGTACTGCCGCTATGATTTTGCCGTGCGGGATGTTATAGGCACGCATCTTGTCCGGGTCGAGCTGAATCTGGTACTGGCGCACCATGCCACCTATGCTTGCCACCTCCGACACATTTGGTACCGACTTCAATTCGTACTTCAGGAACCAGTCCTGAAATGCCCGCAACTGCGATAAATCCATCTTGCCGCTGCGGTCCACCAGGGCATATTCATATACCCAGCCGACACCGGTGGCATCTGGCCCGAGAGATGCTTTCGCTTGTGGCGGCAACCGTGACTGCACCTGGTTCAGGTATTCCAGTACGCGTGAACGTGCCCAATACAGGTCCGTGCCATCTTCAAAGAGGACATAAACAAAGGAGTCACCAAAGAAGGAATACCCACGCACTGTCCTGGCACCGGGCACTGACAACATGGTAGTGGTCAATGGATAGGTGATCTGGTTTTCCACAATTTGTGGTGCCTGTCCAGGGAAACTGGTACGGATAATGACTTGCACGTCCGACAGGTCAGGAATCGCATCCAGTGGTGTACGCGATAAGGACCAGATACCCCAGGCGGTCATTATCAGGGTCGCCAGCAGCACCAGGAAGCGGTTGATGATAGACCAGCGTATCAATTTCGCGATCATTTCTTTGCTCCTGTAGCCGGAGAAATGGTGACAATCTGGTACATCCCATTTTTGGACGGTCGTATATCAAAAATCACCATGTCCCCAACTTCCACATTGCGTGGAAGTCCGCCAACTGGTAGTTGGAAGCCCATAGTCATTGCCCCCCATTGCAAGGATGGAACAGGATCGTGCGACAAGGTGATCTCATTTTTATCTATCTTTTCGACTTTGCCGCTGCCATGATGCGTTGTTCCTCCCAGCTTGCCATTAGCTGGTGACTCACCCATACGAGTAGTCGTTGCTTTAAGGCTGGCTTCAGAGTCAATCAAGAATTGGCCGGAGACGACGGTCTTTTGTCCAGCTTCCAGCCCTTTGCGGATTTCCGTCTGGCCATTCGCTTCTGCACCAGTTTCAACGTCCACAGACAGGAACTTGCCGTCGTCCTGCGCGATCATGACGACATTGCGGGTTCCGGTGACAATGACCGCTTCGCTCGGTACCAGCAAAACCTCCTTATCCACGCCAGAACTGAAGTTGAGATTGGCAAACATGCCCGGCACCAAGACGCCCGCCGGATTATTCAGCTCAATACGGGCTTTCAAGGTACGGGTGCTCACATCCACTTGTGGCAGGATAGCGTTGACCTTGCCCTGGAAGAGTGTGCCGGGTAATGATGGTGTGCGAGCTTCGACCACATTGCCTGGACGTACCTGGGCAGACAGGTTTTCCGGGATATCGGCAATTACCCATATTGTTGCAACTCCATTGATACGAAATAATGGCGCTCCTGCCATGACCGTCATACCTTCACGTATGGACAGTTCTGACACGACACCACTGACCGGTGCAGTTACTGTGATGCGTGGATGCAGCTTTCCACTGGCGACAACTGAACGGATGTGATCGTCCGTCATCCCGGCGAGACGCATGCGTTGTTTGGTAGCCTCCTGCAAACCTGCCATGCCTGTGCTTTCCATGCGCCGTGCTGTAAGGTATTCCTCCTGAGCGGCAACCCAGTCTGGCACATACAGCTCGGCCAGTGCCTGGCCTTTCTTTACGGTGTCCAGGGCGACGCGCACATAGAGTTTTTCGACAAAGCCGTTACTACGTGCCTGTACCAGGGCGACATCGCGCTCGTTATAGGTCACGGTGCCAACTGCCGCTATGGACGATGCAAGCGTTGCTCTGGTGACTTCAGCGACCCGAATGCCGAGGTTTTGCTGCACGCGTGGACTGATCTTGACACTACCTTCATCTGCGCCATCGGCGTAAACTGGTACCAATTGCATGTCCATGAAAGGCGATTTGCCAGGTTTATCAAATTTCTGGCCGGGAACCATGGGGTCATGCCAATACAGTACCTTCTTGTCGCTTGGGGCTGGGCCCGATACTGAGGCATCTGCTTGCATCCCACCTGATTCCTTCATTCCCTGACTAATGCCCAGACGATAAAGGCCATATCCACTGCCAGCCAGTACACCAGCGGCAACAAGGGCAATAATGATTTTTTTATTGTTCATAGCGCATCCTTGTTCGAGGATTCGTGTGAATGATTACCTTGCCCATCAGCAGGAAACAGGAAATTGAGTTGTGCCCACAGACGGGCGGTGTCAGCTTGCAATTGCAAGGCCTGTAGCCTTACATCAATCTCATTCCGGCGTGTAGCCAATAGGTCGGGCAGACTGGATTTGCCACCGCGATAGGCACCCAGAGTGGCTTGAGTACGTTCTTTGGCTAGTGGTATCAATTCACGTTCATAGCGGGAGCTGCGTTCCAGGCCACTTTGCCACTCTTCTATCATTGCCCTGGTTTCAGCGACGTGGGCGCGGAGTGTTTCATCGCGCTCGGCTTTTGCCTGCTCGACCATCGCCAGCTTCGATGACAGTTCACGATCCTGACGATTCTTTTGGTCCCACTGGAAAGGCAGAGATATACCGACCGACACCATATTGGAATATGCCGGGCCACGCTGCTGGAATGCGACTTCGACCGTCCAGTCTGGCTTTTTATTGGCTTCTGCGAGTTTTGCGTCTGCTTCAGCGATTTCCGTTTGCCTGGTCAATACTGCGATCTGGGGATGGTGGGTCAGCGATTTGTCCAGCGCTGTTAAATCCAGACGGATGCTGCCTATACTTGGTTCTCCCGCCAATGGAAGCTCAGTAGCAAGACCTGTCCAGCGATCCAGCATTATTCTGGCAGTACGTACCTTGCGCTGGATATCACTGTAGCGGTCATCCACCATGCTCAGCGCGCTTCTGGCCGCGAAGATATCTGCCTGACTACCCCGCCCGGCGCGGTAGCTGCTCTCTGCTGCCTCGATTTCGAGTTTGGCCTGATTCGCCTGTTCAGCGGCAATGGCGGCCATGCGTTCTGCATAGTACCGGTCTAGCCAGGCAATAGCAGTGTCACGCTGGATGGCTGCAATCGTGCTGGATTTCTCTGCCATGGACTTGTTCACGGCACGGTCATAGCGGGCAGCGCGCAACTGGCGCTTGTCACTACCGGTCAGCTCTTGCATGATACCGATGCGGCGCATGGTCATGAAATCACTGTTCAGACTGCCACGGTCGGGACCACTGACTGGCAGGTTATCAATACCGGCTTTCAAAACCGGATCAGGTAATTGACCAGCAGCGACAGCCATTTCGCGGGAAGCAGTAGCCGCCAGTTCTTGGGCAATCAACTGGAGCGAGTGTGCTACTGCCAGTTGTTGGGCTTGCCCCAAGGTGAGTGGAATATCCGCGGCAAAAGCGGGGCATGAGAATAAAGTGAACAAACCAGTGGCAATTGCAATGCGAATGGCATTAGTCCGCGCAGCATATGGCGCAGCAAAAATAGATAACATGGAAGCTCCAGGCGACAATCAATAACAACGCACGCCACAGCAAGACGTGGCGACGGATGGATCAGGCGCTTATGGAGTTAAATGCGGAAACAGCAATTACGTATGACAATCGGTGGTGCGGCGCTTCTTAAGAAATATGCTGAAA
Source organism: Undibacterium sp. TC4M20W (assembly GCF_049340245.1). Classification (NCBI taxonomy): domain Bacteria; kingdom Pseudomonadati; phylum Pseudomonadota; class Betaproteobacteria; order Burkholderiales; family Oxalobacteraceae; genus Undibacterium; species Undibacterium sp. TC4M20W. The sequence goes on from NZ_JBMPPI010000005.1 coordinate 341,823, forward strand.
GATGGTGCGTGGAAGATAGGACAGCCACTACATCTGCGGTTTCCACGATGAGTATTAAGCCAGTACTTATAAAAGGCTGTACGTCAGGCGATTGCGGCTTATCCAACGACTGTTTGCTTAACGGGTCCTGCGCATGGGTCTGGCAAAGTGCTGCTTGCTCCTTGTCCATGCCTGCGCAGTCTGGCATGGACAAGGAACCGGTGATTAACGATGTCACGTCTGAATTACTGCCAGTCCCAAGCTTCATTCCCGGACAGGCGTATGCCGCTACTGCAAACTGCATGAATAGCAGGCTACATAGCATGGCAAATACGGCAAGCATCCGGGAGGTGTGGGAAATTCTCATAAAACGTGCAATTGCTTTCTTGTTCACTGACTTTTTACAGCTTATTGACTATAGTCGCGACTCTGGCTTTGAAATTACAAGCAAAACGAAAAATTTCTGCATTGCCAGCAATGCGGTTTAATTGTAACGTCCTTAAGTGACGACCATTACATCTATAGCGACCCGCTTCTATCATACCATTCTGCTTATTTTGATAAGCAGGGGCCACGAGTGGCTGAAGTAACATTAACAGGTATTATTCAACGCTGATAGATTCGTGACAGATTTCAATACCAGAGATCGCCACACAACTGAACACTGCTTGCAACACTGTCTCCAGCCATCTTCGCTTTGAAGTAACCGGGATTTAAAAGATTCTATGAACCGGTCTACAACCTGCGCCAGGAAGCGAAAGTGGAACAAACTGACGGCGTCAATTTAGCTAGCGAACGAAGAATTTATAGACCGCAAATTATCCTCCATCCATTATGAATTGACGTAACTGACAAAGATGGTTACTTCATTTTCTCCAATTGAATATTTTGACAATTGGTTGCAGTTTGACATGAAAATATTGTGTAAAGTTCCGGCAATCAGATTCATCGCAAAAATAAATACATAGAATCATCGACTTTATTAAAAATTGCAGCCGCAAAATAAAAATGCACGACTTTGATTAGTACTAAACAACTCTTCAAAAAAAGTATTTGTTTAGTGATTTGCTAAACAGCAGCTTTTATGGTTTACGGTGATAGTATGCTGGTCAAGAAATATTTACTGGTCCTTCGTATGACGCGTGCAGCTCTATCAATTGCATTAAAAATGTCTTCAACAGTGATGTGTATTTCGCTGTTAAAAGGTCCGCAATAAACCAATCTCATGCCTAATCGAAAAAAATTTTATTTCAGCTTACATGGTGTTGCTTTCAGGGACGCTGAGCTTTTCAAGTCGTATGTTCGTGTACTGAACTTTAACTTGCAGTATCAATGGTTGTACCGTGAAACGTCACCTGATCTCATCATTTATGGTGACGGAGCGACCCCGTCCAATTCACAAAAAGATACTGGTGTATTGCATGCACTGACCCTCTCTGCATCAAATACAGGAGACGAAAAATACTTGTCCCTGCCTTTGAATTCCATTGAAATTGCGACTGCTTTAAATCGCATAGGTATGGCAATCGGTGGAAATTCGACTACGCCCATAGCGACACAATTACCGGCTTCTGATCTTGCGCAACACTATCGCCTGAAGCGATGGCCACCAGCGAACCTGGTCAATACCCGTGACCGCATTCGCCTGGCAACAGTCATGACGAAGCAAGCGATTTCGGTAGAAACGCTGAATAAAAAGTCTGGTCTGGATATCGAAATATGCAAGTCCTTTATATCGGACCTGCACTCGTCAGGACTGTTATCAAAAGAATCCATGGAAATAAAACTGGAAAATCCAAATCAACCGCCTGTGCCTGCATATATTCAACCTGGCGTCCTGTCGCGGATACGTAACAAACTGTCTCGCATCATGGGAACAGATTGATCATGGATTACAAAGTATTGTTTACCGGTCCTGCAGGTGCAGGAAAAACAACCGCTATCACTGCAGTAAGTGAAGTAACGACACTGAATACAGATGTCAAAAATAATGACGTGGATATCGATAAATTGACCACGACGGTTGGGCTGGACTATGGAGAAATGTCTCTGAGTAATGGAGACAAATTAAGACTGTACGGCACCCCCGGCCAGCAGCGTTTCGATTTTATGTGGGAGATATTATCGCGTGGTGCATTGGGCCTGATCATTTTAATTGATAACCGCAAACCTGATCCTGTGGCTGATTTGAACGTTTATCTGGACGGCTTTAAGAATTTGATTGAGACGACCAGTTGCGTAGTCGCCATCAGTCACATGGATACACATCCTGAACCAAATATTGAATATTTTTCTGAACACCTTAATCAACGGGGCATCTTGTGCCCGGTTTTGGAAGCAGATGTTCGTGAAGCCAGGCATGTTGCTGAATTGTTAGAGTTACTGATGCTTCAGCTAGAAGCGAAGCAAGATATGGTTAGAGATATGGATAGTTATGCAGATTGATCAAAGTTTGACAGAGAACGCAAAAAAAGCAGTTGATTTTGTCCATTCGCAAGTGAAAGGAATAAAAGCTGTTGTAATTTCTACGGAAGATGGCTTTGAAGTCGCCTCGCGCGTTGAAAGTAATGCACTGGTTACCCGCTTGTCTGCAATGTCGAGTTCGCTGGCATCTCTCGGTGCATTGGCTGGTGAAGAAAGCAATCTTGGCGCATGTGAAAACCTGATCATAGAAGCCAAATTTGGATTGTTACTGATATTCCAGATTCAAAGAGAACAAGGTTCGCTGATCATGAGTGTGGTCGCAGGCCGGGACGCGATAGTGGGGCAAATATTATATTTTGCGAAACAGGCAGCGCGTAATTTGCAGAATGCTTAAGGACTACAAAATCCTGGAACAAAAGCCTTCGACAGGTGGGAAACAGGCCGTTGGAGAAACTGACCATTCGCTGAATTAAAGAAGCGCGCACATTATCGTGCGTAGATTATTTCAAACAAATGTCGTTTAGGCGTCACGTCGTTTGTTTTTTCATTGACGTCCTCATTTTGGAGTTTTGAATGGCTAGTATTAATCAATCAGTACAAAGTTTACTGAGCCTGGATGGTGCGCAATGTGCAGCGTTGGTAGATTCAGGCAGTGGCATGATCTTGGGACAAGCAGGAAGCGGGCTGGATCTGGAAATTGCAGCCGCTGGCAATACCGAAGTAGTTCGTGCAAAACTGAAAACCATGCAATCCCTGGCAATCGATGATGTGATTGAAGACATCCTCATTACCCTGGGCAAGCAATACCATATCCTGCGTCCTTTGGCCAAACACGAAGGCTTGTTTTTGTATGTCGTGCTTGATAAATCCAAATCCAACCTGGCACTTGCACGCCGCAAAGTATCCGATATTGAAGCTGGGCTGGAAATGTAATTTCTCTGGCAAATGGCGTGATCTTTGCTCAGCAACTGCATAGGTCGGAAGCTGTCGCCGGGTTCCATGCCATTTGCATTGCCTCAAGCGAATAATGCATCTTCCATGCAATTTTCCTGAGGCTTCAATGGCTGACTCTTTTCTGGAGTCAGCCATGCCTTCCCAAACTACCCTGCCATGTAAAAGTAGCTAAGGAAGCGTCAATGCGGATACATGTTATTCGTTTGTATGCTGAATTGACCCGCCAATCAGTTTGATCCACCTTCTACTTCCTGGCGAAGGCTGCCACCTGTCATACCCCCTTTCAAATCTCAACTCTTTCAAATCCTCGTGAAACTGTTTTGAGCTACGTCGTCGTTTACGCTTTTTTCCAGCTTCGGTCTTAAGTCAACTTGAAAGCCGCATTGCATATTTATCGATGACAGTGCTTGTTTGCCGCTGTGCGGGGTCACAATAGATGCAGATTATCCAGCATAGTGGGACAATTATTAAAAATTTCATTTTTTAAAATCAAATGCTTACAATTTCAGATGTGCGACAAAAGACGTAAATAGATAAAAAAATAGTACGATCTAATTTTAGTGTTATGCACAATAGAAAATATTCAGAATAAGATGAGTGAAGCTCTTCATGCGAAACTTGCCCCTATCTAAGCGCGGAGAGTCTCCTAAGCAATGCGCGAAATTTGCTTGTTGCTTGTTTAAATAAGCCAAGCAGTCTATCCATAAAATATCCATGAGTACAGCAGCACCCAGCCCAAGACTATTCGTCATTTTTGCCAAGGAAGCCCATGTAGCAGCAATCTTCGCGCGGGGACCAAGCAACTGGTTTCACGTCATTCGCTGGGATACCCGCAATGACGTCTTTCAATCTGGCGCATGGATGCGTGGCCGTTTATACCCTCAACGCTGTGACCTGTCGCCAGATGGGGAACTGTTACTCTATTTCGTGCTTCAGGCGCGACCCTGGCGCAAAGACTATAAATCATCCTGGACGGCGGTCAGTCGCCTGCCCTGGTTACATGCGCTAGGGCTATGGCCCGAGGGTGGCACTTGGGGTGGCGGAGGCTATTTTATAGCGAACCGCATAATCTCTCTATCTTCGTGTTCTATGGGCCAAGCTCACCCTGACCATATTCCGCACGGACTGGAGGTTTACAACGGTGGTGCAGAACGAAAGTCGTCCAGTAATGAGGTCGCAGGTGCAGAATGGTCAGGCCGCGACCAAAATAATCGCTTGGTATTTACTGCCAATGGAAAATTGCACTGGCAGCGCGATGATCAGACTGTGCAGGTTTTAGTCGACCTCAACGGCAACAAACCCGACCCGTGCGAAGCGCCAGAATGGGCCAAACGACCATTGACAGACTAAACTCCAATCAGCAATGAATTACGAGTCTATAAAAGACAAAAGAATAAACCTTAACTTGTGTGAATATGATTTCGCTCTCCAAATTGTTTCTTACCCAATGCAGTGCTTGTGTTCCTGGGCTATTTGCACTGTGTCTGGCCCTACTCCCTATGCTTGCCCATGCATCGCAAGTAGTCAGTATATCGGAGGCAAAAGAAGAAAATGTACAATTCGACCTGAGCACTGACGGAGTCGAACCTGTCTGCACGGGTAGGAATGGACAAGTATTCAATCCAGCCCTGGGCATTCGCAAACTGTCTGATACGTCCTACTTGCAAGCCTTGAACTCGGAGGCACCTGATGGTGCGCAATATCTAAAGGCAGCACGTATGGGAGGAGGTATCTACATCTATCTCCCCTTTTTTTTCCCGGCCCGTGAATGCAAGGACGTTGTTTTTGAAGTGAATGCCCGGCATATTTTATGGGGCGATAAATGGCACTCGGGCAGCATGAGACTGGGCTCGGAAGATGCGCGAGGAAAAGCAATTTTTTTCACAAATGAAGAAACTCCAGTCGTGCAAGGAAGCAGTTATTTTGACCAGTCTATTCCTGCACCGACTTTGGCCAGACTGCAAACAGCCTTTGAAAAAATACTGAAGTTCTATCAGGATGTACTAAAAGTCTATCCCCAAAATAATATAGGTGTGGTAACGGCTGTCGTACGCAATCAGGGAAATTATTCGGGCTATGGCGGGGATTCGCTCAATATTATCCGAATGAGCTATGACAATCCAACGCCCGCGCAATTATTGACCATGGATGAATTGATCGCATCTACTTTTGCACATGAACTTGCGCACAAACTCCAGAGAGACGGGCTGTATAAATTGCCACTGGCCCGTTATATCGTGGAAGGACAAGCGGATTTTTTTAAAATAATCGTATTGCACAATTCTGGTTTGATTGACGAAGTTACGGCAAAACAAAGAATACTCAAATCGGCCAGCGATTGTGCAAAATTTGCTGATAGCCGCACCATGCGCGAAAAAGTCGAACAAAAATCAATCGACTTCAAAGAGCCGTATGATTGCGGCATGGCGTATTATTTTGTGGCGTATTACTCATCTGAGCTTCAGGCGGCAGACTTTATGGAAGCTCTTCGCAAGGCCATGCTTGGCGAAAACAGTTATGGCGGGCAAGAGAATAAACTGTGTCTTTTGTTTGAAACTACATGTGCAAATGAAAGAATGAAAGGAATAGCTGGAGACAAAATCAGCTATCTGCAACAAATTCAGTGGCTGGAATCTATGTTGGCAAAACGCCCCTTACCTAAGCTCAATCGATGAAATTAATAGCAATTTATTCACTTCTTCCAAGATCTAAGTTATGTTAGTGGAGTGTGCTGGTAATAAGCGACATTCTTACCTTATGCAGCCAGTGACTGTTTATTGAAATTTTTCATCAAACAAGGAGCTATCATGTATCCATGGTTATGGGTTTGGTCACCACAGGTTCACTTTCCCTGGAGTGGCAGTGTCGCGCAAAGCATAGAGCCGAATACAACATGGTTCTACAATATGATTCCTCCTGTTTCTGGGGATGCAGGAATAGAAGCGCAGGCATTTCAGCTTGCATCCTACGGCACTCAACTTGGTCAGATCACTGATGTATTATTGGATATCGTGAAAGACTCAGAACACCTGTCTCCCAAAGCGGCCAAATCACTGAAAGAATTGCGTAGCCTGAAAGCCAGGATAGAAATCATTAAGAAAAGGTCTGCGCAACCGACAAAAATAGAGTGAGTATCTTGTTTAGTTAGCACCAAAATCATCACTCAAGTTCTCTTACCTGCATGAAGGCTCTTGCCCCCGGAGCCCTTCATGGCCAAACATACCTCAGATTTTTTGTACGCCACACGGTGTTTGCATCAGCTTCAGGCGATGGAAGTAAGTTTAATTAACAGTATCTCGAACTTATTCAAAGATCATAAGGAGTAGAATATTTTTTGATATAGCGATTGTTGATCACTATGCACAGTTAAATTGCGGGGAAATCACAACGATGATATTAAAAAAATCACATCAACTCAGAAGATATCTATTAAGCGCTCTTCCCTTGCTGTTTTCAACTTCTGTCTGGGCAGCGCAATTGCGCAAGCAAGTCTTTTTGATTGTAGAGTCAAATGCCACCAACACACCGCAAATCCCGTTTAATCCTGTCTTTCAGCAATGTGTAGCCTATGTTGAAAAAGAATTGCAGTTGCAGTTTGAGTATCGGCGTTATCCCTGGGCCCGTTTGCTGCAAAACCTGAATGAAGGTGAAGGCCTGGCTTTTGGTTTGTCCAAGACGAAGGAGCGGGCGCAAACCCTGCATTTTTCTATCCCGGCGTTCGGCACTTTTATCTGGCTGGTGGTCAGAAGTGACCAGACTTTTCCATTTTCCAAAATTGCTGACTTACAAGGCAAGACCGTCAGCATGATACGTGGCTCAACTTATGGCGATGAATTTGACAAGGCAAAAGCTGAATTGCTGGTGATAGAAGATGATGTGTATTCCCTGCCCTCGCGTCTTAAAAAACTACTCAGCAAGCGCACTGACGTCATGCTGTTCAGCCACCATGATCCCGACCCGCGCAAGGTTGAAGCCATGCTGAACAAGAGCATGCCAGACATTGCACCAGACACGCCTATGCCACCTGGCGTGACATTCAAAGTACTTGAGCATTATCTGTTTGTGGATTACATCCACTTTGCGATCCTGGCATCCGAGGACAAGGGCATCATTGAGCAAATCAATAAAGCCATCAGGAAGGGGCAGCAAGATGGCTCACTGCCTGCGGTCAATATACCGAGGAAATAAATCAGGCTGCGGCTGATGCTGCAAGGATAGGCTGCAAGGGCTTCCACACCATCTGGCTATCGAGTTTGTTCATGCAGTCGTGATGGCCAAGAGGACATTCTCTTTGCTTGCAAGGGGCACAAGCAAGACGTAGCGACAACGAGTGCGCGATATCAGAAAATGGCGGTGCATGATCAGGATCGGTTGGACCATAGATAGCAATGACAGGTCTGTTGAATGCAGAGGCAATGTGCAACAAGCCAGAATCATTTGACACCATGGCATCGCTTGCTGCTATCAGTGCCAGTGCCTGATCAAGCCTGGTCTTGCCAGCGAACTGATGAATTGCAGGACTAGCTGCCTGTATCTGCTGGCAAACTTCAACATCCTTGGGTGAACCCAGCAAGACAATTTGCGCATCAGAATGTGCTTGCAGAATGGTCTTCGCCAGTTCTGCAAAATGGCTGACAGGCCAGCGCTTGGCATTACCAAATTCGGCACCCGGAGCAAAACAGATCAAAGGCTGTTTTGCTGACAAACCCATCTCCTGCAAGACTGTATCTATCTGCACAGGTGTAATTTGCAAGCGCGGTTTGGGGAAACTCTGTGCAAGCTCAGTTACTGGCTTACTAGCCAGCGCTGCATAAAATGCCACCATGGCGCGTGGTACGGGCTTGCTGTCATGATGCATGACATTGATAAGGCCGTAGCGGCTTTCCCCCTTGTAGCCTACCCGCTTTTTGATGCCTGCCATCCAGGGCAGCAGTGCAAATTTGAGGGTATTCGGCAACACATAGGCGGCTGCATAGCCACGCTGACGCAAGATTTTTGCATAACGCCAACGCTCACGCAATTGCAGTGAGCCATGTTTGAAAGGTGTTTCCAGTACGGTATCCACTTCCACCATGGCGCGCAAAACCGGTGCTACCCAGGCGGGTGCCAGCACATCGATCGCAGCTTGCGGGTGGTCGCGCTTCAGCAATTGCAGCAAAGGCTGAGCCATGACGGCATCGCCTATCCAGTTGGGTGCAATGACAAGAATACGGCTTACAGCACTTTGCACAACGACACTCATCTTGGCGTGCGCCCCATGAGGAAGAACTCATCATTCGGGCGCATGGAAATCACATTTGCCATGCGGTTCGACAAACCAAAGAATGCGGTAATAGCAGCGATGTCCCAGATATCTTCATCATCAAAACCATGGCTGTGCAACAAGGCGTAGTCAGCATCATTGACGCTTTGCGAATCCAGGCAAACCTTGATCGCAAAATCCAGCATGACACTTTGACGTGGGGTGATGTCTGCCTTCAAATGATTGACAGCGACTTGGTCAGCCACGAGAGTATTCTTGGCATAGATGCGCAAGATGGCACCATGAGCGACCACGCAATACAGGCAATTGTTTTTCGCACTGGTGGCGGTGACTATCATTTCACGCTCTGCCTTGTTCAGGTTGCCGGTGGTTTTTAGCATCAGGGCATCGTGATAGGCAAAGAAGGCGCGGAATTCATCTGGCCTGTGCGCCAGGGTCAGGAATACGTTTGGTACGAAACCAGCTTTTTCCTGCACGGCCAATACTTTCTCGCGTATGTCGTCAGGCAAGTCTTTTATTTCTGGAACAGGGAAACGGGAAATCGCGGTAGTCATGGTTTCTCCTTTATCAATCAAGCAGCAAACTGCAGGCGATGCAGGTTGGCATAAGTGCCACCATTATCCAGCAATTCTGCGTGGGTACCCATCTCGATGATTTTGCCATCGACCAGTACCGCAATGCGGCTGGCGCGTTCAATCGTTGACAGGCGATGGGCGATGACCAGCGTGGTACGGCCCAGCATCAGTTCGTCCAGTGCGGCCTGTACAGCACGTTCAGACTCGCTGTCGAGTGCAGAGGTAGCTTCATCCAGAATGAGGATAGGTGCATTCTTATAAATGGCGCGGGCAATCGCCAGCCGCTGTCGCTGACCACCGGACAGGCGCATGCCGTTATCGCCTATTACCGTATTCAAGCCGTCGGGCAAATCGCGCACGACATCGGTCAGGTGTGCGGCCTGCACTGCCGCTGCTACGCGTGCTGGGTCTGGGTTGGCATCGCCATAAGCAATATTCGACACCAGGGTGTCATCAAACAAAACGACATTCTGGCTGACCATGGCAATTTGTTCGCGCAGGCTAGTCAAGGAAATGTCATGCAATGAAATACCATCGAGCAGGATATCGCCAGAATCCGGCGTGTAAAAGCGTGGCACCAGATTCACCAGCGAAGTCTTGCCGCCGCCAGACATGCCGACCAGGGCGATGGTCTCGCCCGGTGCAATGCTGAGGTTGATATCTTTCAGAGCTTCCTGCTCCTGACCAGGATAAGAGAAACTGGTGTGTACAAATTCCAGCTTGCCTTGCGCGCGGGCTGGCAGGGCTTTGCCACTATCGTTTTCTGGCAAGGTATCGATGAGAGCAAATACCGACTCTGCCGCAGCCATACCGCGCTGCATGGGGCCGTTCAAGTCTGCCAGCCGTTTCAAAGGTGTCAGCAACAGCATCATGAGACTGACAAATTCTATGAAGCGGCCTGCCGTAGTCGAATCTTGCGCTGCCTGCGACACGGCGAACATGATAACCACCGCCACTGCAATCGCCGCCGCCAGTTGTGTCAATGGCGTCGTTGATGCCACGGCAATGGTGGTACGCATGGCATAGCCACGCAATTTTTCATTCTTGGCTTCGAATCTTTCCTGCTCATATTTCTGTCCACCAAAAATACGTATGACCTGGCTGGCACGCGTTGCTTCTTCTATGACCTGGGTCAGTTCATTGCTGACATCGAGCTGGCTTTGATTGAGTTTGCGCAAGCGCTTGCTGACACCACGTACCAGAAAAGCCATGACCGGCATCATGATGAGAGCAATGATGGTCAACTGCCAGTTACGCCACAACAAGGCAGCCAGCAATACCATCACCGTCAATGAATCGCGGAACAGCGTGGTCATCGAGACCTTGAGCATCTCGACGATTTGCTGCGCCTCAAACATGATGGTGTTGATGATGCGGCCACTTGATTCACTCTGGTAAAAGCTGATGGGCACATTCAGGATGCGGTCAAACACCTTGGCGCGTAGTTGATTCAATAACCTGGTCGAAATCCAGGTCATCAGATAACTGGTAGTAAACGTGCAAATGCCGCGAAACAAAAAGATGGCAATAATGGCCGTTGGCACCATCCACAGGGCAAGCTTTTTCGCATCGGCATTAAAACCGTGATCGAGAATGTAGCCCAGCACCTTGGGGAACATGACTTCCGTCGAAGCCGTGCCCAGCATGGTCAGCAAGGCCCACCACACGCGGGAGCGATAAGGCGCGATGGACTGCCACAAGCGGCGGAACACATCGATGGTTTCTTTATTGATCAAACTCATAGTATGAAATTCATATCCTGTCTTGGCACAAGCCGCTCAATCAATTAATCAATCAGGCTTGCGCATAAATAATCTATCTGCGGCGCGACTAGTTTTTATTACGCATGCCAGCCAGCGGTATCGCCAGCAGGATCATGAAAGCCATGCCAAACACAGCATCACGCAAGATCGCATTGAACATGCCACCCAGCATCATGGCGATAGTCAGCATCAGCAAGGGCATAGCCATTTCCCTGGTATTGGGGTTTTCATGTACGGCCATTCGGTAAGCCACCCAGTATTGGGTCGCCCAGATCGCCAGCAGGGCCAACAAACCGATGACACCCACTTCTGTCAGGTACAACAAATAATCATTGTGTGGCGTCGTCATGGTAGAACTGATGAGGCCCCTGGCTTTGTTCTGGTAAAGATACATCCAGGTAGCAATACCATGACCTGCCAGGGGTTTCTCGGCAATGATCTCGCTGGTAATCTTGTAAAGTTCCAGACGCATGCCATCGTCATTGACTTTACGTCCCTGGGAAAAATCATGCAGTTGATGCACAGTACACAGGCTGCGCAATTTAAAAATTTCCCATGGCCCGGCTTGCACCAATCGCACTTCACAAGCCGCCGGTGGTGGCAGGCTCAATGCATATTTCCAGCCGCCGCCAAGTGCTGCCAGCAAGATCAAAGGCACAGCCACTACCCGCCATGACCAGCCTATCTGGCGCAAGATCAGCACACCACACAGGATAAAAAACAGCAGGCTGGCAGTTCTGGTTTTTGCCAGCAAGACCAGTGCTGCTGCCACATATACCATTGCCAGCACGCGCCAGACCAGGTGATCACGGTGCGTGCGCAAATCATGCAACATCCAGGCGGCAGCAATCGCCATCAATATGCCAAGCAAGATGGATTTATTTCCCTCATAAATCACATAGCTGCGAAATACAGTATTGACAGGCAAGAGATGGAAAAAATTTGCCACAAACAGGGTTGCCGCCAGCACTGCGCCAGCAAAGAAAACATACATCGCCCGCCTTTGCCAAACGCCGGCAGCCACGGTCAGGAAAGGCAGTAGAAACAAATACGTCTGGTAATGCACAAGCCCGGGCCAAAATTCCTTGCTTATTTCTGGCGGTATATCCTGCATCGCCGCCAGCACGATACTGACCAGGCTCAGGCCAAGTATCGGCAGCAACATCGCACTTTGCCTGATCCTGTGCATCTTCTCCAGGTAGCCACCCGATACCAGCAAACTGATATAAAACAGCAGCACGCCGGCATACATGACACCAACAGGGAAAAACAAGGTCAGCGGCAAGCCTGTCAATATCTGATGCGGCAAGGATTGGCGCCAGCCGGCTTGCGGCTCTGTCTGCATCTCCACTTGCAGCTTCATTTGCGATGAGCCACCACCCACTGGTAATACACTACTGGTATCCATGGAATCAAGCGTATTCAATTTTGACGTTTTTCATGGATAGCCATTCACCCAGGTTCTGCCGCAAGACATCGTCCGGGTTCACCCGCCACTGGTCGGACAGATACATTTCTGCGCTGGCATTGGCATTTTGGTAGCGTATCAATACCGGGCAACCATCGGCGTTCAAATGCGGCTTCAGCAGCTCTTGCAGCTTTTTGGTGTCTGCTGTCGATGTCAAGGTCAGGCGCAAACCCTGTGAAAACTGCACACGGGCACGACCTATGTCCATGACTTTTTCAGCCGAGATACGCAAGCCGCCTGAGAACCTGTCTTCCGACACCTTGCCCAGCACAGCCAGGAATTCATCTTCCTTGAACAGGGATTTGAATTCTTCCATGATCTCGCTATACACCGTTACCTCGACCACGGCAGTGCCGTCATCAAGGCTGACGATGAGCAATTTGCCGCGCTGTGTCATCTGCGTACGCACACCAGTGATGATGCCGCAAATCAGGCGCAAGTCGCGTGAAGGTTCCAGCTTGGCCAGGGTAGTTTTGATGAACTGGCGTACTTCTGGCGCATACGAATCAAACAGATGGCCGGACAAGTAAAAGCCCAGCGCCAGTTTTTCTTCCGTCAGGCGTTTCTTGTCTGTCCAGACTGCTACATCCAGATAATCTGGTGGTGCAATCAAATCGTCGTCATCGCCAAACAGGCTGACCTGGTTTGCTGCAGCTTCTGCCTGCATCGCTGCTTCCAGCGCAAAATCGACGGTGGCCAGCAAGACGCCACGGTCTTTGCCCAGGCAATCCATGGCACCGGCACGTATCAGTGACTCTACCGTGCGGCGATTAACCTGGCGTTTATCAACACGTTTGCAGAAATCGAACAAATCCTTAAATGGTCCGCCTTCTTTTCTGGCCGTGATAATGCTTTCTATCGCATTCTGGCCGGAACCTTTGACAGCACCCATGCCATAGCGTATCTGGCTGGATTTTTTACCAGCTTCGGCAACGGGCATGAAGCGGTATTCACTTTGATTGATATCTGGCGGCAGCATTTTGAGCTTGCAGATATCGATCGCATCTTCGACCAGGATCTTGACCTTGTCAGTATCATCCATGGCCAGCGACATATTGGCTGCCATGAAGGCAGCAGCATGATGCGCCTTCAGATAAGCGGTGTGATAAGACAGCAAGGCATACGCAGCAGCATGGGATTTATTAAAACCATAGCCCGCGAATTTTTCCATCAAATCGAAAATCTCGTCGGCTTTTTCTTGCGGCAAGCCATCCTTGGCTGCACCATCGCGGAAAATCTGGCGATGTTCGGCCATTTCTTCTGCTTTTTTCTTACCCATGGCACGGCGCAACAAATCCGCACCGCCGAGTGAGTAACCACCGACCACCTGGGCCATTTGCATAACCTGTTCCTGATACACCATGATGCCGTAGGTTTCAGACAAAATACCTTCGGTACGTGGGTCAGGATAATCGAAACGTTCACCGTGTTTACGTTTGCAGAAATCCGGGATCAGGTCCATAGGACCCGGGCGGTACAAAGCCACCAGCGCGATAATGTCTTCAAAACGGTCAGGACGCGCATCTTTCAGCATGCCTTGCATGCCGCGGCTTTCCAGCTGGAACACGGCCACGGTCTTGGCCTTGGTCAGCAATTCATAAGATGGCCTGTCATCCAGCGGCAATTTGGCCAGATCAAAATCTGCCATGGCCGGGTCCATCATCTTGATATAGCGCACTGCCCTGTCAAGAATGGTCAACGTGGTCAAACCCAAAAAGTCGAACTTGACCAGGCCCACAGCCTCAACGTCGTCTTTATCGTATTGCGACACCACGCCAGAATCACCACCCTGAGTGTAGAGCGGGCAAAAATCCGTGAGCTTGCCTGGTGCAATCAATACACCACCGGCATGCATACCGATATTACGGGTAATACCTTCTACCTGTTGCGCGAGGTCAAGCAGGGTTTTGACTTCTTCTTCGTTTTCCTGGCGTTCAGCCAGCAAAGGTTCTTCAACAATCGCCTCGGCAATCGTGACTTGCTTGCCCGGTTTGAACGGGATCAGTTTGGAGACACCATCGCAAAACATATAGCCAAAATCCAGCACCCGGCCGACGTCGCGTATCGCGCCCTTGGCAGCCATGGTACCGAAGGTGGCAATCTGCGACACCGCTTCTTTACCGTAACGGTCTTTCACGTATTGAATGACCTTGTCGCGGCCTTCCTGACAAAAATCAATATCAAAGTCGGGCATGGATACCCGCTCTGGGTTCAAGAAACGTTCGAACAGCAGGTTGTACTGCAAAGGGTCAAGATCAGTAATCAGCAGTGAATATGCAACCAGAGAACCAGCACCAGAACCACGGCCCGGCCCTACTGGCACGCCATTGTTTTTTGCCCACTGGATAAAGTCAGCAACGATGAGAAAGTAACCTGGGAAACCCATCTTGATGATGGTGTCAGTTTCAAACTTCAATCGTGCCTCATAACGGGCGCGCTCTTTCTCACGCTTTTCTTCATTCGGGAAAATTTGATTGAGACGAAACTCAAGACCGCGCCTGGACTCATGCTCCAAAAAGTCATTAATGGTCATGCCCTCAGGCGTAGGGAAATCCGGCAACTTCGGTTTACCCAGCTCCAGTACCAGGTTACAGCGCTTGGCGATTTCAACTGAATTGCGCAGTGCTGCTGGCAGGTCGGCAAACAGCTCTGCCATCTCAGCCTGGGTCTTGAAGCATTGTTGCTCATTGAACCTGCGTACGCGGCGGCCATTAGCCAGCATATCGCCTTCGGCAATACAGACCCGCGCTTCATGGGCGGTGTAGTCGTCCTTGCTGATGAATTGCACAGGATGAGTTGCCACTACCGGCAATTTGAGTCTGCCAGCCAGCGCCACGGCAGCACGCACATGGTTGTCCATGTTTGCCTGGCCTGCCCTTTGAATTTCTATATAAAAATGATTCGGGAAAATACTGGCCCAACGCCTGGCGTTTTGTTCTGCCAATTCAAGATTGCCGTTATCGATAGCAACACCAACATCACCAAAATGCGCGCCAGAAATAGCGATCAGGCCACCGCCCTTGCCTTCTTCAAAAATACTCTGCAACCATTCATAGCGGATTTCCGCCCGGCCCTTGTGCTGGTTAGTCAGCCATGCCTGTGCCAGCAATTCGCACAACTGCAAATAACCAAGCTTGTTCTTGACCAGCAAAAGCAACCGGGATGGTTTGTCACGATCGACATCATTGCTGATCCAGACATCGCAACCAGCGATGGGCTTCATGCCCTTGCCACGCGCGGATTTATAAAATTTCACCATGGCGAACAAATTCGCCAGATCAGTAATAGCCATTGCTGGCTGTTTGTCTTTTACTGCTGCCTTAATGACATCATCAATACGCACCAGGCCATCCACGATCGAATATTCGGAATGTATGCGCAGGTGAATAAAGGCAGGCTCGTAGGGCTTGCTGACGACAACTTCGGTGGTCGCTTCAGGGGAGGTAATTAATTCTGTAGTCATACCGCTATTCTACCTGTTGCCCAAGCTGATCAGAAGCTTTGCCTTGCTGAAGTTTTCAAATATGCAATTTATATTAATTAGGACTTACGCAAAACGCATAGAAATAGAAGGATTTCTGAGTTGCTGACATAAGTAATGGTCCAAAAGGCCGTGTTTAATGCGATAAGCGGTTTGTTTGGTAGTTCTGGCAATGTCGGTGAG